>CAYWSG010000053.1:2270-20201 GCA_964461055.1 uncultured Enterobacteriaceae bacterium | reverse complement strand
ACGACATTAACCTGGGTCCCCGCCTTCGCGGGGACGACATCAATCTGGGCCGCCTTACCGGGGACGACAAGCGGGGGTGCGCTAGAGCGCTAGAGCTGCTCGTAGAGGAGCATCTTGCGGGGCTCGGCGGTCTTCGCGTCGACGGCCACGGCCACCCAGGCGCGTGGCGCACGCAGGATGAAGAAGCGCAGCGCGTCGTCGCTCAGGCCGGTTTCCTTGAGGTAGCCCTCCACGACGCTCGCCGCCTTGGGCTCGACCTTGCGCAGGCGCTCGAGCGTGTTGCCCTTGGCGACGATCTCCTTCGCGTGCTCCTCATAGGGCTCCCAATACTTGGGGAAATGCTGCAGGTCGTAGCCCGCGAGCGCGAGGTCGACGAGCTTGTTGCGCTCCGCACGGTCCTCCGGGAACTCGGCCACGGCAAGCTGCGGGCCGAGAAGCGGCGGCTCCGAGAACTGCTCGTACTTTGCCTGCGCGAGGTTCTCGGGCTGCAGCTCGACGGCGGTCGCCACCTCGAAGCGGTCCTTGACGAAGACGATGAAGGCCGGCCGGGCGAGATACACGATGGACATGCCGTAGAGAAGCGCGGCAAGCTGCACGATGCCGATCGCCGCGAGGTCGAACCTGAGCCCCCACTTCCCCGGCTTGAAGATGATGAGCGTGATGAGCGGACCGACGATCACGTCGACCGCGAGGAGGATGAGAAGGAGATCCTTGCCGCCGGCGGCGACGAAGAGCGGCGGCGGATACCACACGAAAAGCATGAGCGCGAGCGCTATCGCGGCGATCGTCGCGCTGATGAGAAGGTGCAGCCCCGAAGCCCCCCAGCGATTGACCTTCGTGATTCGCATGGGCCGAAAAATATAGGACATGGAAAAATCGACGACAAGCCCCCCGCCGGTGAGAAGCGACGTGCCGGCCCGGCTGGACGCCCTGCCCTGGTCGCGCTGGCACTGGCGCGTCGTGGTCGCGCTCGGCATCACCTGGCTGCTGGACGGCCTCGAGGTCACGGTCGTGGGCTCGCTCGGGCCGAGCCTGCAGCGCACCGAGACGCTCGCGCTCTCCGCCTCGGAGATCGGCTGGGCCGCCTCGGCGTACATCGCCGGCGCGGTGATCGGCGCGCTCTTCTTCGGGCGGCTTGCCGATCACCTCGGGCGAAAGCGCATGTTCCTCGTCACGCTCGCGGTGTACCTGGTGGCCACGGTGCTTACCGCGTTCTCCTTCAACTTTCTCTCCTTCGCGGCGTGCCGGGCCCTCACCGGCTTCGGCATCGGCGGCGAGTACGCGGCGATCAACTCCGCGATCGACGAGCTCATTCCGGCGCGCGTGCGGGGCGCGGTCGATCTCGCCATCAACGGCAGCTTCTGGATCGGCGCGGCGCTCGGCGCCGCGCTCTCGATCGTGCTGCTCGACGACGCCTTCATCGCGCCGCAGTACGGGTGGCGCATCGCGTTCCTGCTGGGTGGCGTCCTCGCGTTCGCGATCCTCATCGTGCGCCGCAACGTGCCGGAGAGCCCTCGCTGGCTGCTGCGGCACGGACGGGCGGCGGAGGCCGAGGCGATCGTGGCCGGCATCGAGCGCGCGATCGGCGTGGGCAAGGGCAGCCATGCGGTGAGCGCCATCCGCCCCGTGTCCGTGGGCTGGGGGCACATCTTCCACGTCCTCTGGGTGCGCTATCCGCGCCGCGTCGTGCTCGGCCTTTCGCTCATGGCCTCGCAGGCCTTCTTCTACAACGCGATCTTCTTCACCTACGCGCTCGTGCTCGCCAATTTCTACGGCGTGCCGTACGCGAGTGTCGGCTACTACATCTTCCCGTTCGCCCTAGGAAACTTCCTCGGTCCACTTATTCTCGGGCGGCTCTTCGACGCCTTCGGGCGCCGGATCATGATCGCCACCACCTACGGCATCTCCGGGCTCGGGCTCCTGATCGTCGGCTACGCGTTCAGCCAGTCGCTCATCGGCGCGACGGCCATCGCCGTGGCGTGGTCGTGCATCTTCTTCTTCGCCTCGGCGGCCGCGAGCTCGGCCTACCTCACCGTGAGCGAGATCTTTCCGGTGGAGATGCGCGCGATCTCCATCTCGCTCTTCTATGCCGCGGGCACGGCGCTCGGCGGCTTCGCCGGCCCGCCGATCTTCGGCGCCATGATCGAGAGCGGCAGCCGCGACGGCCTCTTCGGCGCCTACGCGTTCGCGGCGTTCCTCATGTGCACCGCGGCGCTCGTCGCGGCCGTGATCGGCGTCGACGCCGAGCGCAAGTCCCTCGAGCAGGTCGCCCCACCCCTCGGCCACCACGAGGATTGATCGATTTTGGGATCAACTGGCGGCGCGCGCGGGGCGGCGGCGCTCGCCGTGCTCCATGAGCGCGGCGCGGATGGCGCTTGCGAGCTTGTCGGCGTCGACGGGCTTGTCGACGCGGTCGCGGAAGCCGGCGGCCTTCAGGCGCTCGCGCTCGACCTGCGTGAAGGCGGTGAGCGCGATGGCGGGGATCGGCTTGTCGAGGCCGCTCGTGACCTCGAGCGCGCGCACGCGGCGCAGGGTCTCGAAGCCGTCGGCCTCCGGCATGGCGAGGTCGATGAGCAGGAGGTCCGGCGGCGACCGGTTCGGCAGCGCGTCCTCGAGCGCGCCGAGGAGCGCGCTGCACGAGCCGTAGCTCGTCACCTGCGCCCCGGTCTGCTCGAGCGTGAGCGCGACGACCTCGTGGGCGTCGGTGTCGTCGTCGACGAGCCAGAGGCGCACGCCGTCGAGGCCGCCGGCGCCCACCCGGCGCTCGAGCATGCGCTCCGGCGAAAGCGGGATCGGCTGCGCAAGCGCGGGCAGCTCGACCGTGAAGGTCGATCCCTTCCCCGGTCCCGCGCTCGCCGCGCGCGCCTGCCCGCCATGCAGGATGGCGATGTGGCGCACCAGGGCGAGCCCGATGCCGAGGCCGCCCGCGCGCCGGGCGGCCGAGGTGTCGGCCTGGCTGAAGCGGTCGAAGACGTGCGGCAGGAACTCCGGCGCGATGCCGATGCCGTCGTCCTTCACGATGAGCTGCACGCGCTCGCCGTTCTTGAGGAGCGAGACCTCCACCGTGCCGCGGTCGGGCGTGAACTTCACCGCGTTGGAGAGCAGGTTCGAGGCGAGCTGCTGCAGCCGCCCCGCGTCCCCGCTCACGAGGATCGGGCCGCCCACCGGCACGAAGCGAAGCTCGATCGACTTCGCCGCCGCGCCCGGCCGGCACGCCTCGAGCGCCGCCTGCACCGCCTCCACGAGGTCCACCGCGCGCCGCTCGATGGTGAGCTTGCCGCTCACGATGCGGGAGGTGTCGAGAAGGTCGTCGATGAGCCGCGTCTGGTGGTCGACGTTGCGCTTGATCGCCTTCGCTGCGCGCTCGACGAGGCCCGGGTCCAGGGTCGGCGAGGTGGTGAGGAGGTGGCTCCAGCCGCGCAGGGCGTTGAGCGGCGAGCGAAGCTCGTGCGACACGATGGCGAGGAACTCGTCCTTCGCCTTGTTCGCGCGCTCGGCTTCCGCGCGCAGGCGCTGCTCGGCCACGACGAGCTTCTCGAGGTCGCGCTGGGCCTGCTTGCGGTCGGTGATGTCGGTCGCCACGCCGATCAGCCCCATCACCCGCCCCTGCTCGTCGCGCAGCGGCGACTTCGTCACGAGGAAGGTGCGATCGGCGGCGAGGATCTGCTCGATCATCAGCGTCTCGCCGCTTTCCAGCACCACCCGGTCGCTGTCGTCGAGGCCCATCACCTCGTTCTCGATGCGCCCCATCGCGCTCATCCACGCGGGGTTCGCCATCAGCATGCGGCCCTGGCGGTCCTTCGCGTAGATGAGGTCGGGCGTGCTGGTGGTGATGGCGTTGAGGAGCGCGTTGCGCTCGCGCAGCGCCGCGCTCGCCCGCTCGAGCGCCGCGGTGCGCCGCACCACGCGCTGGTCGAGCTCGGTGTACGCCTCGCGCATGGCGCGCTCGGCCTTGCGCTTCATCGCCGCTTCGCGAAGCACGAGCACCGCGCCGAGGAGCGCATCGCTCACCGGATCGACGATCGGCGCCGCGCTCACGTCGACGGCATGGACGCTGCCGTCGCGGGCGCGCAGCGCCGGCTCGCCGGCCGTCGAGGCCGGTGAGCGCGCCTTGAGCGCGTGGCGAAGCGGAGACTCGGCGGGCTGGCCGGTCTTCTCCTCGAAGAGGTCGAGAAGCTCCGCCGCCGGGCGGCCCGCCGCTTCCGCGGCGCGCCAGCCGGTGAGGCGCTGCGCCGCCGCATTGAGGAAGCGCACGCGCCCCGAAGCGTCGGTGGCGACCACGCCGTCGCCGATCGCCGAGAGCGTGACGTGCAGCCACTCCCGCTGCTCGCCCGCCTGCTCCTCGGCCTGCGCGCGCTGCGCTGCGCTGCGATCGAGCATGCGCGCCACCCACAGGACGAGCGCGCTGAAGGCCGCCACCATGAGGACGGTGAAGAGCGCCACGCCGAAGGCCTCGCTGAAGAGGCCGCGGCGCTCGGCGAGAAGCCGCCCCCAGCCGACCGCGACCGGCAGGAGCAGCGCCGCCGGCAGGAGCCAGCGCGTCACCTCGGCCCCGGTGCTGCGACCGGTCAGCGTAGCGACGAGCCAGGGGCTCGGCCGCGCCGCCGCGATGGCGATCGAGGCGAGCAGCGTCGCCGCCGCTCCGGGAAGCGAGAAGCCGAGCAGCGGCGCGGCGATGTCGAAGCTCAGCATGCGAAGCGACAGGCCCAGGATCGCGAAGAAGGCGACCCCGCCCGTCACGAAGGCGACGAGGCTGCTCGCCGGCAGGCCGAAAAGGCGCGGCTCGCGCGGCAACGGCGTGACCAGCGCGAGGAGGAGCACCGCCATCGCTGCCGCAGGCGACATGACGTCGGGCACGTGACGATGCCAGGCCCCGAAGAAGGCGAAGCGCATGCCGAGCGCGACGCCGCCCAGGGCTTCGACGAGGGAGAGCACGGCGAGCAGGCCTGCTGCCGCGCAGGCAAGCACGGCCGCACGACTCAGGCCGCGGGCGCGATGCGCGGCGAAAAACCCGCCCGCCAGGAGAATGAAGGCAAGGGCGACGGCGGGCGGCGTGGGATGGAAATAGGCGCCGAAGTCGCGCAGCCGCGGCACGTCCAGCACCCAGCCCCAGAGGGTGACGGCCGCAAGCGCGGCGGCGAGTCCGTACGCATAGTGCGCAAGGCGCAGGAGCCGCGTGTGAAGCATGCCGCCGTGTTGCAGAGGCATTCGACCGTTCAGCCTAGCGCCCCGGACCGGCGATTGCCAGCGGGGGTTCCGGCCGCCGGGGTCCCGTTCGGCCTGTCACTGCGGAGCGACGGGCGGGGACCCCTGTTTTCGCTGCTGCAGCTTCTCGAGCACGAGGTGGGCAAGCTCCTGCGGGCCGCCGAAGCGCTCGCGCACGAGCGCAAGGGCCACGGGCGTGGCGAGGCTGACGAGCCCGGCGAGCCGCCCCGGGCCGCGGTCCCTGCGCCGCCGCTCGATCACCTTGATGCGCGGCCGGCGAAGGAATGCCCACGTGGCGAGGAAGCCGACGGCGGCGGCCACCGCCAGGCCGGTCGGCGACACCATCTTGCGCACGGCGCGCTCGCGGGCGGCGCGGGCGCTGCGCGCGACCTCGTGGCGCCGCCGCGCCATGCGCCGCTCGAGGCTGCGGATCTCCTCGTCGACGTGCATCTTCATGCGTAGCCCTCCCCGCGCGGCGCCGGCGGCGGGTCCTCGCCGCGCAGCTGCCGCAGCAACGCCTTGAACGGCAGCTCCTTCACCAGGCTCTTCATGTACCAGCCGAGCGCGGCGGCGGCCGCGATGTTGACGAGCGCGGCGATCGCGATGGCGAGCGGCCAGGACACGCCCTCGGCGAACATCCAGACGATGAACGCCGCGCAGATGCCCATCCAGGCGGTGACGAGGAGCACCGCCACGACGAGCACCATGCCGAGGAGCCACGCCAGCGTGAGGGCCGCCCGGCGCGCGTCGAGCACGGCGAGCTCCGCGTAGTCGCCCACGAGATGGCGGGCCTCGCCGAGCATGTGGCCGAGGAGATCCCCGAGGCCGCCGGGGCGCCGTGAATCGGCGCCCAAGGCGCCCCCGGCGCCGTCGCCCATGGCGCCCCCGACCTGCGGCTGCGCCGCCATCGGCTACTTGCCGCGCATCAGGAGGCTGAGGACGAACCCTGCCGCGACCGCCATGCCGAGCGCCTGGAACGGATGCTCGCGCACGTACTCGCGAGCGGTGTCCACGTACTCGTCCTTCATCTGCCAGAGCTCCTCGCCCTTGGCGCCGAGCGCCTGGGCCTGCTCGCCCAGCCGTCCGGCCACCTGCGAGGCAGTCTCCCGCGCGGTGCTCGCCGCTTCGCTGACCGCGCCTGCCGGATTGCTCGTCGCACTGCTCGTCATGGTGCCCTTCGGTTCCATCTGCGCTCTCCTCGCCGATCGTTCATGGGAATTGCTGACAGCGCGCTCCGACATGCAAAGTGCGTTCCTGCGATTCCGCTCCCGCGATTCCTATGCCGCGCGGCGGTGCTCGGAGGCGGACTTCTTGCCCGGCTTTTCCTCGTCGAGCTCGTCCTCGTGCTCGAGCTCGCTCGCCTTGTAGGCCGCGAGGCGGTTGTAGAGGGTCTTCAGGCTGATGCCGAGCATGTCGGCGGCCTTGCGCTTGCTGCCGCACTCGGCGAGCGTCGCCTCGATGAGCCGCCGGCCCACTTCGTCGAGCGTCGTGCCCACCCGCACGGTGAGGAGCGGCGCCGATTCCGGCGCCGTCACCGCCGTCGGCGCGAGGTCGGCGTCGATCAGCTCGTCGGCGAGGATGAACGCGCGCTGCACGTAGTTCCTCAGCTCGCGCACGTTGCCGGGCCAGCTGTGGGCGTAGAGCGCCGCGATGGCCGTCGGGGCGAAGGCCTTGGCGGCGCCCTCCTGCTTGTTGAGCGCGGCGAGGAAGTGCTGCGCGAGGAGCTCGATGTCGGTGCCCCGGTCGCGAAGCGGCGGCATGGCGATGGGAAAGACGTTGAGCCGGTGGTAGAGGTCCTGGCGCAGCTTGCCTTCGGCGACCGCCTGCTCCGGATTGCGGTTGGTGGCGGCGATGAGGCGCACGTCGCTCGAGATCGGCTGCGTGGTGCCTACGCGCGTGAAGGTCCCGGTCTCCAGCACTCGGAGCAGCTTCACCTGGAGCTCCTGCGGCATCTCGGTGATCTCGTCGAGAAAAAGCGTGCCGCCGTTCGCGCGCTCGAAGTAGCCCTTGTGCTGGCGGTCGGCGCCGGTGAAGCTCCCCTTCTCGTGGCCGAAGAGCTCGCTCTCGATGAGCTGGGGCGACACCGCGCCGCAGTTGAGCGGCAGGAACGGCGCGCGCTTTCGCCGGCTCATGTCGTGGAGGGTCTGCGCGGCGAGCTCCTTGCCCGTGCCGCTCTCGCCGACGAGGAGCACGGTCGCCGAGGTGGGCGCGACGCGGCCGAGCTGGTCGTAGAGCTTCTGCATCACGGGCGAAGAGCCGAGGATGTGGCCGAAGCGCCCCAGGCGCCGCAGCTCGTCGCGCAGCTCGCCGATCTCCTGGCGCAGCTCCCCCGTGCGCGGCACGCGCCGCAGGATGGCCTTCAGCCGGTCGACGTCGACCGGCTTCACCAGGTAGTCGGTCGCGCCGAGGCGCAGGGCCTCGACCGCGCTCTCGACGCTGGCGTGGCCGGTGATCACGACGAGCTCCGTCGACTCGCGCGACTCGATGTCGTTCACGAGCTCGATCCCCTTGCCGTCGGGCAGCTGCAGGTCGGTCAGCAGCACGTCGGGCTGCAGGCGCGCGAGGTGGATGCGGGCGTTGCGCAGCGAGTCTGCGGCCGCCACGGTAAAGCCTTCGGCCTTCGCCAGCTCGGTGAGCCACTCCAGGGCTTCGGGATCGTCATCTACGAGGAGAAGGTGCGGCATGGGTGCTCCTGCGACTGTAGGAGTTACAAAAGACAACGCGAGTCTCAAGGGCACGCAACTTGCGTACCAAGGCGCCGCCATGCCGCTTCCCGAAGGAAACCGAGCCCATCGCCCGGGTGCGGGCGGCGCCTTCGTCGCCGGAGCCCGACGGCGGCGGACGTCGTCAGGGAAAAATTAGCGACAGCCCGAACGGCCCCCGGGTGGACTGGCACCAACTCTTCGGCTTCACCCTCTCGCCCTGGGAGATCATGCTGCGCGGCACGGTCATGTACCTGGGCCTCTTCGTCCTCTTCCGCGTGATCATCCGCCGCCGGGTCGGCGCGGTCGGCATGGCCGACATCCTCATCCTCGTCATCGTCGCCGACGCCGCGCAGAACGGCATGGCGGGCGAGTACAAGTCCATCACCGAGGGGCTGCTCCTCGTGCTCACCATCCTCGGCTGGAACGTGCTCATCGACTGGCTCACCTACCGGTTCCCCGCGCTGCAGGGCGTGCTCGAGCCGCCGCCGCTCCTCCTCATCGACCGCGGCCGCATCCTGCGGCGCAACCTGCGCCATGAGTTCATCGCGGAGTCCGAGCTGCACGCGAAGCTGCGCGAGCAGGGCGTCACCGACCCGAGCGAGGTCGAGCGCGCCTACATCGAGGCCGATGGCCAGGTCACGGTAATTAAGAAGAAGTAAGGCTTACGCACCTAACGACCTAAACATCTTGCGCGTGATGGACTGCGAGGTGCTCCAGTAGTCCTTCCACGGATCCTCGCCGAGCGCGGCGAGGCGCCTGGGCAGGGTCCTGACGTCGAACTTCGCGCGCAGGTCGGTGCGGCCGAGCTCGTCCCAGGCGAGCGGCGTGGAGACCCTCGCGCCGGGACGCGCGCGCGCGGAGTACGCGGCCACCGCGCTTGCCGTCTCCGAGTTGCGCAGGTAGTCGATGAAGATCTTGCCGTCGCGCCGGTTCCGGGCGATTTTCTCGATGTAGCGATCCGGCTCGGCCTTGCGCAGCAGGACGGCGATCAGGCGGGTGAACTCCTTCACCTCGTCCCAGCCGAGCTCGGGCGCGATCGGCGCCACCACGTGCAGCCCCTTCCCTCCCGTCGTCTTCAGGAACGAGCGCAGCCCGAGCCCGTCGAGGAGCGTGCGCGTGAGCTCGGCCCCGCGGACGAGGTCCGCCCACGTGACGCCCGGGCCGGGGTCGAGGTCCATGGTGATGCGGTCCGGGTGCTGGATGTCGGGCACCGTGGCGCCCCAGGTATGGAACTCGATGGCGTTGTTCTGGACCGCGCTGATCACCGCGTCCATGCTGTCGGCATAGATGTAGGCGCTCTTCGACGACTTGGCCCGGCGCACGGTCTTCAGATGGCCGGGGCTGCGCGCCATCAGGAGGTGCCGCTGGTAGAAGCACTCGCCGGCCACGCCGTCGGGGCAGCGCACCAGCGTGAGCGGCCGGTCCTTGACGTGCGGCAGGAGCCACTCGCCGATCTCGTCGTAGAAGCGCGCAAGCTCGAGCTTGGTGATCTCCGGCTCCGTCCACACGACGCGCTTCGGGTGGGTGATCCTGATGCCGCGGACAACGTCCTTGCTCCCGGGCGGCGGAACGGCCTGCTCGTCGCCCACCGATTTCGCGGCGATGTCCTCGCGAAGCCCCATGAAGGAAGCCTGGCGCAGGAGGCCCTCGTTCGTGCGCTCGGTGTACGCCACCTCGCAGACGAGCCGGGGCTGCAGCCAGGTGACGTTCTTCTCCTTCGGCGGGTCGGCGAACGGGCACTCGCGCCGGCGAAGCGAAGCGAATCGCCTGGAGAGGCTCGAAAGGAGCGCCTCGTCGAATCCGGTGCCGACCTTGCCGGCGTACTGGAGCTCGCCCTTCGCATCGTAGAAGCCGACGAGGAGGGCGCCGAAGCCCTGGCGCGAGCCGCCCGGCGCGGTGTAGCCGCCGATCACGAAGTCCTGCCGGCGCCGGCACTTGAGCTTGATCCACGACCGCGAGCGTCCGGAGACGTACACCGAGTCCGCGTCCTTGCCGATCAGCCCTTCGAGCCCGAGCTTGCACGCCTGCTCGAGCACGTGCGAGGCATCGCCCTTCAGATCGTCGCTGTAGCGTACCCGGTCGCCTGCCCCGCCCTTCTCCAGGGCTTTCCTGAGCCTCGCCTTGCGCTCCCGGAGCGGGAGGCGGCGCAGGTCCTTGCCCTGGAGGTAAGGCGCGTCGAAGACGTAGTAGACGATGGGAGAGTCGGTATTCGCATCGAAGGCGTTCTGCAGCGCCTGGAAGCTCGAGCGTCCGTCCGGCCCCGGCACGACGATCTCGCCGTCGAGGAGACTGTCATGCAGGCTTCCCTTTTCGCCGAGCGCTTCCACGGCCTGCGCGAGATGCGGCAGCTTCGCCGTCCATTCGCGCCCCGTGCGCGTGAAAAGGCGCACGCCCTCCTTCGTGATCCGGCACAGCATCCGGTACCCGTCGTGCTTCACCTCGTACACCCAGCTCCCGCTGCGCGGCGGCTCGGTGACGAGCGTGGCGAGCATCGGCGCGACGAACTCGGGAATCCACGTCTCCTTCTTCGCCCGCGCGATCCGGCGCGGCCGCTTCTCGGCGCTGGGCGGCGCCTTCACGCTCTCGGGCCGCTCGACGACGATGTCGCCCTCGCCCGGGCGTGCCTCGTCGTCGTTGCGCTTGATGAGAAGCCACGCCGGCTTGTCGTCGCTCGAGCGCGTGCGGGTCAGGATCCAGCGCCCGGCGAGCTTCTCGCCGCGCAGCTCGAAGTGCAGGCGTCCCTTCGCGAGCGCGGCGGCCGGGTCTTCGTCCTCGGGAATCCACACGCCCCGGTCCCATAGAACCACGTCGCCCGCGCCGTACTGCTTCTCGGGGATCGTCCCCTCGAACTCGCCATACTCGAGCGGATGATCCTCGGTCTGCATCGCCAGGCGCCTGACCGAGGGATCGAGGCTCGGCCCCTTCGGCACCGCCCAGCTCTTCAGCGTGCCCTCGAGCTCCAGGCGAAAGTCGTAGTGAAGCCGCGTCGCGTGATGCCGTTGCACGTAGTAGCGAAGTTGCTTCTCCGCGGACTTTCTACCGCTCAAGCGCCTTCCCGATGATCTCCCCGCGGGCTCCGGAGTCACCCGGAAGTCGCGCATCTCGCGGTAGCGCCGCAGAGGATCCATGGCCGCCGCCCTGCAAGGCTCGGGCCGGTAATTGCTTACCGCCGGCAGAAAGGATTACAGCCTCCGGGGCGAGCCTGCGCCGATGCGCGCATGAGGAGCGCGGGACGCAGAGTCGCCTGGCACGCGCCTTGCAGGAAAGGCTGCAGAAAGGAAATCACACCATGGGTCCAGCAATCGCGCTCAGGCTGCGCCAGCACCTTACGTTGACGCCGCAGGTCCAGCAGGCGCTGAAGCTCCTGCAGATGTCGGCGCTCGAGTTCCAGCAGGAGATGGATCAGGCGCTCGCCGCCAATCCGTTCCTCGAAGACGGCGCCGAGGCGTCCGCCGGGGGCGACGGCAAGGACGAGCCCCGCCTCGAGCCCGAGCCGGACCTGCGCCTGCCGCAGGAGCAGATCGGATCGAGCGGCAACGGCATCGATCGCGACCAGGAGGACTGGGGCGGCATCTCGGACACGGAGCCCACGCTGCAGGAGCACCTGCGCGAGCAGCTCATGATCTCGCCCATGGGCGAGCGCGACCGCGCGCTCGCCCACATGATCGTCGAGAGCCTGGACGACGACGGCTACTTCAAGATGAGCTTCGAGGAGCTCGCCGCCCTGGTCCCGGCCGAGCACGACGTGCGGCCCGAGGAGCTCGCCGCCTCGCTCAAGCTCGTGCAGAGCCTAGACCCCGCGGGCGTCGGCGCCCGCACCCTCGAGGAGTGCCTGCTCCTCCAGTTGCAGGCGCTTCCGGAGTCGACCAAGGGCCGCGCGGTCGCGATGGCGATCATGGACGGCCACCTGCAGCTCCTCGGCAACCGCGAGTGGGCCCGGCTGCAGCACGCGCTCGGCTGCGACGAGGCGGCGCTGCACGCGGCCCGCGGCCTCATCCGCACGCTCGACCCCAAGCCCGGCAGCCGCTTCGGGCCGCAGGAGGCGCGCTACGTCGTCCCCGACGTCATCGTGCGCAAGAACCGCGACCGCTGGGTGGCGATCATCAACCCGGCGTCGCTGCCGCGCGTGCGCCTGAACCGCGCCTACGCGGACGCCATCTCGCACCGCGGTGCCTCGAACGCCTCGCTCACGCGCCAGCTCCAGGAGGCGCGCTGGCTGCTGCGCTCGATCGAGCAGCGCTTCGCCACCATCCAGCGCGTGGCCGACGCGATCGTGGCGCGCCAGCGCGGCTTCTTCGAGTACGGCGAGGTCGCCATGAAGCCGCTCACGCTCAAGCTGATCGCCGGCGAGCTCGGCCTGCACGAGTCGACCGTGTGCCGCGTCACGAACAACAAGTACATGTCCACGCCGCGCGGGCTCTTCGAGTTCAAGCACTTCTTCTCGCGAAGGCTCGCCACGGAAAGCGGCGGCGCCGCTTCCGCCACCGCGGTGCGCGCGGTCATGAGGGAGCTCATCGCCGCGGAGGATCCGCGCTCGCCCCTCTCCGATGCGGAGCTCGCGCGCCTGCTCGCGCAGCAGGGGCTGCGGGTGGCGAGGCGCACGATCACCAAGTACCGCGCCCTCATGCGCATGCCGAGCGTCGACGTGCGCCGGGCTGACACGAAAGCGCAGGCCGCGAGGGCCTGATTCCCAAGCGAACGGAGGTTGCGCATGTCGAGAATCGTGGCAGGCAGGTTCGACCGATCCATCGATGCCGACGCGGCGCTCGCCGCGCTGCAGCGCGAGGGCTTCCGCAGCGGCGAGTACGAGTCGTTCTACGTGCCCCCGCCGGGGCAGCACCACCAGTTGCCGCAGGGCGGCGATGCCTGGAGCGACGCAGGAGCGCGCAAGGCCGGCATCGGCGGCGGGCTCGGCGCCATCATCGGCGCGGCCGTGGGCGCGGCGGGAGGCGCCGTCGTGGCGGTGGAGTTCGGCTTCATCGCGATCCTCCTCGGCGCGGGCCTCGGCGCCTACATCGGCTCCTTCGCCGGCACGATGTCGAAGCTTCGCGACCCGAACAAGCGCGAGGCGAGCGTCGAGCATCCCACCGAGCCCGCCGGCGGGCGCATGATCGCCATCAACGTCGACCGGCCCGAGATGGAGCCGCGTGCGCTGGACATCCTGCGCCGGCACCGCGCCCGCGACGTCGGGCGCGCGCAAGGCGTGTGGCGCGACGGCTCGTGGCGCGACTTCGACCCCCGCCGCCCCCTCAACGCCGCTTGATCAAAGGATAGGAACTACAGGCGCTCGCGGGCGCGGCGCTCGAGCTCCTCGGGGGGCACGTCCTCCTTGTGGGTCGCGAGGTACCAGAGGTGGCCCCAGGGGTCGGCGAACTTGCCGCCCCGGTCGCCGTAGAACTGGTCGGCCACCGGCGTGATTTCCTTCGCGCCGGCCGCCACCGCGCGGCGCGCCACCTCGTCGACGTCCTCGACGTAGAGGTGGATCATGACCGGCGAGCCCACCGCCGCCTGCGGCGCGAACCAGCGCAGCTCCGGGAACTCGTCGGAGATCATGATGCGCGAGTCGCCGATGCGGATCTCGGCGTGCCCGATCCTGCCCCCGGGCGCGCCGATCCGGAACACTTCCGTCGCGCCGAACGCCTTCCTGTAGAAGTCGATCGCCGCGGCGGCGCCGTTCACGCAGAGGTACGGCGTGGCGGTGTGATACCCCTCCGGAACGGCTCTCGCCATCCTCAGCCCTTGCCGAGGTTCGCCTGCGCGAACGCCCAGTTGAGCCGCTCGTTGATCACGGCGTTCAGATACTTGTCGCGCTCGTTGCGGTAGTCCACGTAGTAGGCATGCTCCCACACGTCGACCGTGAGGAGGCACCGGTAGCCCTGCGTCATGGGCGTCTCCGCGTTCGGCGTGGTCATGATCTGGAGCTTGCCGTCCTTCTCGACGAGCCAGGCCCAGCCGCTGCCGAACTGGCCGCTTGCGGCCTCGGCGAACTTCTTCGCGAAGGTCTCGTAGCCGCCGAAGGCGTCGTTGATCTTCTGCAGCACCTGGCCCTCGGGACGCGTGGGCTTCGGCGAGAGGGACTGCCAGTAGAAGTTGTGGTTCCACACCTGCCCGGCGTTGTTGAAGAGCTTGCCGGAAGCCGCGCGCACGATCTCCTCCAGCGTCGTCCCCTGGACCGGGTTCTGCTGCAGGAGCTGGTTCATGGTGTCCACGTACTTCCTGTGGTGCTTGCCATGATGCAGGCGCAGCGTCTCGGCGGAGATGACGGGCGCGAGGGCGTCCTCGGCGTAGGGAAGCGGGGGAAGCTCGAATTGCGGCGCCTTCTGCGCGCCGGCGGCGGTCGCTGACATGGATTTACCTCCGTGGGAATGAAGACTGCGGATCTCAAGCTTAGTCCGTCATCGCGCCGGGCGATACCTTCGTTTCAAGTCATACCGACGGGTGCGCAAGCCGGGCGACCGTCGCGAGAAGCGCAACAGGCTCCACGGGCTTGGCCAGCTGGGCGTCGTAGCCCGCGGCAACCGCGCGCAGGCCGCCGGCGCGCTCGGACGGCGTCGTGAGCGCCGCCGCAGGCACGCAGCCGCCCCGCTCGGCGGGCCGGGCGCGGAGCTGGCGGATGAGCGCCTCCCCGTCGCCGCCGCGCAGGTCGACCTGCGAGAGCACCACGTCGGGATGGAAAGCGTCGATCGCCCGCAGGGCGTCCTGCCCCGAGGCGGCGGCGTGGACCTTCGCGCCCGCGACGGCGAGCACCTTGGCGATCGTCTCGCGCGCGGCCGCGTCGGGCTCGGCCACCAGCACGCGCACGTTGGCGAGCAGCCCCTCGTTCGCGGCGGGCCGTCCGGCCGGCGCGCCGCCTGCGGCCACGCGGGAAAGGTCGAGGAGGTCCGCGATGATGCGGTCCTGCGCGCGCGCGTTGCGCTCGATCGCCTCCAGCGCGTCAGCCGCCTCGCTCGTCGGCCAGGCCTGCGCGCGCAGGTGCCGCGCCCACGTGGCGATCGCCTGAACCGGCGCCTGCAGGTCCTGAAGCACGCTCGCGAGGAAGCCGTCCTTGATGCGGCTCGCCTCCTCGGTGGCGATGCGGAGCTTGCGCTCGCGCTCGAGCGCACGCGCAAGCTCGTGCTCGCAGCGCTTGCGCTCGTGCACGTCCACGCAGCTGCCGACGAAGCCGAGGAATACGCCGTCGGGAGAGAAGCGCGGCACGCCGCGATCCTGCACCCACCGGTACTCGCCGTCGTGGCGGCGCAGCCGGTACTCGATGTGGAAGGGCTCGCGGGCGTCGAACGCGCGCACGCAGGCGTCGAGCCAGCGCGCGAGGTCCTCGGGATGCACGCCGCGCGACCAGCCGTCGCCGAGCGCCTGCTCGGGCGTGCAGCCGGTGAACTCGAGCCACGCCCGGCTGAGATAGTCGCACGACATGTCGGGCCGGGCGCTCCACACCATCGCCGGCACGGCGTCTTCCATCAGGCGCGGGCTCGCGCGCGCCGGCCCCGCACGGGGCTCGTCCATCGCTCTGTGCGCTTCAGGCTCTCGTTGCATGCCGACCCTGCTTGCATTCCCCATGCCCAAGCGCCAGCGGCGAGCGTCCGCACCGCGCATGCGGCCGTTCTGGCACTTCTTACAGAAATTCGGCAAGCGTTACATCCGGACGGCAGGCCACCCCCGCTCCGATACTGGCATGCGCTTTGCTCAGGGCTTGGTGCAACCCATCTCCCAAGGAGTCGAGACATGCTTAGCTGGGCCCTTGCATTCTTTATCGTCGCCATCATCGCCGCCATCTTCGGCTTCACCGGCATCGCCTCCGGCGCCGCGGAGATCGCCAAGATCCTCTTCGTGGTGTTCGTGGTGCTGTTCCTCGTCTCGCTCGTCGCCGGCCTGCTGAGAAGGCCCTGAGCCCGGGGCCGCCCGGGCTTCCCCAGGCGCGAACCGGCGATGCCGCGCGGACTCTGGAAGGGCGCGATCAGCTTCGGGCTGGTGAACGTGCCCGTCGAGCTCTTCTCCGCCGAGAAGCGCTCGACCGAGCTCGACCTCACCATGCTCGACCGGCGCGACCTCGCCCCGGTCGGCTACAAGCGCTACAACAAGGCGACCGGCGAGGACGTGCCCTGGAGCGAGATCGTCAAGGGCTACGAGTACGAGGACGGCAAGTACGTCGTGCTCTCGGAGGAGGATTTCCGGCGCGCCAACGTGGAAGCGACCAAGACGGTCGACATCCAGGCCTTCGTCGACGCGGGCGAGGTCCCGCCGCTCTATTTCGAGACGCCCTACTACCTCGTGCCGGGCAAGCGCGGCGAGAAGGCGTATGCGCTCCTCCGGGAAGCGCTGAAGAAGGCCGGGCGGATCGGGATCGCGACCGTGGTGATCCGCACCCGCCAGTACCTGGCGGCGCTCATTCCGTATGGCGACCTCCTGCTCATGAACACCATCCGCTACGCCGCCGAGATCCGTCCGGTCGCCGAGCTCGGCATTCCGGAGGCGAGCCTCAAGGGCGCCAAGGTCACCGCCAAGGAAATCGACCTCGCGCTGCGGCTCATCGACGACATGGCGGAGCCCTGGAAGCCCGAGCAGTACAAGGACACGTATCGCGAGGACCTGCTCCGGCGCATCGAGGAAAAGGTCAAGGCGGGGCAGACGGAGGAGATCACCGAGCCCGCGCGCGAGGGCGCGGAGGAGAAGGCGCCGGGCGCGGAGGTCATCGATCTCATGGCGCTGCTGCGCAAGAGCGTCGAGGCGAAGGGCAAGGCCGCGCCGCCGAAGGCGGCGCCCCGCCGCCAGGGCGAGGCGAGCGCGAAGCGCGCGGGCGGCAGGAAGCGCCGCGCGGCATAGGCGGGCCGAGAGAACGCACCGGTGCGCAGGCACGTCAGGTACGCCGTCGTCGGCATCGGCCACATCGCGCAGGTGGCGGTGCTGCCCGCCTTCGGCAACGCCCGGCGCAACTCCCGCCTCGCCGCGCTGGTCTCCGGCGACGCAGTCAAGCGCGAGGCGCTCTCGCGCCGCTATGAGGTCCCGAAAACGTGCGGCTACGAGGACTACGACGCCCTCCTTCGCTCCGGCGACATCGACGCGGTGTACATCGCGCTGCCGAACAACCTGCATTGCGACTACGCGGTCCGGGCCGCGCGCGCCGGCGTGCACGTGCTCTGCGAGAAGCCCATGGCGCCGACCGTCGAGGAATGCGAGCGGATGGCGCGCGCCGCGCGGGAGCACGGCGTACGGCTGATGGTGGCCTACCGGCTGCATTTCGAGCGGGCCAACCTCGAGGCGGCGGAGATCGCGCGCGCCGGGCGCATCGGCGAGCCGCGCGCGTTCAGCGCCGCCTTCACCCAGCGCGTGGTGCCGGGCAACATCCGCGTGCGGCGGGAAACGGGCGGCGGCGTGCTCTACGACATCGGCATCTACTGCATCAACGCCGCGCGCTCGCTTTTCCGCGACGAGCCGCTCGAGGCGCTCGCGATGACGTTCGGCTCGCTCGACGAGGTCGAGGAGTCGGTCGCGGCGATGCTGCGCTTCCCGAACGAGCGCATGGCGGGCTTCGTCTGCGGCTTCGGCGCCGCCAGGGTCTCCCACTACCGGCTCATCGGCACGAAGGGCGACCTCGTGGTCGAGCCTGCCTTCGAATATGCGGCGGCGCTGCGCCACCGCGTGACGATCGACGGCGAGGCCTCCGAGCGCCGCTTCGCCCGGCGCGACCAGTTCGCCCCCGAGCTCCTCTACTTCTCGGACTGCGTGCTGCAGGGCCGCGACCCCGAGCCCTCGGCCGCCGAGGGGCTCGCCGACGTGCGGATCATCGAGGCGCTCTACCGCTCGGCGGCCTCCGGGGCGGCGGTGACGCTGCCGCCCTACCAGAAGCACGAGCGCCCGTCGCTCGAGCAGGAGATCCGCCGTCCGCCCATCGAGAAGCCCGACCTCGTGCGCGCGCGGGCGCCTTCGGGTGGCTAGCGTGGCGGGGCCGTCGTGAGCGCGAGCGCCGGAGGATGAAGGAAAGATGAGGCAGAGACCAATGACCTCAGGGTGGACCTCAGGGTGG
>CAYWSG010000053.1:0-2170 GCA_964461055.1 uncultured Enterobacteriaceae bacterium | reverse complement strand
GGATGAAGGAAAGATGAGGCAGAGACCAATGACCTCAGGGTGGACCTCAGGGTGGCGCCGCCTCGCCTTTGTCGGTGCCCTTGCGGCCGGGCTCGCCGGCTGCGGCGACGATTCGGCGCCGCCCTCGACGGCGCCGTCGTCGAGCGGCGCGACCGCGGCCGTCCAGGCCGAGCGCGGCAAGGACGCGGAGCTCACCGCCCGCGTCGAGGAGGCGCTCGCGGCCGAAGGCGTGCTCAAGGAAGACGTCGAGGTGCAAAGCAACGACGGCGTCGTGGTGCTGAAGGGCCGCGTCGAAACCGACGAGGACAAGAAGCGCGTCACCGCGGCCGTGCAGAAGGTCGAGGGCGTGAAGTACGTCCAGAACCAGGTCGCCGTCACGCCGCCGCCCGCGCCGGCCCCCGGCGAAGCGAAGGCCCCCGGCGAAGGGAAATGAGCGAGCCCTTGCCGATCCTCTCGATCGCGCCGACGCGCGACGGCGTGTGGAGCGTGAACGAGCGCGGCCCCGAGCGCGTCGCCATCGCGTACTTCCCGAGCAAATGGGGCGCCCTCAAGCACGCCGTCCGCGTGGCGAAGGCCAAGCGGCGCGCGCGCGTGGCGGTGCTTCGCGACGACGGCGAGGTCGCGCTCAGCCGCGACTACGACGCCCCGGCCTCCGAGGGGCCGGCGGTGGAGGTGCCGTGACCAGAATGGGCATGAGCGCGCCCACCTTCGCGCTCGCCACGGGAATCCTCTACGTCGCGCTCGGCACCCTCGCCATGATCGCTTCGCTCGTCGTGCCGGCGGAAGGCACCGTGCAGTACGGCTACTTCCTCGGCCTCTTCGCCGTGAATACGCCGCTCAACGCGGCGCACGCGTTCATGGGCATGTGGGGCCTCGTCGCCTGGTCCGGCGCGCTCGGTGCCGTCACCTACGCGAGAGCGGTTGCCGTCGTCATGGGCATCCTCGCGCTCGCAGGGCTGGTGCCGGGGGCGCGCAATTTCTTCGACGTGCTTCCGCTGCACGGCCACAACGTCTGGCTGCATGGCCTGAGCGCGATTGCCGCCGCGTGGATCGGCTGGCGCTCGCTCTTGCGCCATGAGCTGGAGGCCGCGAGCGCGCTGAAGAAATCGGAGCGCGCAAGCACAGGCGAAGCCTGGCGCGCAGGCCTCGGCGAGGATCGCCGGCGCGGCGTCGGCGACCGTCGCCGCGAAGCGCGCCCGGTCGCCGTGGAGCGCCGGCGCGGCGCCCCGGAGCGCCGGCAGGCGCGCTACGGAGGCGGCACGCTCGCCGCCGGCTGACCGATCCGCGGAGCGTTTCTTGCGTCGCGTTCGCGGATGATGCTGAACACCACGCTCCTGCGGCGCTCGCTCGTCTCCGGAACGCTGGCCGCGGCGGCGACCTCGCTCGTCGCCGCCTGCCTCGGGCGCCGGGAGGCAGGCTCGCACGCCGCGCCGCTCAACGCGACGAGCCACGTCGCCTGGGGCGACCGAGCGGCCCTGCACAACCGCGCTTCGCTCAAGTACACCGGGCTTGGCTTCGCCCTCAACTACGGCGCCTGCGTGTTCTGGGCGCTCCTGTACGAAGGACTTGCCGACACGAGCCGCCCCGACAGCCTGACAAGGCCGAGCCGCTCACGCAGACGCGCGGCGCGCGACGCCGCCATCACCTCCGCCGTCGCGTACGTCACCGACTACCAGCTCGTGCCGCGCCGCCTCACGCCGGGCTTCGAGCTTCGCCTGCCGGGCCGCGCGCTCGCGCTCGTCTACGTCGCGCTCGGCCTCGGCCTCTGCGCCCGCGACCTCCTTGCGCGGCCGCGTGCGCCCGCCCGTCCCGAGCCCGTCGGCGCCACGCCGCGCACCCCGGAGACGATGTACGGCTTCGCCGCCGGCAACCAGGACGTGATGAAGCTCGCCGCCGGCGACGAGGGCGGCGCCTCTCGCGACCCCCGCCGCAAGAAGCGCGAAGTCCCCGACCTCACCGGAAAGGCCGCTTCTTAGAAGGGAGCGCTCATTTCGGGTGGAGCGGCGATTTGCGCTGAAACGGTCATTGCGCTGAAACGGCCATTTGGGCTTGGGCGCATTTGGGGTGGAACGGCCGTTAGGGTGGAACGGCCTTTTGAGCTGAAAGCGGCCATCTTGTCGTTCCCGCGAAGGCGGGAAGGTGGATTCACATTTGAAGTGCAACAGTTTGG
>CAYWSG010000052.1:0-20210 GCA_964461055.1 uncultured Enterobacteriaceae bacterium | reverse complement strand
GCATGCCGCGGCGCATCCCGGACTACCCGCTCATGTTCGAGACCTGGAACAAGGTCTCCACCATCGGCGCCTTCGGCTTCGGGCTCTCGCAGCTGCTGTTCCTCTACATCGTGCTGAAGGCCCTGAAGAGCGGCGAGAAGGCGCCGCAGCTGCCCTGGGAAGGCGCCGACTCCCTGGAGTGGACGCACCTGCCGACGCC
Source organism: uncultured Enterobacteriaceae bacterium (assembly GCA_964461055.1). Lineage (GTDB taxonomy): Bacteria > Pseudomonadota > Gammaproteobacteria > Burkholderiales > SG8-39 > SCGC-AG-212-J23. The sequence goes on along the minus strand of CAYWSG010000052.1, from coordinate 20,011 downwards.
CGCGCCCTACCACTCCTTCGAGACCCCGCCGGTCGTCAAGTGAGCGGAGCGGCCTTGAGCAAGAACGCGAAAACCGCCCTCATCCTCGCGTCGGTGGCGCTCGCGTTCTTCCTCGGCGTCATCGCCAAGTACTGGCTGCTCAATGGCTGAAAGCGTGAATAACCGAGTGGACAAGCCGAACGAGAGCCCGGAGACGCGCGAGCAGAACCGCCGCCTGTCGGTGCGCCTCGCGGTCGTGGCCGCGGCGATGTTCGGCTTCGGCTTCGCGCTCGTGCCGCTCTACGACCAGATCTGCGTCGCGCTCGGCATCAACAGCGTGGAGCGACCCTCCCAGGTCGTCAACACGCAGGTCGACCGCAGCCGCACGGTGACGATCGAGTTCGACTCCAACGCGCACAACATCGGCTGGCGGTTCGAGCCGCTCGTCAATCACCTCGACGTGCATCCGGGCGAGCTCGCCACGGTCGAGTACGAGGTGGTGAACGTGACGGACAAGCCCGTCACCGGCCAGGCCATCCCGAGCTACGGGCCGCCCTCGGCGGGCGAGTACTTCCACAAGCTCGAGTGCTTCTGCTTCTCGCAGCAGACGCTGCAGCCCGGCGAGCGGCGCCGCATGCCCGTCACTTTCGTGGTCGACGCCCGGCTGCCGAAGGGCGTGAGCTCCATCGCGCTTTCGTACACGTTCTTCCAGGTCGCTGGCCGGGAAGGCAGCGGCTGATGGCGGCGCTGGCCATGAAGCGTGCGTCGTTTTTCGACACCCTGAAGACCGTGCTCTTCGGGCTGATCGGCGTGCGCCGCAAGTCCGACCACGAGGCCGCGCGGGTGCGGCCGCATCACTTGATCATCCTCGCGATCCTGCTCGTCGTGGCGTTCATCCTGACGCTGCGCACGATCATCGGCATCGTGACAAGCTAAGAAAGCAGGGAGACCCCCATGGCGCACAGCGCATCCACCCACGCCCAGACCGACCCGCACCAGCACTACTACGTGCCGCAGCCCATGCCGTGGCCGATCATGGGATCGCTGGCGCTCTTCCTGATGGCGGTGGGCGGCGTCTTCATCATGAACGGCATGCGCGCCGGCTGGATCGTCTTCGCCGCCGGCGTGATGACGCTCATCTACATGATGGTGCGCTGGTTCGGAGACGTGATTTCCGAGTCGGAGGGCGGCAAGTACGGGCGCCGCGAGGACGTCTCGTTCCGATGGGGAATGAGCTTCTTCATCTTCTCGGAGGTCATGTTCTTCGGCGCCTTCTTCGGCGCGCTTTACTGGGCCCGGATCCACTCGGTTCCCGAGCTCGGCAACCTCGAGCACCAGGCGCTGCTCTGGCCCGGCTTCTCGGGCGAGTGGCCCTCCGCCGGGCCGGCCTTCTCCGAGGCGTTCTCGACGATGGGCGCCTGGGGCCTGCCGGCGATCAACACGGCGCTCCTCCTGACTTCGGGGGTGACGGTGACCTTCGCGCACTGGGCGCTCCTGCGCAACGACCGCGCCAAGCTGCTCGTCTGGCTCGGACTCACGGTGCTGCTCGGGGCGATCTTCCTCTGCGTGCAGGCCTACGAGTACGGGCACGCCTACAGCGATCTCAACCTGAAGCTGTCGACGGGGGTCTACGGCTCCACGTTCTTCATGCTGACGGGCTTCCACGGATTCCACGTCACCATCGGGGCCATCATGCTCACGGTGATCTGGTTCCGCTGCCTCAAGGGCCACTTCCGGCCGGACCACCACTTCGCCTTCGAGGGCGTGGCGTGGTACTGGCACTTCGTCGACGTGGTGTGGCTCGGCCTGTTCATCTTCGTCTACTGGCTGTAGCGGCGACGCAAATCAGAGCGCACCGGGCCGGAAGTACCCGAGGTACCAGCCGGCCATCAGCAGCACGAAGAGGGCCACCGAGAGTCCGACGCGCACCGTCAGCGCGCGTGCCATCTTGGTCGGGTCGCCGCGTCGCCGGAGCATGTAGAACACGGCCGAGCCGAGGCTCGCGACGATCAGGAGCAGCATGGCGATCACGACGTAGCGCATGGCCGCAGGATACTCCTTCCATCCGCGCGCCTGGGTCCTCGCACTGGCTGCGCTCGCGGCCGGCGCCGGCATCGCCCTTGGCAACTGGCAGGCCGGCCGCGCAGAAGAGAAGCGGGCTGCAGCGGACCGCGAGGAGCGCGCAGCCGTGACAGGCACCTTTCTGCCGCAGTACATGGTGCTTCTCGACAACAAGGTGCGCCACGGCCGCGCAGGCTACGAGGTAGTCATGCCGCTGCGCATGGCCGGCAGCGACCAGTTCGTTCTCGTCAACCGCGGCTGGACTCCAGCGCCGGCGAGGCGCGAGCGCCTGCCGGAGGTTCGCACGCCCGCGGGGTCCGTCTCCCTCGAGGGCGTCGTGCGAGCGCATTTCCCCCGCCTCCTTGAGGTCCGGCCGCAGGAGGGCGAGCGCGTGCGGCAGACGCTCGATATCGAGTCGTATCGGGCCGAGACCGGCCTTGCGCTCGTTCCGTACTACATCGAGCAGCACTCCCAGACGCCGGACGGTCTCGTGCGCGAGTGGCAACGGCCCGACGCGGGCGTGGAGAAGCACGACGCGTACGCGCTGCAGTGGTATTCGCTCGCCGCGCTCGCCGTCGTGCTCGGTCTCGTCTTCTCGTTCCGCCGTGTCGGCGCGCCTTAAGCTCCTTGGCATCGCGCTCGCGTGCGCGGCGCCCGTCGTACTTGCCACGCTCGCCTACTACTTCGACTGGGCCCCCGGCGCCACCGGGAACTATGGCGAGCTGATCCAGCCCACGGCCCTGGCGGGAGCGCCTTTCGACGAGCTGCGCGGCAAATGGGTCCTCGTGTCCTTCGACAGCGCCGCCTGCGACGCCGCCTGCGAGCGCAAGCTCTACTACATGCGGCAGACGCGCAAGGCGCAGGGGAAGGAGCAGGGGCGCGTCGAGCGGCTCTGGGTGATGCTCGACGAGGGTGCGCCGCGTGAGGAGCTTGCGCCGCTCCTCGAGGGCGTTCGCGTCGCGCGAAGCACGAAGGCCGATCTCAGCGCGTTTCCGGGGCAGCTCACGGAGCACCTGTACCTCATTGACCCGCTCGGCAATCTGATGCTGCGGTTTCCGCCCGATCCGGACCCGCGCCGGATCATCAAGGACCTCCAGCGCTTGCTGAAGTATTCCCGCATCGGCTAACGCCGGCTGGGATACCGGCACTCGGAGCAGGGTTGCGACGTGCTAAACTTCGCGCTCTTCGCGGCGGTCAAACCCTTGACGACACAGGTACTTTTCCCGAGCTTGGCGCAGCGTCTGCGCGCGTTCTACGCGCTGACGAAGCCGCGCGTCGTGTCGCTCATCGTGTTCACGGCGGTCATCGGCATGCTCCTCGCCACGCCGGGCGGCGTGCCGCCTGGCCTGCTGCTCGCTGCGACGCTCGGCATCGCCTTCGTGGCGGGCGCGGCAGCGGCCGTCAACTGCCTGGTGGAGCAGGGGCTCGACGCGGTCATGCAGCGCACCCGGTGGCGGCCGCTGCCGCGCGGCGAACTGAGCGTCGGGCAGACGCTCGCCTTTGCGGGGTCGCTGGGTGGCATCGGCCTCGCGATCCTCTACGAGTTCGTCAATCCGCTCACGATGTGGCTCACGCTGGCGACCTTCGTGGGCTACGCCATCATCTACACGGTGATTCTCAAGCCCGCCACCCCGCAGAACATCGTGATCGGCGGCGCCTCGGGGGCCATGCCGCCCGTGCTCGGGTGGGCGGCGGTGACGGGCGAGGTCACCACCGAGGCCATGCTTCTCTTCCTCATCATCTTTGCCTGGACGCCGCCGCACTTCTGGGCGCTCGCGCTCTACCGGACCGACGACTACGCACGCGCCGGCGTGCCGATGCTGCCGGTCACGCACGGCAAGCCCTACACCGGGCTACAGGTGCTGCTTTACACGCTCATCCTTTTCGCCGTAAGCCTGCTGCCCTACGTCATCCGGATGAGCGGCGTGGTGTACCTCGCCGCCGCGATCGTCCTGGGCGCCATCTTCGTCCGCTATGCCCTGCGCATCTATTTCTCGTACACCGATGCCGTTGCGCGGCAGACCTTCCGCTACTCCATCGTCTACCTTGCGGCGCTGTTCGCCGCGCTCCTCGTTGACCACTATCTTCCGCTGCTGCCTTAGCGCCGCGCTTCTTGCCGTTGCGCTGGCATGCACGGACGCGGGACCGCAGTTCCGCAGCACCGACATCACCGGCGTGGACTATGGCAAGCAGCTCTCGCTCGTGGACCACAACGGCGTGCGCCGTACGCTGGCCGAGTTCCGCGGCAAGGTGGTGGTCCTGTTTTTCGGCTTCACGCAGTGTCCGGACGTCTGCCCGACGACGATGGCCGAGGTCGCGCAGGCCCTGAAGACGCTCGGCGAGGACGCCGGGCGCGTCCAGGTGCTGATGGTGACCGTGGACCCGGAGCGCGATTCGGCCGAGGTTCTGCGCGAGTATGTCACTGCGTTCGACCCGCGCTTCCTGGGTTTGCGGGGAAGCCTCGAGGAAACCCAGGCGGCCGCAAAGGAGTTCAAGATCTACTTCGAGAAGCGCAAGTCCGGAGACTCCTACACCGTCGACCACAGCGGCCAGACGTACGTGCTCGACCCCGCCGGGCGGCTACGGCTGCTGGTGCGCCACGACCGGATCGGCACGGACCTGGGGCCGGACCTGAAGACGCTCCTCGACGCGGCGAGGAGCTCCTAGATCAGTTTGGCGCGGGAAGGGCGTCGAGCCCTTCGGCGCCGAGCACCTTCCGCATCTTCTCCAGCGCTTTCGCCTCGATCTGGCGGATGCGCTCGGCCGACACGTTGAACTCGGCGGCCAGCTCGTGCAGGGTTGCGGTGTCCTTCTCGCGCAGCCAGCGCGACTCGACGATGCGCCGGCTCCTCGCGTCCAGGCTGCCCAGCGCTTTCTGCAGGCCGGCGCTGCGCACGCGCTCCGATTCCGCGGCTTCCAGGACGCGGAAGGGCTCGGCCTCGTTGTCGGCGAGGTAGTGGACCGGGGCGAAGGCGTCCTCGTCGCTCTCTTCGGCGTCGAACGCGAGCTCGTGTCCCGCGAGCCGGGTCTCCATCTCGCGCACCTCTTCCGGCTTCACGCGCAGCTCTTTCGCCACGCGCTGCACGTCGGCCGGGGTCAGGGCGGCGGAGCCGCTTTTCAGCGAGCGCAGGTTGAAAAAGAGCTTGCGCTGCGCCTTGGTGGTGGCGACCTTCATGAGGCGCCAGTTGCGCAGGATGTACTCGTGGATCTCGGCCTTGATCCAGTGGATCGCGAAGGAAACCAGCCGCACGCCGCGATCCGGGTCGAACCTCTTGACGGCCTTCATGAGGCCGATGTTGCCCTCCTGGATCAGGTCGGCATGGGGGAGGCCGTACCCGAGATAGCCGCGCGCCAGCGCGACGACGAGGCGGAGGTGCGAGACGACCAGCTGACGGGCCGCTTCCAGGTCGTTCTGGTCGCGAAATCGGCGAGCGAGCGCCTGCTCTTCGTCGGCGCTGAGAATGGGAAAGCGATTGACCGTCTGGATGTAAGCCTCGAGGCTCCCCGTGGGCATCGGCACCGGCGTGGTACCGGGCAGGATCGTCGTTGCTTGCATATCTCTCGTTCCTCCTGAGCGGTTAGTAGTTTAGCACTCGACTAGTTAGAGTGCTAACGCTCCGGAATAGTTCCACTAACTCAAGTATTTGAACGCATCACAGGTATGTGGACACTAACACACTCACATGAATGGTAGCTTCAATCGGACCCCGCTATTTCCGACCGGGTTCCGCTTCGGCGAGCCGCCGGCGAACGGACAGGTACGCGCCGAGCCAGCCGATGAGCGCGGCAAAAATCGCAATGGCCGCAGCATCGCCGGGTGTGAGGCCGGGGAAGCGAAAATCGGACCCGTAGCTTGCCGCCAAGGGCGCCGCCTCCGTGTTCAGCAAGGCGAGCCCCACCCAGACGATCGCGAGCGCGACCAGCCCGCCCATCAGGCCCTGGAGGAGGCCCAGGTAATAGAAGGGCCGATGGATGAAGGCGTCGGTCGCTCCGATGAGCTTGAGCACCTCGATCTCCTCCCGCTGGGTGAGGACCTGCAGGCCGATGGTGTTGAACGTGACGGCGACCAGGCCCGCGCCGAGGACCGCAGCGAGCGCCCACACCACCAGGCGGGCGATGCCCGTCAGGGCGGCAAGCCGCGCCGCCCACGCGGTATCGGCCTGCACGTGCGCGACCCCCGGCAGTCCGGCCGCTTTCGCGACGAAGGCTTCCTCTGCCGGCTCCTTCAGCCGCACCAGAAAGGCGTCCGGGAGCGGATTTGCGCCCAGGGCGTCGATCACCTCGCGCATGCCCTGGACCTCCGCAAGCGACTTCAACGCGCTTTCGCGCGGCACGAACTGCACGCTCGCCACGCGGACGTCGGCTTTCAAGGCTGCCAGGGTGGCCTTCGTGTCTTCCTCCGCCGCCTCGGTGGTCAGAAACACCGATACCTGCGGCTCGGGCGTGATGCGAGCGGCAACGTCGCTCAGCCCCGCCAGGAGCGCGTAGCCGCCGGCCGGCAGCGAGAGCGCCACGCCGATGACGAACACGCTGAAAAGGCTCGTCGTCCTTCGCAGTCGCGCGAGCGCCGAGACGAACGCCTGCCGGTGCTGGCGCACCCAGGTCTTCATGAGCGCGTAAGCTCGGACACGCGGCCGGCCTCCACCTGCAGCACGCGCCGCCCATAGCGCTCGACGAGCGTTTCGTCGTGGGTGGCGATGAGCACGGTGACGCCCACCTGGTGGAAAGCGATGAAGATCTCGGCGATGCGCAGCGCCGACTCGGCATCGAGGTTGGCCGTCGGCTCGTCGGCGATCAGGATGGCCGGCCGATTCACCACCGCGCGCGCGATGGCGAGGCGCTGCTGCTCGCCGCCCGAGAGCTGGATCGGATTCGCGCGCTCGCGACCGAGGAGCCCGACCTTGTCGAGGGCCGCCCGCGCCCGGCGCGCCGCCTCCCTCGGGGAATGCCCGGAGAAAGCGAGCGGCAGAACGACGTTGTCGTAGACGCTGCGATCGTAGAGAAGCTTCTGGTCCTGGAACACGAGGCCGATGTTGCGCCTCAGGTAGGGGACGGCGGAGCGCTTCAGCGCGCCCACATTCTGGCCGCCGACGATCACGGTGCCCGTGGTCGGCCGCTCGATCGCGGGAATCAGCTTGAGCAGCGTCGACTTTCCCGCCCCCGAGCGACCGGTCACGAAGACGAGCTCGCCGGCGTCGATGCTGAACGTGGCATCGTGGAGGGCAGTGAGGCCCCCCGGGTAGCGCTTGGCGACGGCCGAGAAGCTAACCAACCAGCGCCTCGGCGAAGTCCCTCGCCGCGAAGGGGCGCAGGTCGTCGATGCCCTCGCCGACGCCTACGAAGTAGAGCGGCACGGGCCGCTCGCGGGCGATCGCGCAGACGACGCCGCCCTTGGCGCTGCCGTCGAGCTTGGTGACGACGAGGCCGGTCAGGCCGAGCGCCTCGTCGAACGCCTTGACCTGCGCGAGAGCGTTCTGCCCCGTGTTGGCGTCGAGCACGAGCAGGACCTCGTGCGGCGCCCCCTCAAGCGCCTTGGCAGCGACCCGCTTCACCTTCCGGATCTCCTCCATGAGGTGCAGCTGCGTCGGCAGCCGGCCCGCGGTATCGGCAATCACCACGTCGACGCCGCGCGCGCGCGCGGCGCTGATCGCGTCGAAGACGACGGCGCCCGGGTCGCCGGATTCCTGCGCGACGACAGGCACGCCGTTGCGGCTGCCCCACACGACAAGCTGCTCGCGCGCCGCCGCGCGAAAGGTGTCCCCGGCCGCGAGCAGCACGCTTCGACCCTGGCCCTGCAGCCATTTCGCGAGCTTGCCGATGGAAGTGGTCTTGCCTGACCCGTTCACGCCCGCCACCATGACCACGAAGGGCCTGGCGCGATCGACTTCGAGGCTTTTCTCGAGCGGCGCAAGGAGCTCCGCCACCGCTTCGCGCAGCGCCCGCCGGGCGCCCTCGCCGTCCTCGATGCGCTGCTTCTTCACGCGGGCGCGGAGCGCCTCGATGAGGTGCTCGGTGGCCGCTACGCCGCAATCGGCCTGCAGGAGCGCTCCCTCCAGCTCCTCGTAGAGCGCCTCGTCGAGCCGCGCGCGCGAAAAGAGATCGGAGACGGGCGTGTTGAGGACATCGCGCGTGCGCGCAAGGCCTGCCTTGAGGCGCGCCGTCCACGAGAGCGCTGCTACCATGAATCGATGAATTCTAGCAAACGCGGACCGCCCGGCGCCGTGCGCATCATCGCTGGCGAGCACCGCGGCCGGCGCCTCAGCGTGCCGCCTGGACGGGACCTGCGGCCCACGCCCGATCGCGTGCGCGAGACGCTTTTCAACTGGCTCGGGCAGCGCCTGGACGGTCTTGTCTGCCTGGATCTCTTCGCCGGCACCGGAGCGCTCGGCTTTGAGGCGGCCTCGCGCGGCGCGGCGCACGTGGTGCTGGTCGAGCGCGACCGCGCCGCCTTCGAGGCCCTCGTGCGCGCGAAGGCGCTTCTGCGGGAGGCGCGCGTAGAGCTCGTGCACGCCGATGCGCGCCAGTATCTTGCGGGCACGCCCCTTCGTTTCGACGTGGTTTTCCTCGATCCGCCGTTCAGGCAGAATGCGCTGCCCGGGCTGCTGCCGCTGCTGGGGCCCCGGCTGCTCGAAGGCGCGCGCCTCTACGTCGAGGCGGCCGCACCGCTCGAGCCGGGGCGCGAGCTGCCCCGGGAGTTCGTGGAGCTCAGGCGCGCGCGCGCCGGCGAGGTGAGCTTCCAGCTGCTGCAATGGACAGGGAGCGGGCAGGCATGATCAAGGCGGTATATCCCGGGACGTTCGACCCGCTCACGCGCGGGCACGAGGATCTTGTGCGGCGGGCGAGCACGCTGTTCGGCTCCCTCATCGTCGGCGTGGCCGACAGCCGCGCGAAGCGAACCTTCTTTTCGCTCGAGGAGCGTGTCGCCATCGCGCGCGAAGTGCTCGGCGAGATCGACAACGTCCAGATCGTCGGCTTCACAGGGCTGCTCATCGACTTCATCCGCCAGCACGGCGCGCGCGTGGTGCTGCGCGGCCTGCGCGCGGTGTCGGACTTCGAGTACGAGTTCCAGCTCGCCGGGATGAACCGCAGCCTCTATCCCGACTTCGAGACGATCTTCCTCACCCCCTCCGAGCAGCACATGTTCATCTCCGCGACGCTCGTGCGCGAAATCGCGCAGCTCGGCGGCGATGTGTCGAAGTTCGTCGATCCGCGGGTCGAGGCCCGCCTGCGCGAGAAGGTGCGGGCGACGCGCGGCGCCTAGCGCTGGCAGCGCGGACAGTAGAACGTCGCACGCTGCCCCTGCACGAGGCGGCGCACGACGCCGCCGCAGCGCCGGCATGCCTTCCCGGCACGGTCGTAGACCCAGTAGCGCTGCTGGAAATAGCCCGCGCGCCCGTCGCTGCCGACGAAGTCGCGCAGGCTCGAGCCGCCGGCGCGGATGGCGGCGCGAAGCGTCCGCTTGATGGCCGCCGAAAGCGCCGCGCAGCGCTTCGGTCCGAGCCGCCCCGCCGGCGTGCGCGGATCGATGCCCGCGCGGAAGAGGCTTTCGCTTGCGTAGATGTTTCCCACGCCGACGATCCGGCGCCCGTCCATCAGGAATTGCTTGATCGGCGCGCGCACGCCGCGCGTGAGGGCATGCAGGCGGCGCGGGTGCAGCGCGGGCGAGAGCGGCTCGAGGCCGAGACGGGCGAGGAGCGGATGCGCCTCCAGGCGCTCTTCGGTCCAGAGCACGGCGCCGAAGCGGCGCGGGTCGCGCAGCCGCACCGTATGGCTGCCGAAGACGAGATCGAAGTGATCGTGCTTGCCGGCCGGCGTGCCGGTCGGCACGAGCCGCAGGCTTCCCGACATGCCGAGGTGCACGATCAGGTGCCCGTCCCCGCAGTCCATCAGCAGATACTTGCCGCGTCTCGCGATGCCTTGGACCGTCCGGCCGGCGAGCGCCCGCACGTCCGGCGTGATCGGCCAGCGCAGCCGCGGCTCGCGGACCGCGACCGAGGAAATGGTGCGCCCGGCAACGTGCGGCGCCAGCCCCAGGCGCGTCACCTCGACTTCGGGAAGCTCGGGCATCGGGAAATGGAGAGAGGGAGAATGCGGCAGCGAGGAATCTTGTTTCCGGCAACGAATATACCTAAGATCGGTCGAACCACGATGGTCCAGATTCCCAGGCTTTTCCAGTGGGTCGCGATGGCGGCCTTCGTCGCCTCGACGACGGGCGCCTGCGCGCAGACGGGCGCGCGCGATGCGGCGGCGGGCGATGGCGCGGCGGCGCACACGGCGAGCGCGGAGCTCACCGAGGCGACGCTCTACGAGATGCTCCTCGCCGAGATTGCGGTTCAGCGCGGCGAGCTCGATCTTGCCGCCCGCACCTACCTGGAGGTCGCCAAGCGCACTCGCGATCCGAGGGTCGCGCGCCGGGCCGTCGAGGTGGCGAGCGGCGCCAAGCTGACGGACATCGCGATCGAGGCGGCGCAGCTCTGGCAGGCCATGGAGCCCTCGTCGCGCGAGGCGCTGCAGATCGTCGCGGCGCTCCTCGTGTCCGACCGGCGCGTGGACGAGGCCATGCCTTTCCTCGAGCGCCTCTTCGCCTCCGAAGGCGTCAACGTGGAGAGCGGCTTCCTGCAGCTCAACCGGCTGCTCGCCGGCAATCCGGACAAGAAGGCGAACCTGCGCGTCATCCGCTCGCTTGCGACGCGCTTCCAGACGCTCCCGCAGGCACAGTTCGCGGTGGCGCAGGCGGCATCGGTGGCCGGGGACAACGAAGCGGCGCTCGCCGCCGTCGAGCGCGCGCTCAAGCTGCGGCCGGACTGGGAGCTCGCCGCCGTGCTGCGCGCCCAGGTGCTCCTCAAGCGCTCGCCCGGCGAGGCGGCCCGGAGCCTGGAAGCCTTCCTCGGCAAGCATCCGGAGGCGCGGGACGCGCGCATGAACTACGCTCGCGCGCTCGTCCTCGACAAGCGCTTTCCCGAGGCTCGCCAGCAGTTCGAGACGCTGCTCAAGTCGAGCCCCGGCGACCCGGATGTGGTCTACGCGGTCGGCGTGCTCGCGTTCCAGCTGAAGGATTTCGAGGTCGCCGAGAAGAACCTTAAGCGCGTGCTCGGGATGGACTACCGGGACCCCGACGGCGTGCGCTACCTCCTCGGCCAGCTGGCCGAGGAGCAGAGCCAGTGGCAGCGCGCGATCGAGTGGTACCGCCAGATCGACGACGGCGATCACGCGCTTGCCGCCCGCATGCGCACGGCCAACGCGCTCGCCAAGCAGGGCAGGCTGGAGGAGGCGCGCGGCTACCTCCACCGCGTGGAGGCCGCGAGCGACGCCGAGCAGGCGCAGCTCGTCGTGGCCGAGGCCCAGCTGCTTCGCGACGCGGGCCGTCACGAGGACGCCTACCAGGTGCTCGCGCAGGCGCTCACCCGGCAACCGGGGCAGCCGGAGCTCCTCTACGACATTGCCCTGACGGCCGAGAAGCTCGAGCGGTTCGACGAGCTCGAGGCGAACCTCCGCAAGCTGATCGAGGTGCGGCCCGACCACGCGCATGCGTTCAACGCGCTCGGCTATTCCCTCGCCGAGCGCAACCTCCGTCTCGGGGAGGCGCGCGAGCTGATCGAGAAGGCGCTCGAGCTCTCGCCCAACGACGCCTTCATCATCGACAGCTTCGGCTGGGTGCTTTATCGGCAGGGCGACCTCGAGGCCGCGGTGCGCGAGCTGCGGCGCGCCTACAGCGACCGTCCGGACGCGGAGATCGGCGCGCACCTCGGGGAGGTCCTCTGGGTCATGGGCGAGCGCGACGAGGCGGACAAGGTGTGGCGGGAGGCACTGCAGTCCAACCCCGACAACGAGACGCTGCTGAAGACCATCAGGCGCCTGCGGAAGTAGCGCATGAGGGCCGCCGCCGCCGTCGTGGCGATCGTGCTGGCCGCAGGCTGCGCGCAGCTGGGCACGCAGACGCCGCAGGACCAGCTCTTCGAGCTCGCCGGGCGCATCGCCGCGCGGCAGGGGGACGAAGCGTTCTCGGGGAACCTGCGCTGGCGCCATGCCGGCTCCCTGGACGAGCTGCTGCTCACCTCCCCCCTCGGGCAGGGGGTTGCGCGCATCGTCCGCAAGGACGGCAACGTCACGCTCACGACCGCCGAGCCGCGCGAGTACCGCGCGCCCGACGCCGAGTCGCTGACCGAGCAGACGCTGGGATTTCGCCTGCCGCTCGCCGGCCTCGCCGACTGGGTGCGCGGGCGGCCCTCGCAGGATGCGCCGTTCGATGCCGAACGGCTCGCGGACGGACGGTTGCGGGTGCTCGAGCAGAACGGCTGGAGAATCGAGTACCTCGAGTACACGGGCGGCCTTCCCTCGCGGCTGCGGCTGAGCTACCCGGGGATCGACCTGAGGCTCGCCATCTCGAGCTGGCAATGAGGTTCTATCCGGCGCCCGGGAAGCTCAACCTCTTCCTGCATGTACTCGGCCGCCGGGACGACGGCTATCACGAGCTGCAGACGGTGTTTCGCCTGGTCGATCGCTGCGACCGCGTAGGCATCGCCGTGCGACCGGACGGCGAAGTGCGCTTCTCCGGCGAGTTCGGGGAGCGCAACCTGTGCGTCCGCGCCGCAAGCCTCCTGAAAGCGCGCACCGGCGCCCGCGCCGGGTGCGATCTCGTGCTCGAGAAGCGGCTGCCCGTGGGCGGCGGCATGGGCGGCGGCTCGTCGGACGCCGCCACCGTGCTCCTCGTGCTCAACCGCGAATGGAAGCTCGACCTTGCGCCCGCCGCGCTCGCCGAGCTCGGGCGCGAGCTCGGCGCCGACGTGCCGTTTTTTCTCTTCGGCCGCAATGCGCTCGGCGAAGGCAGCGGCGAGCGGCTGACGCCGCTCGCGCTGCCGCCCGCTTGGTACCTCGTCCTGACGCCGCAAGTCTGCGTTTCGACAAGGGAAATCTTCAATGACGCAGCGTTGACACGTCATACGAAACGACTCACAATACCGCCCTTTTTGTCGGGGCAAGGAACGAACGATCTCGAGCCGGTCGTCTGTGCCCGCTACCCCGACGTAGCAGCGCACCTCGCCTGGCTGCGACGACGCAGTCCGGCGGCGCGCATGACGGGCTCCGGCGGCTGCGTTTTCGCCGAGTTCGGCACCGAGGCCGAGGCGCTGGCGCACTACTCGGCCTTGCCGGAGGGCATGCGGGGCTTCGTGGCGCGCGGGCTCGAGCGCCATCCGTTGGCCGCGCCGGGGGCGTAGCGGACGGGTGCAGGTCGCACGGAGCAGTGACGAGAGGTCAACCCAACTGGGGAGTCGCCAAGCTGGTTAAGGCACCGGATTTTGATTCCGGCATACGAGGGTTCGAATCCTTCCTCCCCAGCCATACATCGAGAGCGCGATGAACACCGCAATGGGCCGCCTGGGTAACGGAATGCCGCTCGACCGGCTGATGGTGTTCACCGGCAATGCCAACCCGCGCCTCGCGCACGACGTGGCGAAGCACCTCAACCTCTCCATCGGCCGCGCCGTCGTCGGGCGCTTCTCCGACGGCGAGGTCATGGTGGAGCTGCTCGAGAACGTCCGCGGCAAGGACGCGTTCGTCCTGCAATCCACCTGCGCGCCGACCAACGACAACCTGATGGAGCTGCTCGTGATGGTCGACGCCCTGAAGCGCTCGTCCGCGGCGCGCGTCACGGCGGCGATTCCCTACTTCGGCTACGCGCGGCAGGATCGCCGTCCGCGCTCCGCCCGCGTCGCGATCAGCGCCAAGGTGGTGGCCAACATGCTCACCTCCGTCGGCGTCGCCCGCGTGCTGACCATGGACCTGCACGCCGATCAGATCCAGGGCTTCTTCGACATCCCGGTCGACAACATCTACGCCGCCCCCGTGCTGCTCGGCGACGTGTGGAAGCAGCGCTACGAGAACGTCATCGTCGTCTCGCCCGACGTGGGCGGCGTGGTGCGCGCCAGGGCGCTCGCCAAGCGGCTGGAGTCCGACCTCGCCATCATCGACAAGCGCCGCCCGAAGGCCAACGTCTCGGAGGTCATGAACGTGATCGGCGAGGTGAAGGGCCGCACCTGCGTCATCATGGACGACATGGTCGACACCGCCGGGACGCTGGTGAAGGCGGCGCAGGTGCTCAAGCAGGAGGGCGCGACGAAGGTCGTCGCCTACTGCACGCACCCGGTCCTCTCCGGGGATGCCGTGGCGCGCATTGCGGGCTCGGACCTCGACGAGCTCGTGGTGACCGACACGATTCCGCTGCGCGAGGACGCGCGGGCTTGTCCCAGGATCCGCCAACTGTCGGTGGCGGGCCTTCTCGCCGAGACCATCCTGAGGATCTATACCGAGGAGTCGGTGAGCTCCCTTTTCATCGAATAGCGAAGCTTTCTCAACGCGCCGGTGCCTGGTCGCGGGTCCGGCGAAACACCAAGGAGTCACACGAATGGCAATCGAGATCAGCGCGCGCAAGCGCGAGGCGCAGGGAACGGGTGCGAGCCGCCGTCTGCGCCAGGCGGGCCGCGTGCCCGGCATCGTCTATGGCGGCGACAAGGGCCCCATGAACATCGAGCTCGACCACAAGGAGCTCTTCCTCGGCCTGCGCAACGAGAAGTTCCATGCCTCGATCCTCAGCCTGGACATCGACGGCACCCGCGAGCAGGTGCTGCTGCGCGCCGTCAACATGCATCCCTACCGGATGCAGGTCCAGCACGTCGACTTCCAGCGCATCTCCAAGGACCGCAAGATCAACATGAAGGTGCCGCTGCACTTCGTGAACGCGGAGAAGTCCCCGGGCGTGAAGACGCAGGGGGGGCTCGTCAACCACGTCATGACCGAGCTCGCCATCACCTGCTTCCCGGCCGACCTGCCCGAGTACATCGAGGTCGACCTCGGCGAGATCAGCGTCGGTGACTCGATCCACGTGAGGGACCTCGCGATGCCGAAGGGCGTCGAGCCGGACATCCACCGCGACGAGAATCCGGTCGTCGTGACCGTGGTCGTCCCGGCGCTTGCGGCCGAAGAAGAGGAGGCGGCGCCTGCGGTGGCTGCCGCCGAGGTGCCGACCACCGAGCAGGCGGCCGCGCCCAAGGAAGGCGAGGCTGCCGCGGCCGACAAGGGCGCGGAGAAGAAAGAGAAGAAGTAGCCGGGTAGCGCGACGTGATCCGTCTCGTCGTCGGCCTTGGCAACCCGGGCAAGGAGTACGAGCGCACGCGCCACAACGCCGGCGCGTGGCTGGTGGAGCGCTTTGCCGTCGCGCAAGGCGCCCACTTCCGCAAGGACGCCAAGTACCAGGCGCTCGTCGCCCGCCTCGAGGGCTCGGGCACCTGGCTGCTCCTGCCGCAAAGCTTCATGAATGCGAGCGGGCGTCCCGTGCAGATGCTCGCCGGCTTCTTCAAGATCAGGCCCGAAGAGATCCTCGTCGCGCACGACGAGCTCGACTTTCCGCCGGGCGTCGCGCGGCTCAAGCAGGGCGGCGGCATCGGCGGGCACAACGGCCTGCGCGACATCTCGCAGCGCATGGGGTCGCACGACTACTGGCGGCTTCGCATCGGCATCGGCCATCCCGGCAACAAGGACGCCGTCTCGGGCTATGTGCTGGGTCGTCCGTCGCCGGAGGACCGCGCGGCGATCGACGAGGCGATCGAGCGCGCCCTCGGCGTCCTGCCGCTTTGCATCTCGGGCGATCTGCAGGGCGCCATGCAGAAGCTGCACAGCACCGGCACGCCGCGCAAGCCCGAGAAGCCGAAACAGGTTGAGCCGCCCGCGGCCGAGCGTGCCGCGGCAGCCGCGCCTGCGCCGGCAGACGAGCCTGCGCCCGCAGCCAAGCCTCGACGGCCGGCCGGCGGCGGGCTGCTGAAATCCCTCTTCGGAAAGAAATAGCGTGAAGTGCGGCATCGTCGGGCTGCCGAACGTCGGCAAGTCCACCCTTTTCAACGCGCTCACCAAGGCAGGCATCGCGGCCGAGAACTATCCCTTCTGCACCATCGAGCCGAACGTCGGCATCGTGGAGGTGCCGGACCGGCGCCTCGAGGCACTGAGCGCCATCGTGAAGCCGCAGAAGGTCGTGCCCGCCATCGTCGAGTTCGTCGACATCGCCGGCCTCGTCGCCGGCGCGTCGAAAGGCGAGGGGCTCGGCAACAAGTTCCTCGCGAACATCCGCGAGACCGACGCGATCGCGCACGTCGTGCGCTGCTTCGACGACCCCAACGTGGTGCACGTCTCCGGCAAGGTCGATCCCGTGGCCGACATCGAGACCATCAACACCGAGCTCGCCCTCGCCGACCTCGAGACGGTCGAGAAGCAGATTGCGAAGCACGCCAAGGTGGCGCAGGCAGGCGGCGACAAGGACGCGCAGCGGCTGGTCGCGGCGCTCCGCAAGGTGGCGGCGGTGCTCGACGCCGGGCGGCCGGCGCGGACGGCGGAGCTCTCGAAGGAAGAGCTCGCGGTCCTGCGGCCGCTCTTTCTCCTCACGATGAAGCCGACCATGTACGTCGCCAACGTCGCCGAAGGCGGCTCGCCGGAGCTTCTCGGCAAGGTGCAGGCCTATGCCGAGCGCGAAGGCGCGCCGGTCGTGCCGGTGAGCGCGGCCATCGAGTCGCAGATCGCCGAGCTCTCGGACGAGGACAAGAAGATCTTCCTCGAGGACATGGGCATGGAAGAGCCGGGGCTCAACCGCGTGATCCGCGCCGCCTACCGCCTCCTTGGCTTGCAGACCTACTTCACCGCCGGCGAGAAGGAGGTGCGCGCCTGGACCGTGCGCGCCGGCGCGACCGCGCCGCAGGCTGCGGCGGTCATCCATACCGATTTCGAGCGCGGCTTCATCCGCGCCGAGGTGATCGGCTACGACGACTACGTCGCGTGCAAGGGCGAGCAGGGCGCCCGGGAAGCGGGCAAGCTTCGCCTGGAGGGCAAGGACTACGTCGTGCGCGACGGCGACGTCATCCACTTCCGGTTCAACGTATGACGATCCGCTTCCAGCCGGCCGCGGAGAAGGACCTGCCGCAGATGGTGCGCCTGCTCGGCGAGCTGTTCGAGCAGGAGGCGGAATTCAGCGCCGACCCCGCGAAGCAGGAGGCTGCGCTCCGGATGATCCTTTCAAATCCCGCCGTCGGCAGGCTCTACGTCGGCAAGGACGGGAAGGAAGTGGTCGCCATGGCGAGCCTCCTTTTCACCGTCTCGACCGCCGAAGGCGGCCGCGCGGCGCTCTTCGAGGATCTGGTGGTGCGGCCCGACTACCGGCAGCAGGGCATCGGCGCAAAGCTGCTCGAGTACGTCATCGATGAGGCGCGCGGCGAGGGCGTGCTGCGCATGACGCTGCTCACCGACATGCAGAACGAGCAGGCGCAGGCGCTCTACCGGCGGCTCGGCTTCGTTGGCTCGCCGATGAAGCCGATGCGGCTGAAGATCAAGCCGCGCTGAGCGGCCGCCGGGGCGCGAAGATGCGCCCGAGCGTCGAGCCGAAGGATCTGACTTCCGCGCCTTCGAGCAGGCCGCGCCGGGCCATTTCCCGGTGCAGCTGCGGCAGGTTGTAATGCGGCACCGAAGCGTAGAGGTGGTGCTCGATGTGGTAGTTGACGTGGTGCGGAAAGATCGCCCACTCGACGAGCGCGGGCGCAAGGTTGGTGCGCGCGGCCGTGAGCGGCGATGAGAAATCCGTCGTCGCGCCGTGCTCGGCGATGGCCCGCAGGCGCAGGATGGCCTGCACCACCGTGACGAGGGGGAGCACCCAGAGCACGAGGTACTGCGCGAGCCAGCCCTGCCAGCTGAAGAACGCCAGCGCAAGAAGATGGAAGGCGATCACGAAGTTGCGGTCGTTGAGCGCGTCGTTGCGCAGCTTCTCCGAAGTGTCGTCGAGCGGGCGTAGCGCCACGTTGGTCCCGGTGTTGAGCGCGGGCGCGCCGCCGAGGAAGTACGCGTAGGTCTTCCAGGCAGTCATTCCCGACAGGTCCTTCAGGAGCTTCTTCACCAGGTACCACCTGCCGCGCGGGTAGCCGCCGTGCAGCGCCGTGTCGGGGTCGAGCTCGCCGTAGAGGTTGTTGTGGTGCAGGCGGTGAATGACGCGGTAGGTGCACATCGAGAGCCCCTGGACCGTGGCGCAGGCGCGCCCGGCCAGGTCGTTGAGGCGCCGATTCTCGAAGAGGAGGTAGTGGGCTGCATCGTGGGCGACGACGAACAGCGCGTGCTGGCGCGTCCCGATGACGAGAACGGCGAGGCCCACGGCAAGCGGATGCGGCCAGAAGTAAAGGCCAAGCCCGAGCGCTGCGGCGATGACGGCGAGGTCGTGGACGATGGCGGCGCTCGCCTTCAGGGCCGAGCGCCGCGTGAGGCGCCGGATCACCTCCGGGGGCAGCGCCTTGCGGAAGTCGTCCCGGAACTCCTCGCCTTTCGCCTGCGCAGCAGTCACGCCGTCCGGCTTCCCTACTGGTCGATGCCGCCGATCAGCACGTATTTCAGCTCGAGGTACTCGTCGAGCCCGTAGCGCGAGCCCTCGCGCCCGAGGCCCGACTGCTTGACGCCGCCAAAGGGCGCCACCTCGGTCGAGATGATGCCGACGTTGGCGCCCACGATGCCCACCTCCATCTTCTCCGCGACGCGCCAGATGCGGCCGATGTCGCGGCTGTAGAAGTAGCCGGCGAGCCCGAACTCGGTGTTGTTCGCGAGCCGGATGGCGTCGTCCTCGGTCTTGAAGCGGATGAGCGGCGCCACCGGGCCGAACGTCTCCTCGTAGGACACGATCATGTCGGGCGTCACGTCGGCGAGCACGGTGGGCTGGAAGAAAAGGCCGCCGCGCTCGTGGCGCCTGCCGCCGAGCACGACCTTCGCGCCCTTGCCGAGGGCGTCGGCGACGTGCTTCTCCACCTTCTGCAGGCCCTGCTCGTCGATGAGCGGCCCGATGACGACGCCCGGCTCGCTGCCTGCGCCCACCTTGAAGGACTTCACCTTCTCGGCGAGCTTGGCGGCAAATGCATCGTAGACGCCGTCCTGCACATAGAGGCGGTTCGCGCAAACGCACGTCTGGCCGGCGTTGCGGTACTTGGAGGCGAGGGCGCCGTCGACGGCTGCGTCGAGGTCGGCATCGTCGAAGACGACGAACGGCGCATTTCCGCCGAGCTCGAGCGAAAGCTTCTTGATGGTGTCGGCCGACTGCCGCATCAGGATGCGGCCCACCTCAGTGGATCCCGTGAAGGAGAGCTTGCGGACCTTGGGGTTCGCGCAGAGCTCGGCGCCGATGGTGGGCGCGTCGCCCGTGACGATGTTGAGCACCCCTTTGGGGATGCCGGCCCGCTCGGCCAGCTCCGCCATCGCGAGCGCCGAGAACGGCGTCTGCTCGGCCGGCTTCAGCACGACGGTGCAGCCGGCGGCGAGCGCGGGCCCCGCCTTGCGGGTGATCATCGCGTTGGGGAAGTTCCACGGCGTGATCATGGCGGCCACGCCGATCGGCTGCTTCAGCACCAGCGCGCGCTTGTCGGTCCACGGCGAGGGGATCACGTCGCCGTACGCGCGCTTCGCCTCTTCCGCATACCACTCGATGAAGGAGGCGCCGTAGGCGATCTCGCCGCGCGCTTCGGCGAGCGGCTTGCCCTGCTCGGCCGTGAGGATCTGGGCGAGGTCTTCCTGCGCCGCCATCATGAGCTCGAACCACTTGCGCAGGATCGCGGCGCGCTCCTTCGCCGCCTTGTCGCGCCAGGCGGGCCAGGCGCGCTCGGCCGCCTCGATGGCGCAGCGCGTCTCGGCCGCGCCCATGTCGGGCACGGTTCCCAGCGTCTGCCCGTTCGCCGGATTGACGACGGGGAAGGTCTTGCCGGAATCGGCCGCGGTCCACGCGCCGTCGACGTAGCACTGCTCGCGGAAAAGCTTCGAATCCTTGAGGGGGAAGGCCGGCAGCCCGGCCTGTGCAGGTGCGTTCATCGTGCCTCCGTGCTGCGGTGAAACGCCGATTCTACGCCCCGGGAAATGGGGACAGACCCCATTTCCGCGCGACGCATCGGAACAGTTCTCAGGCGGCCATGCG
>CAYWSG010000051.1:0-20482 GCA_964461055.1 uncultured Enterobacteriaceae bacterium | reverse complement strand
TCGATGAGAAGGACGCCCTGGGCCATCGCGTCCAGGTACGCCATGACGATGTGCACCGGCCGATCGCCCTTCTCGAAGCGGAAGACGAAGTCGAGCTGCACGCTCGGCGGCTCGCCCTTCTCGACCATGCGGCGGTAGAGCTCGCCCAGCCGCATGTCCTGCGTGCAGGGCGCGACGCGGTCGAAGAAGCGGCGGCCGAGCACGCGCCGGGGATCGAGGCCGCTCAGGCGGGACTCCGCGTCGTTGTAGCGCCGCACGATCCCCTGGCGGTCGAGCACGATGAGGCCGTAGGGCAGCGCGTCGGCCTCCGTCGGCGAGAGGCGCACGAGTTCCTCAAGGACTGCCTTCGGCTCGCGCAGGCCGCGGCCCGCCTCGCCCGCTGGGTTGTCCGGGGCCACGTCGTCGATCTGCGTCACGCGCACGAGATGACCCGAGGCGACGCCGTCGCCGCCGAAGCTCATGACCGAGAGCTCGACGGGCACCGGCGTCTCGCCCGAACGGCGCAGGTGCGTCGTGCGGACCACGGAGTGGCCGTCGCGGAGCAGGGCATCGAGGCCCTGCAGGAGAAGCGACGGCGCCTCGTCGGCCGGGTAGTACGTGAGGCTCAGCCTCCCGACCACGTCCTCGGGACGCTCGCCGACGAGGCGCGCGAAGCCGTCGGTGCAGAAGACGATCCGCCCTTCCCAGTCCACGGCGTAGAGCGCAGGCGCGCGAACCCGCGCCGGGCGCGGCGCAGAATCGTCGGGCGACAAGCGATGAAAGGGGGCTCCGGGCGGCGACGAAAACATGACAGCAGGGTGTCCTGTTCTCCCCCCGCGCGCAATATGCAAATGGAATAACTTAGTGCCTCAGGCAGCGTCGTCGCGACGCGACAGTTGCGTGCGGCGCGAGGGTCGCGTAGGGACCTGCAGCATGCGCCGGACGAGGTCGATGATCACGGCGCATTCGATGCCGAAGGGCAGGTAGCCGGAGTAGCCGAGAAGCGGCATCTCGAAGATGTGGAAGCGCTGCACGTAGGGCACGGCGTAGTGCCATTGCGCGAGGCTTCCCCAGTTCCAGAGCTCCCAGAAGAAGCCGCAGACGAGCGCGGCGACGGCGGGCTGCAGGAGCGGACGCCAGTCGCCGCGCGCGAGCGGCGCGAGCAGGGTGTCGCCGAGGAAGAGCTTCTGCAGGCCGAGGAAGACGGCGAGCGGGCCGATCCAGAGGACGCTGAAGAGCGGCGCCGGCCATGCGCCGAGCCCTGCCAGCGCGACGGTGCCGAGAATCACGGCGCCGACGGCCCAGGCCTTCCCGGAAGAACCGGCGCTGGAATTGGAACCGGAACCGAGAACGAAAGCGGTGAGCGGCATGCGCGTGCCCATCGCGTCGAACCGGGGAAACGTGCGCAGCCACGCCCACGTGCTCGCCACCGCCGGCAGCACCGACGAAAAAGGCAGCGTCGCCTGGATGAAGTAGTCGAGGCCGTCCGCGGCCGCGGTGCCGGTGTAGTACCAGTTGCCGGCGAAGCGGTTGAGGTGCTCGAAGAGCCACCAGAAGAGCGCGCTCGCGGGGAAGAGCGCGAGGAACAGCGCGGGGTGCGCCGTGAGGAGCGACGTTCCGCTTCGCCGGTACGCAGCCGCGTTCAGCGTCACGATGTAGCCCAGCCACAGCGGCGTGAACGTGTGCCGTCGCCACTCCGGCGCGACGACGTCGTTCCAGGCGAGAAGCCAGCCGGCGCCCACGAGCGCGAGACCGAGCCAGCCCCACCACGGGAACGGCGCCGCCTTTAGCTCTTCAACCGCGGATCCGGAAGCGGGTCGAGAGCCGCGGGAAAGCGCGATGGCATAGAGCGCTGCCGCAGCGAGAAGCGGAATGGACAGGAGGATGAAGGCCGGCCAGGAGAACGGCGCTTGCGTCACCTGCCTCGTTCGCGGCGGAAACTCCAGATACGGCGCGACGGACTGCCCGGAAAGGACGAGGCCGGCGAGCGGGGCCGCCCATACGAGCGCAGCGCCGATGAGCAGCACGGCCGCGGCTGCGATTCTGCTGCGCTCCCGCGAGGTGCTGCCGCGATCCAACTGCGCTGGCGCTAGTCGGAATAGTCGATGTCGATGCCCTGCCCGAGGAGCTCGGCGCGGCGGGCGGCCTTGTACTGCGACATCGTGGGGAAGCGCTTGTAGTGGCCGCCGCTCACGTAGCGCAGCGCCTCCTTGAAGTCGAAGTGGTACAGGCGGCCGTCGAAGCGGAAGACTTCGCGACCCTGGTCGTAGAGCACGAAGGCGGGGCGGGCGGCGAAGCCGAGCGCCTGCGCCCATTTCGCCGGCGTCGTCACCGTGCCCTGCGGCGTGGTGACGGCTGCACTGGAGCCGGCATCGAGCCGAACGACGAGGAGCTTCTTCATCTCGTCGAGCACTTGCGGGTGGTTGAGCGTGCGCTCATGGAAGCGCGGACACTCGACGCAGCGCGCGTCCTCGAAGATCACCAGCACCGGGCCGCGATGCCCGCCGAGGTCGGTCCGGCTGGAAAAGAGCGGGTGGCTTCTCAGGGCGTAGACGGGCGGCTCCTCCTGCGCCCGGACCCATGCGGCAAAGGGCTCGCTGCGGTAGTGGCCGCCCTGCACGTACTCGAGGGCCCGCATCAGGGTGTGCGGGTCCCGGTAGCCGGCCGTCTTGAGCGCGATGGCGCCGTCGGCGCCCAGAAAGACGATGGTCGGCGTGCCGTACACCTTGAGCTGCCGGGCAAGCGAGCTCTCGGTGTGGCGCTTGCCGTCGGTCCATGTCACTTCGAGCGCGCCGCGCACGTTGAGGCTGATGACGTCGAAGTGCCGGCGCATGAAGTCGTGCGTAGCGCCCTTCGTGAAGCTCTCGCGCAGCATGCGCTCGCAGTACGGGCACTCGTCGAGGTGCAGGAAGAGCATGACGTGCCGGCCCTTCGCGCGCGCTTCCTCGACTTCCTCGCGCAGGTCGAGCAGGCTCGGCTTGAACCACGCCGGCAGCTCGTATTTGACGCCGCCCGTCAGCCGGCCCTGTTTTTCCTGCGCGGCGACCGGCGCGGCTGCGACAGCAAACGTGGCAATGAACGCGGAGAGGAGGAGGGCGGCGAGCGATTTCATCGCGGCCATCTTACCGCGGCGCGCGGAGATGGTAGCCTTCGGCACCAAATGGATCTCGGCCTCGATGGGCGCTGCGCGCTCGTGACCGGCGGCAGCATGGGCATCGGAGCCGCCGCGGCGCTCGAGCTCGCGGCCGAAGGCTGCCGCGTGGCGATCGCCGCGCGCGGCGCGCAGGCGCTCGCCGAGGCGGCCGAGCAGATCGGGCGCCGCACGCAGGCCGAGGTGCTGACGGTGCAGGCCGACTGCACGCAGCCCGCCGACATCCGCCGCATGATCGCGGCCGTGCTCGAGCGCTTCGGCCGCATCGACATCCTCGTGAACAGCGTCGGCGCGGCGAAGTCCGGCAATTTCCTGCAGCTCACCGACGACGAGTGGCGCGAGAGCCTCGAGCTCAAGCTCTACGGCATCGTGCGAGCCTGCCGCGAAGCGGTGCCGCACATGCGCTCGCGCCGCTGGGGGCGCATCGTGAACGTGATCGGCCACCGCGGGCGCCAGCCCGAGCGGCAGGCCATGCCCGCCGGGGTGGCGAACGCCGGCCTCATCAACTTCACCAAGGCGCTCGCCGACGAGGTCGTGGGCGACGGCATCCTGGTGAACGGCGTGAGCCCCTGCCCGATGGAGACCCGGCGGCTCGACTACATGGTCCAGGCGAAGGCGGCCGCAACGGGCCTCTCCGAGGAGGCCGTGCGGGAGGAATACCTGCGGGACATTCCCATCGGCCGCTTCGCGCGTCCCGAGGAGATCGCGCCGCTCATCGCGTTCCTCGCCTCGGCGCGCAACAGCTACATCAGCGGCACCACGATCGCCATCGACGGCGGTGCCACGCGCGGGGCCTGAGCGGCGATCAGGCGAAGGCGTTGTCGAGCATCATCATGACCGCGAAGCCGCCCACGACGCCGAGCGTCGCCGGGAGCTGGTGGCCCTTGCGGTGCGTCTCGGGAATGATCTCGTGGCTCACGACGAAGAGCATGGCGCCCGCGGCGAGCGCGAGCCCGAACGGGTAGAGCGCCGGCGTGAACGCCGTAACCGCGCTCGCGAGGACCGCGCCGACGGGCTCGGCGAGGCCCGTGCCACCCGCAATGAGGACCGCCGCCGCCGGCTTGTAGCCGATGCTGCGCAGGGCGAGCGCGACGACCAGCCCTTCGGGCAGGTCCTGGATGGCGATGGCCGTAGCGATGGGAATCCCGTCGGCGGGATCCGCGCCGGAGAACGCCACGCCGATCGCCATGCCTTCCGGGACGTTGTGGATGAGCATGGCGAGCACGAGGAGCCAGACGCGCCGCCACTGCGCCTGCATGCCGTGGCGTCCGAGATGCCGGTGCTCGTGCGGCACGGTGCGGTCGATGCCGATCATCACCAGGGCGCCGGCGCCGATCGCCGTCGCCGCGAGAAGCGACGCGGCGAGCCGGCCGCCGAACAGGGCTTCGCCCACGTCGATGGCCGGCACGACGAGCGAGAACGCGCTCGCCGCCAGCATGACGCCTGCGGCGAAGCCGAGCATCACGCTCTCCGCGCGGTCGGAGACGCTCTTCAGCGCGAGCGCCGGCAGGGCCCCGACCGCCGTGGCGAGCGCCGCGAAGCCGCTGCCCACGAGCGCGCCGCGGATCGCGTCGCTCGCGCCGGGCGCTTCGAGCGCGCGCTGCACCATGGCCGCGGCGAGCACCACTAAGGCGATGCTCCCCAGGGCGAGCGGGGCGTTCAGTCTCCTGCCATTGCCGTTCATGCCGGCATTGAACGCCGGATCGGCCCGGCGCGCAAATCGCCCGCGCGAGCGCCCCTTCAGGCGCTTCTACTTGATCCTGGGAGGCGACTCGAAGCTGTGGTAGGGCGCGGGCGTGGGCAGGTGCGTCCACTCCAGGGAGTCGGCGCCCTCCCAGGGAAGCTGCGGCGCGCGCTCGCCGCGGCGCAGGGCCGTGACGAGGATGTAGAGGAAGAGGACCTGCGCCACGGCGAAGATGAACGAGCCGATGGAGGAGATCTTGTTCCAGGTCTCGAACATGAGCGGGTAGTCGGGGATGCGCCGCGGCATGCCGGCGAGGCCGAGGAAGTGCTGCACGAAGAAGATCATGTTGAAGGAGATGAGCGTGAGCCAGAAGTGGATCTGGCCCAGGCGCTCGTTGTACATCCGGCCGGTCCACTTGGGCAGCCAGAAGTAGATCGCGGAGAACGCGGAGAACATCGCGCCCGCGACCATCACGTAGTGGAAGTGCGCGACGACGTAGTAGGTGTCGTGCACCTGGATGTCGATCGGCGCGAGGGCGAGCACGAGACCGGTGAACCCGCCGACGGTGAAGAGGAGAAGGAAGCCGATCGCGAAGAGCATCGGCGTCTCGAAGGTAAGCGAGCCCTTCCACATCGTCGCCACCCAGTTGAACACCTTGACCCCGGTCGGCACGGCGATGAGCGCGGTGGCGTACACGAAGAAGAGCTGCCCGGTCACCGGCATGCCGACGGTGAACATGTGGTGCGCCCAGACGATGAACGACAGGATCGCGATCGCCGCCACGGCGTAGACCATGGAGGCGTAGCCGAAAAGCGGCTTCCTCGAAAACGCCGGGATGACCTGCGACACCACGCCGAAGGCCGGCAGGGCAATGATGTAGACCTCGGGGTGGCCGAAGAACCAGAAGATATGCTGGTAGAGCACCGGGTCGCCGCCGCCGGCGGCGTTGAAGAAGGTCGTGCCGAAGTGCCGGTCGGTGAGCGTCATCGTCACCGCCCCGGCGAGCACCGGCATGACGGCGACCATCAGATACGCGGTGATGAGCCAGCACCAGCAGAACATCGGCATCTTCATGAGCGTCATGCCGGGCGCGCGCAGGTTGAGGACCGTGGTGATGATGTTGATCGCGCCGAGGATCGAGCTCATGCCGAGGATGTGCACGGCGAAAATCGTGAAGTCCATCCCGATGCCCTGCTGCACGGTGAGCGGCGGATACATCGTCCAGCCCGTGCCGGGCGCGCTGCCCGGCGCGAAGTAGGAGAGGATAAGGAGCGAGCCGGCGAAGGGCAGCAGCCAGAACGACCAGTTGTTGAGGCGCGCGAAGGCCATGTCGGGCGCGCCGATCTGCATCGGGATGAGCCAGTTCGCGAAGCCGACGAAGGCGGGCATGATCGCGCCGAAGATCATGATGAGCCCGTGCGAGGTCGTGAGCGCGTTGTAGAACTCCGGGTTCACCACCTGCAGCCCCGGCGAGAAGAGCTCGGCGCGGATGACGAGCGCCATGATGCCGCCCACGAAGAACATCGTGCCGCTGAACCACAGGTACAGGGTGCCGATGTCCTTGTGGTTCGTGGTCGTGATCCAGCGCAGGAGCCCGCGCCGCACCTCGTGGGGGTCTTGCGCAGGGTCTCCGGCACCGGGACGATGGGCGGGGGCGATGGCGCTCATGGCTTCTCCAAGTACGTCGAGCGGGCCATGCTACGACCGGCGCATCGTGTGCTGCCGTTGAATCTGTTGTACTGATATTTGCTACCCGGCGCGTCCATGCCTCCGGAGCCCTTGCCTCGCGTCGCGCAGGCCCAAAGCCGCAGGTCCACGGCGTTCTTCCTCGCGGCCCTGGCGGGCAGCCTGCAGCTCCTGGCGGGCGCGGTGGCGCTGCCCGATCGGGTTTACCTGTGCCTGACGGGATTCCTGGGGCCGGTCCTGCTCGCGTACGCCGCATTGCATGCGCCGGCAGGGCGCGCGCTCGAGACGGTGAGCCGGCTCGCGTGGCTGCTCGCGCTCCTCGGGCTCGCGGCGGTCGTTTTCGCGGTGCGCTCGCCGCCCTCGGCGGTCGGCCCGCTCGTGGTCCTCTGGCTGAGCTGGGTGGCGATCCTGCCCGGGCTCGCCTGGCTCATGCCGGCCGCAGAGGCGCCTGCGGGAACTGGTGCGCACCTTGCTTCCAGAGCAGCATTTTCAAGGAGCCGCGACGAGATGCAGGTCGAGAGTCGGCAGACGGAGAATGTGCAGGGAGGCTTTCCGGTTTCGGCAGGGATTCTTCTTGGCCTCGGGCTGGGCGGGTTCTTCGACGGCATCGTCCTGCACCAGGTGCTGCAGTGGCATCACATGGTGACCAGCGCCGGCTACCCGCCCGATAGTGTCCGCAACCTCGAGATCAACACCTTTTTCGACGGCCTTTTCCACGCGGTGACGTACGTCTTCGTGGTGGCCGGGCTCGTTGTGCTCTGGCGACACGCGCGCCGCGGCCATGCCCGCGGGTCCACGCGGCTTCTCGCCGGCTCCCTCCTCATGGGCTTCGGCATCTTCAACCTCGTCGAAGGCGTCATCAGCCATCACCTGCTCGGCCTGCACCACGTGAACGAGACGGTGCCGCCGTCGCAGTGGATCTACTGGGACATCGGCTTCCTGGTGTGGGGCGCGCTCATGCTGGCGGCCGGCTGGGCGCTCACGCGCTCGGGCAGGCGGCGAACGGCCGAGGCGCCGCGCGAGCGGCCGCAGAAGTCGCGCTCGGCACGGGAAGCGCGCCGCAGGCCGCAGCCGGTGGAGGCGCCTATCCCCATGGCCGAGCGCCGCCGAGACTGGGAGCCGCGCCCGGGCGGGCGGCGCCGCTCCGACCCGCAGCCTGTCTGACCGCGCCGTCCTGGAGCGCAGGCTGCGCGCGCACGTCGAGGCGCTCGCCGGGACGATCCGCGAGCGCCATGTCGGGCGGCCGGCAGCACTGGATGCCGCCGCGCGATACATCGAGTCGGAGCTCTCCTCCGCCGCCGGCCTGGCGGTCCTCGCCCAGGGCTTTTCCGCGAGCGGCGTTCCCTGCAGGAACCTGGAAGCCGTGCTGCCGGGCGGCGCGCGCCAAGCCGAGATCATTGTCGTGGGCGCGCACTACGACACCGTCGAAGGAAGCCCGGGCGCCGACGACAATGCGAGCGGGATCGCCGGCCTGATCGAGATCGCGCGGCTGCTGCGGCCGCGGCAGCGCCGGCGCACGGTCAAGCTCGTCGCCTTCGCGAACGAGGAGGCGCCGTTCTTCCTGACCGACGAGATGGGGAGCACCGTCTACGCGCAAGCCGCGCGGCGCCGCGGCGATGACGTGCGGCTCATGCTCTCGCTCGAGATGCTCGGCTTCTACGTCGAGGCGCGCGGCAGCCAGGCCTATCCGCCGTTCCTCAAGTGGCTCTATCCGGATCGCGGCAACTTCATCGCCTTGGTCTCCAATTTGCCGTCCCGGCGTGCGCTCGGCGCGCTCGTTCGCGCCTTTCGCGAGAGCTCCGACTTTCCGGCCGAGCGGCTCGCGAGCCCGGCGTCGGTGCCCGGCGTGGGCCTGAGCGACCACGCCTCGTTCTGGCGCGCGGGCTATCCCGGCGTCATGGTCACCGACACGGCCTTCTACCGCTATCCGCATTACCACCTCGCCACCGACACGCCCGATCGGCTCCGCTACCCCGAGATGGCCCGCGTCGTGGAGGGCCTGGCGCAGGCGATCCAGCGCCTCGCCTCCGATTCTCACGTGCTCTGAATTCAGGGACAGACCCCTTTTCGGCTGAAAAGGGGTCTGTCCCCATTTCCGCGGAAAATGCGGTCTGTCCCACTTCGTGCCCCGTTTCGCGATGACGGCGATCCTCACCTGGAACATCCAGTACGGCAAAGGCTGCGACGGACGCATCGACCTCGCGCGGATCGCGAAGGTCGCGCGCGCCATGGGGGAGGCGGACGTGCTGTGCTTCCAGGAGGTGGCGCGCAACGATCCCGCGATCGCGGAGGGCGCCGACCAGGCGGAGGAGCTGGCGGCGCTCTTTCCCGACCACGAAGGCGTCTTCGGCGCCGGGCTCAACCGGCTCTCGGCGGGCGGCCGTCGCCGGGAGTTCGGCAACCTCGTCTTCTCGCGCCTGCCTGTGCTGCAGGTCTTCCGGCACCTGCTGCCGCAGCCGGCGGAGCCGGGCATCAAGCACATGCAGCGCCAGGCGATCGAGGTGGTCGTCGACACGCTCGGCGGGCCGCTTCGCATCGTCACCACCCACCTCGAGTACCACTCGGCGTCGCACCGGGCGGCGCAGATCGCGCGGCTGCGCGAGCTGCAAGCCGAAGTCGCGGAGAACGAGGCTCTCCCGCCCAAGGCGGCCCCGAGCCCCTACGACCCGGTGCCGCGCCCCTCGAGCGCCGTGATCTGCGGCGACCTCAACCTGCTGCCGGACGACGCGCAGTACCAGTTGCTGTTCCAGGACACCTTCGTCAATGCCTGGCGTCACCTGAGGCGAGGGGAGCCCGATCCGGCGACCACCGGGCTCCACGACCGCACGCAATGGCCCATGGGCGGCCACTGCCGCGACTATTTCGCGGTCACGCACGACGTGGCCCGGCGCATCCGCGCCGTCGACATCGACACCACGACCGACGCCTCCGACCACCAGCCGCTCAAGCTCGTCCTGGCCGATTAGCCCGATCCCCGGACCGGACGGACGCGGCCCTCGTTCTGGGCCGTGGTCGCCCTCAGACGTAGGCGTAGGCGGGGATGTGGAGGGTGCGCGCGGGCGCGGGCGCCAGCGCGAGCGGCGGGCGCTCGGCGGCTTCGCGCTCGATGTTCTTGCGCAGCGCAGCAGCGAGCGCGGCCATCTCGTGGCCGAGGGCGCCCAGCACGTCGTCGAGCGTTACCACGCCGTGGAGCTTTCCGCCTTCGCCGGAGACGAGCAGGCGCCGCACGCCGCGCTCGTTCATGGCCGCGATCGCCTCGCCAAGGTCCGCTTCGGCCGGCAGCGCGGCGAGGCGCTCCCGGGTGGCGAGCCGGCCCACCTCGGTGCGCGCCACGTCGAGCCCCTGCGCCACCGCCTCGACCACCACGTCGCGGTCGGTGACGACGCCTGCGATCTGCAGGCCCTCGCCGCCCGCCTCGGTGACGAGAAGCATCCCGACGTGGTGCTCGCGCATGAGTCGCGCCGCCTGCTGCAGCGTCGCCGCGCGGTCTGCCAGGATCACTTCGCGCGTGCAGATGTCTCCGAGTTTCATGAGGGCTCCTTCAGGGAGGTCGCCCGTGCTGCCGGCCGGGCCGCGCGGCGCCTCGCACGGCGCCGCGCTTGCCTCGGCTGAGGCCGCTCAGGTGATGCTGATGGTGCGGCGCTTGGCCTTTTCCGACTTCGGCAGCGTGAGCTCGAGCAACCCGTCCTTCATCGTCGCCTTCGCCTTGCTCTCGTCCACGGGGCTCGGCAGGTCGACGACGCGCGAGAACGAGCCGTGCTGGATCTCCCAGCGGTAGTACTCGCCTTCCTTCTCCTCCTTCTCCTCGGCCTTCGTCTCGCCCTTGATGGTCAGCGTGCTGTCGGAGACGGCGACCTCGATCTCTTCCTTCTTGTAGCCGGGCACCGCCGCGCGCACCACTACCTCGTCGTCGCGATCGATCACGTCCACGCTCGGCGCGACGTCCGCCTCGAAGGGCGAAAGATCCAGGCCGAAGCGGCGCATGAGGCGCCGGCCGAAGAAGTCGTCGAACATGCGGTCGATGTCGCCAAAGAACGGGCGCGGCATGCGCTCCAGCGTGCCTTTGGAAACGGGGACGTCCTTGCTGCCTTTTGCCATAAGTTCTCTCCTTTGTGAAAAAGTCCAAACAACGCTCGCCCGAAAACTATGAAACGCCGCCCGCGGCGCGCCTTGATCTGGCGCAAAAGCAGACTTCGGGCCTGCCGCGCGGCGCATGTCGCGGCGCCGCGACGCCCGGCCGCGCCGCGAAGCACGAGCAGGCGTTTCATCAGGGCTCCCGTGTCACATAAGGGGCTTGCGCGGCATCAAAGGTTCCTTCCTTCGGCCGGCGCCGCGGACGGACGAACCGCGGCGGCGAAGAGGGCGGCCGTGGAAAGCACCTCCACGCCGCGCCAGGCAACCGGTCCTGTGCTGTCGGTCGTGACGATGCGCTGCACGCCGGCCGCGCGCAGGCGCTCGAGCGCGCCCGGCGCCATGACGGCGTGCACGAAAAACGCATGCACCGCCGTCGCGCCGGCCGTCGCGAGCGCCTGCGCTGCCCCGGCGATCGTGCGGCCCGTGCTCGCCATGTCGTCGACGACGAAGCAGGCGCGGCCGCGCACCTCGCCCAGGACCTGGAGCGGCACCGCCACGTCGGCGGCCGTACGCGCCTTCGCCACCGCGGCGAGCGGCGCGCCGAGGGCGCGCGCATAGCGCTGCGCGCGCTTCATGCCTCCGGCATCCGGGGAGACGATCACGCCATCGGCCGGCAGGCGGGGGAGCACCAGCTCGTCGGCACGCAGGTGGGTCACCGGCATGGGGAACGCACTCTCGAGCGCGGGCGAGTGCAGCTCGAGGACGATGACGCGCGCGATTCCCGCGGCGGCGAGCAGGCGGGCGGCGAGCTGGGCCGAGCGCGGCTCGCCCTCGCGCTGGCGCACGTCCTGGCGGGCGTAGCCGAAGTAGGGAATGACGGCGGTGACTTCGGCCGCGCCCGCTGCACGCGCCGCGTCGGCGAGGAGCGCGAGGGTCATGAGACGCTCGTTGGTGGGCGCCGAGGTGGGCTGGACGATGAAGAGTGCACGGCCCCTCAGCTCGCCGTCGATGCTCACGCGCGTCTCGCCGTCGGCGAAGGTGCCGAGCGTCGCCGGGACGGTGTCGAGCCCCGCCGCGCGGGCGATCGCCTGGCCGAGCCCCGGGTGGGCGTCGCCGGGGAGGACAAGCGGCGGGAAGGCGACGCCGCTCATGGCAGGCGCAGCCGCGGAATCAGGACGTCGCCGCGGAGGAACAGTCTCATGCCGCAGGCAGCCTGCGCAAGAGCTGCGCCTGAAAACATGCTTTTTGATCTGGATCAGACGACCTCCCGGCCACGCGGCGTATCCTGAAAGTGCCCGTTTCGCAGTACACGCTTCCTCCTCCGTTGGAACGGGTTTGCGAAGCGCGGCCGCCCCCGGCCGCGCTTTTTTTTTGGGGCACGCTGGTACGGTCTTTGCACGAAGCGCCGAGAAACTTTCCGATGGACGTCCAGATCGACTTTCGCAGCATCGACCGCACCGAGGCGCTCGAGCCGAGGATCCGCGCGGAGACGTCGCGGCTGGGCGATGTGCTCCCGGTGGTGCAGAGCTGCCGGCTGAGCGTCGAGGAGCGCGTGCCGCGCCTCTACGAGCGCAAGCGCTTCCACGTCGGCCTCGAGCTTCGCATCCGCGACCGCCGCCTGGTCGTGAACCGCGAGGACGACGCCGACGTGCTCGCCGCGGTGCGGCAGGCCGTCGCCGCCGCCGAGCGGCAGGCGCGCGACTACGGCCTCGCCGGCTGACATGGCGGCGCCGTCGCCCGCGCCGGACACCGGGCCGTTCTCCGAGCGCGCGGTGCGCGAGTACCTCGCGCGCGTGCACGGCCGCGCCGTCGACGAGGTGCGCGTGACGCCGCTGGGCGGCGGCCGCCAGGGCGACAAGGGCTACGGCTACGGCATTCCGCTGCGCGTGGACTACGTGCTGGGCGGCGAGCGCCGCCGAGCGGTGCTCGAGAGCGTGCGCCCCGGCCCCTTCGGCCACGAGCACATGGCCGACCGGGCGCAGTCGATGCTCTGGGCGCATCGGGCCTTCGGCGCGCTGCCGCGGCACGTCCCTTCGCTCGACGTGGGCGCGGTGCGTGCGAGCGGCGCGCTCGAGCCGCTCGGCGACGCCGAGGAGCTCTTCATGCTCGTTGCGTTCGTCGAGGGCGCGGAGTATGCCGACGACCTGCTGCGCCTGCGGGCGACGGGCGAGCTCGGCGCGCAGGATCTTGCGCGCGCCGATGCGCTCTGCGACTACCTGGTGGACGTCCATCGCGAGAAGCTGGCCGCGCCGGACCTTTATCGCCGGCGCGTGCGCGAGCTTCTCGGCCACGGCGAGTGCGTCTTCGGCGTGAACGACAGCTATCCCGACGAGGGGCCGGTCGCGCTCGCGACCCTGGAGGAGATCGAGCGGCGCGTGCTCGCCTGGCGCTGGAAGCTGCGCTCGCGCACCGCGCGGCTCTGCCAGGTGCACGGCGACTTCCATCCCTGGAACATCCTCTTTCGCGCCGGGACGGATTTCAGCGTGCTCGACCGCTCGCGCGGCGAATGGGGCGAGGCGGCCGACGACGTCTGCTGCCTGAGCCTCAACTACGTCTTTTTCTCGCTGCAGCGGAGCGGCCGCCTCGAGGGCGCCTTCGAGCGGCTCTTCCGCCGCTTCTGGGAGCGCTACCTCGAGCGCTCCGGCGACGAGGCGATGCTCGAGGTCGCCGCGCCTTTCTTCGCCTTCCGCGCCCTCGTCATGGCGCATCCGCTCTGGTACCCGGCGCTCGACGCGGCGGTGCGCGGCAAGATCCTCCGCTTCGCGCTCGAGGCGCTCGCCGCGCCGCGCTTCGATCCGGCCCGCGTGAACGCCTGGTGCGGCGCATGAGCTTCGCCGTGTGGCTCACGGGGCTCCCCGCTTCGGGCAAGAGCGCCATCGCGCGGGAGCTCCTCGCCGCGCTGCACGCGGGCGGCGTCGACGCGGCGGTGCTCGAGTCGGATGTCCTGCGGACCCAGCTGACCCCGTTCGCCGGCTACTCGGAGGCGGAAAGGGATTTCTTCTACGGCAGCCTGGGCGCCATCGCGGCGCTTCTGGTGCACCGGGGCCGCGCGGTCGTCATCGACGCCACCGCCAACCGGAGGGCCTATCGCGATCGCGCGCGCGAGGCGATCGAGCGCTTCGCCGAGGTCTTCGTCGACACGCCGCCCGAGGTCTGCGCCGCGCGTGACCCGAAAGGGCTCTACCGCGCGGCGCGAGAGGGCGCGCTCTCGAGCCTGCCCGGTCCCCAGGCCGCCTATGAGCCGCCGCGCGCGCCGGAGCTCGTGGTGAAAGGAGACGCCGGCACGCCGGCCCAGGCGGCAGCGGCCATCACGGCGCTGCTCGCGCGCCGGCACTGGATTCCCGCCCTGCCATGAATCCGCTCTCGAGCCCGCTTCTCACCGACCTCTACGAGCTCACCATGCTCCAGGCCTACCTGGAGCGCGGCATGAGCGGCACCGCGGTGTTCGAGCTCTTCGTGCGCAAGCTTCCGGCGGCGCGCAACTTCCTCGTCGCCGCGGGGCTCGAGCAGGCGCTCGAGTTCATCGAGGGCCTGCGCTTCGGCGAGGAAGAGCTCGAGTGGGTCGAGCGCTGCGGGCTCTTCAAGCCGGGCTTCGCCGCGCAGCTTGCGGAGCTGCGCTTCACGGGCGAGGTGCACGCGGTGCCGGAGGGGACGGTGGTTTTCCCGGACGAGCCGCTCCTTCGCGTGACTGCGCCGCTCCCTCAGGCGCAGCTTCTCGAGACGCGCGTGGTGAACCTGCTCCACCTCGGCACGCTCATCGCCTCCAAGGCGGCGCGCTGCCGGCTCGCCGCGGGCGAGGACCGGCGGCTCATCGACTTCGGCCTGCGCCGCGCCCACGGCGCGGAGGCGGGCCTCCTCGCCGCGCGCGCCGCCTATCTCGCCGGCTTCGACGGCACGGCGACCGCGCTCGCCGCGGCGCGCTTCGGCATCCCGGTGTTCGGCACCATGGCGCACTCGTTCGTGCAGGCGCACGAGAGCGAGCAGGCGGCCTTCGCGGCCTTCGCCGCCGCCTTTCCGCAGAACGCCGTGCTCCTCGTCGACACCTACGACACGCTGGCCGGCGTGCGCAGGGCCGCCGCCGTGCCCGGGGCGCTGAAGGGCGTGCGCCTCGACAGCGGCGATCTCGGCGCGCTCGCGCGCGAGGCGCGCGCGATCCTCGACGCGGCCGGCCGGCGCGACGCCGCCATCTTCGCGAGCGGCAACCTGGACGAGTACCGCGTGGATGCGCTGGTCCGCGCCGGGGCGCCGATCGACAGCTTCGGCGTGGGCACGAGCCTCGTCACCTCCGCCGACCATCCGTCGCTCGACATGGTGTACAAGCTGCAGGAATACGAGGGCCGTCCGCGGCGCAAGCGCTCGACGGGGAAGGCGACCTGGCCCGGGCGCAAGCAGGTCTACCGCGCCTACGCGCCCGACGGACACATGCAGCAGGACCGCGTCTGCCTGGAGACGGAGGCGGGGGAGGGCGAGCCGCTGCTGCAGCTTGTCATGCGCGAGGGAAGGCGCCTTGCGCAGCCGACGCTTGCCGCGGCGCGCGAGCGCGCGATCGGGCAGCTGCGACGGCTTCCGGCGGCGCTGCGCTCGCTCGCGCGCGCCGAGCGCTATCCCGTGGAGATTTCCGCCGGCGTGCGCCGGCTCGCCGAGGCAGTCGATCGCGATACGGCGTAGAAGCGACCGGCTTCCTTGATCGGTGTCAAAGTGCGAGCGCGGTCCGCCCGTACGCTTCGCTCATGGCAACCGAAGCGAAGCCGAAGGGCGCGATCGAGGCGCTCGTCCGGCAACCGCGCGACTTGCAGGGCGTCTGCGGCGACGAAGTCGACGCCCGCCTCTTCGCCGAGGTGGCCATCGCGCTGCTGGAAGTGCTCGACGAGGACGAGGACGCCTGCGAGCTCCTGCGCGCGCCTGCCCCGGCGCGCGTGCTCCACTAGGCATTCTCCAAGGGAAGACCGCTACTTCTGCACGGCCAGGATCTTGTCGCCG
The DNA here is from genome assembly GCA_964461055.1 of uncultured Enterobacteriaceae bacterium. GTDB lineage: Bacteria > Pseudomonadota > Gammaproteobacteria > Burkholderiales > SG8-39 > SCGC-AG-212-J23. Next base: position 4,928 of record CAYWSG010000051.1, on the reverse strand, counting down.
TCGCGCAGGGTCTCCGAGGGGTAGACGACGACTTCTTCGCCCGGCCCGAGCCCCGACTCGACGAGCGCCTCGCTGCGGTTTCGCCGCGAGGTCCGGACGGCGCGCTTTCGCGCGCGGCCTTCTTCGGCGACGAAAACGGCCCATGCGTCCGGCCCGGCCTCGAGATCCCGGAAAAGCGCGCCCACCGGCACCTTGATCGCCGAGGGCACGCGGAAGGTGATGATGTGCGCGTCGACGCGGAAGCCGTCGCCGATGGTGCGCACCTTGTCGAGCGGCTCGGCGAAATCGATGATGACGTTGACTCGCTGCTCTTCCACGCCGAGCGCCGAGATCTTGGTGAACGCGGCCGGCTCGACGAGGCGCACCTGCCCCGCGAGCGGCTCGACGCCCTGGCCGAGCTCGAGGCGCGCGGGCATGCCGGCGCGGATGACGACCGCCTCCTGCGAGAGGATGTCGACCACCGCCTCGAGGCTGCGCGCGTCGGCCACCTCGATGAGCGGCGCGCCGAGCGGCACCGCGGCCTCGCTTTTCTGGATCACCTTGAGCACCGAGCCGGTGACGGGCGAGGTGACCTCCCAGCGGGCGGGCGGCGAGCCCTCGCCCGCCTTGCCGGCCTTGTCCGACTCGTAGCGCGCGAGCGCGGCGCGCGCCTGGGCGAGCTCGTGGCGCGCGCCTTCCTCGGCGAAGCGGGCGGCGTCGAGCGCGCGCTCGGTCACCTGCACGTTGAGGGCGGCCTGCTCGCGCGCGGTGCTCGAGACGAAGCCTTCCTGGGCGAGCCGCGCCTGGCGCTCGAGGTCGGCGCGCGCCTGGTCGAGCTGCGCGAGCACCTTCGCGGTCTCGGCGCGCGCGCGGGCGAGCTGCGCTTGCGCCGCGCCCACGCGCTCCTGCAGCTCGCGCGCGGTGCGCGCATCGACGAAGGCTGGCGCGGTGGGCGTGAGGAGCGCCACCACGTCGCCCTGCTTCACGCCGTCGCCCGCCTCGAGCCGGATGCGCTCCACGCGCCCGGCGAGCGGTGCAGAGATCACGTAGCGGTCGCGCACGCGGGTCTTGCCGTCGTCGCTGACCGTCTGCTCGAAGGGGCCCTGGACGACGCGGGCGAGCTCCACCGTGACGGGCCGCGGCTGCAGCGCCCAGGCGACGAGCGCCGCCACGACGGCGAGCGCGACGCCGAGCAGGATCCGGTTCCGCCGGGTCATTTGGAGTTGGTCATTCGCGGGTCTTCAGCACGCCGACGAGGTCGAGATTATCGACCCGGTTGCGCACGATGAGCGCGCTCGCGAGGCCCGCCGCCACGACGACGGCGGCGGCGTAGAGGTAGGTGGACGGAAAGATGACGAGGGGAAACGACATGACGTCCTGCGGCATGAGGGCGATGAGGAGGGCGGCGAGGCCGAAGCCGGCGAGGAAGCCCGTGGGGATGGCGAGCGCGATCTCGAGGGCGAGCTCGCCCAGCAGGAGCACCGACACCTCGCGGCGCGTGAAGCCGAGCACGCGCAGGCTCGCGAGCTCCCAGGCGCGCTCGGCGAGCTGGATGCGGGCGTTGTTGTAGACCACGCCCACGGCGATGGTCGCGGCGAAGAGGCTGAGCACGGCGGTGAAGAAGAGGACGTTGCGCGCGCTCGTCTCGCGGAACGTCTCGACGAGCGTGCGGTTGACGATGACCACGGCGGCGCGCGGCGAGTCCTTCAGGCTTCGCAGGAGCGCCTCCTCGCTTTCCCGGTCGACGAGGAGGCCGGCGCCGGAGACGACCGGCCCCTCGCGCGCGAGGCGGTTCAGGTCCTCCAGGCGCATCCAGACGTTCATGCCCGCCATCTCGTCCACCGTGCCCGCGACGGTGATCGGCGTGTGCACGCGCTCGCCCTCGAGGAACTCCACGTAGACCTGGTCGCCCGGGCCCACGCCGAGCCGGTCGGCGAGCCGCCTGGTGAGGAGCGCGCCCGCGGAGGTGGGCCGTGCCTCGTTGAGCTCCGCGTCCAGGATGCGAAAGAGCGTGGCGTCGTCCTGCACGCCCATGATGCCGGTGCGGTAGGTGCGGTGCCCGGCGCGCAGCCGCACCGGGATCGAGCGCGTCACCTCGGCCTGGCGCACGCCCGGCAGCCGCTCGAGCTCGTGGCGCACGGTGGCCTCGACGGGCTCGGCGAAGCCGACGTTCACGTCGGCGCGCTGCACCTGGCCGAAATGCACCTCCATGAACCACTCGATGGCGTCGGCCCAGAAGGTGCCGGCGATGAGGATCGCGACCGAGCCGGCGATGCCCGCCACGGTGCTCGCCGCGCGCACGGGCTTTCGCTCGATGTTGCGAAGGATCATGCGCTGCGCCGGCGTGAGCGCCGCCGAGAGGCCGGCGCGCTCGAGGATGGTCGGGCGGAACGCCCCCGGCGCGGGCGGCCGCAGCGCCTCGGCCGGGCGCAGGCGCACCACGCCCCGGATCGCGGCAAGCGCGCCGGCAAACGCCGCGGCGAGGGCCGCGCCCGCCCCGGCGAGCACGAGCCAGGGCGGCAGGATGTAGTTGAACTCCGGGAAGTGGAAGAAATCGGTGTAGAGCCCCGTCATGGCGTTGCCGAGCCAGGCGCCGAGGCCGATGCCGAGCACGACGCCCAGGAGCACGATGACCGAGGCGAACTTGAGGAAATGCCCGCCGATCCAGGTGTCCTCGTAGCCGAGCGCCTTCAGCGCCGCGATCTCGCCGCGCTGCGCGTTCACCTGCCGGTGGAGCACCACGTTGAGGATGAACGCCGCCACCAGCAGGAAGATGGTCGGCAGCACCGTGCCGAAGATCTTCTGCTGGTTGATCTCCTGGCTGAGGATGCGGTGCGACACCTGGTCCTCGCGCCCCACGGCGCCGAGGCCGCCGTAGGGCTCGAGGAGCGCATCGAGCATCTCCGTGACGCGCGCCGGCACGGCGTCGCGCGAGATGCGAAGCAGCACCGAGTTGAACGCCCCCTCCATGTTGAACGCCGCGGCGAGCGCCTCGGCGTCGGTCCACAGGACGGCGAACCATTCGTCGTCGGGCATGCCGCCGCCGCGCGTGGCGTAGATGTACTCGGGCGTGAGCGCCGTGCCGACGAGCGTCAGGCGCTCGAGCTTGCCGTTCATGAGGACATCCATGCGCTCGCCGAGCGCGAGGCCGCGCGCCTCGAGGAAGCGCTGGTTCACGACCACCTCGCCCCGCGCGCCGGGCGCCGGCCAGCGGCCGCTCCTCAGCGTGAGGCGGTTCATGGCGCCCGGGTGGGCGAAGTCGTAGCCGATGAGGCGCGCGATCATGGGCGGCACGATGCCCGGGATGGAGAGCTGCGTATCGCGCACGACCCGCGTCTCCACCTCCACCACGCCGGGAATCGCGCGGATGCGCTCCTCGAGCGACTGCGGCGCGCGCTTGGCCGACGCGAACACATGTGCAAAGCGCGCCGTGTCGTAGTAGTGGTCGCGCGACCACACGAGCGACCCGTATGTCGACATGGTGCCGATGAACCCGCCGATGCCGCAGGCGATCACGAGCGCAATCGACACCACCTGCGTCTTGAGCGCCCACAGGTCCCGCGCGAGCTTCCGGTCGATCGCCTTCACGCCGAAAAAGGGGTCAGAACAATTTTCACGAAACGCGCTACCACGAGATCTCCGCGGGCGTGAGCTTGCGGGCGGGGCGCTCCTCGCCCACGATGCGCCCGTCCCCCAGGCGCAGGACCCGGTCGGCGATCTGCGCGATGGCGGCGTTGTGGGTGATCACCATGGCGGTCGTGCCGAGCTCGACGTTGATGCGGGCGATCACCTCGAGGACGAGCTTGCCCGTCTCGTAGTCGAGCGCTCCCGTGGGCTCGTCGCAAAGGAGCACCTGCGGCCGCTTGGCGATCGCGCGCGCGATGGCCACGCGCTGCTGCTCGCCGCCGGAGAGCTGCGACGGGAAGTGGTCGAGCCGGTTGCCGAGGCCGACCCAGGTGAGCGCCTCGGCCGCCGGCATCGGATCGCGCGAGATGTCGGTCACGAGCGCCACGTTCTCGCGCGCCGTGAGGCTCGGGATCAGGTTGTAGAACTGGAAGACGAAGCCCACGTGCTCGCGCCGGTAGCGCGTGAGCACCGTATCCCCCGCCTTCGACAGGTCCTGGCGCTGGAAGACGATCGATCCGGAGGTGGGCGTGTCGAGCCCGCCGAGGATGTTGAGCAGCGTCGACTTGCCGCTCCCCGACGGGCCGAGCAGCACGATGAACTCGCCCGCCCGGATCTCGAGGTCCACGCCGCGCAGCGCGTGCACCACCGACTCGCCCATGCGGTAGGTCTTGGTGAGGCCGCGCGCCCGGAAGACCGGCTCGCTGTTCGTCGCGGACATTGATGGCGAAGGGTAACGCCCGGCAACGGGTCACGCCGGGCAGGTAACGCGGGCCAAGAGTACCGTGAGCCAAGGGTACCCGGATGACGCCACGAGGCGGGGAAGGCATGCTTGACGCACGTCAAGGGACGTGGTCCCGCCCCCGCCATACTCCGCCGCATGGCAGCCACCTACGGCTTCGACGCGTTCTCGCCGGCGCTTTCATCGGCCTGGGCGCGCTCTTCAACCTCGTCCCGGTGATTGCCGGCAACCTCGTCGGCGGCAGCGTCCTCGTGGCGCTCGTGTACCACGTCATCTACCTGCGCCCGAAGCGTCGCCCGGCAGCCGCGCGTTCGCCGGACGACGACAAGCGCCGGGCCCCTTCACGAGCCTCCGTGCCCTGACCGGGGCTGCCATGCAGCACCACGAGCACGTCGGCGCGCACCTCGTCTCCTCGGTGGTGCGTGCCGGCAAGGATGAGCCCGCGGCCGACGTGCTGGCGCGGCTCGCGGCCGAGAAGCCCGCGTGCGCCGAGCTCGTGCTCGCGGTCGACCGCCACGGCCGCCTCGAGGGCGCCGTGCCGCTCACGCGGCTCATCGTCGCACCCGACGGCACGCTGCTGAAG
>CAYWSG010000050.1:16512-20498 GCA_964461055.1 uncultured Enterobacteriaceae bacterium | reverse complement strand
GCCTGCAGCAGCGGCACGCCGGCCTTCATCATGGTGGCGAGCTGGCGCGTGAAGAGCGCGAGGTCCTTCTCGGTCACCTTGCCGCCGCGGCCGACGCGCTGGCGTCGCACCTTCGTGACGAGGATTCCCTGGCGTCGCAGCGTCGCGTTGACGAGGGCGACGCCATGGGCGCGCATCTCGCCCCGGACGACCTTGCCGGCCTTGTCCTTGCCTTCCCAGAGGAACGTCAGTTCCTTGGGGCCCTTCGCGGCTGCTGCCGTTGCCATCTCTCGTGCTCCCTGTGCCTGGCGGAACGCTGCGGCGCCCGGTCCCTCCCCCGTCGAGCGCCGAGGATAGGCTGCGCCCTCATTTTTGTAAAGGCTGAAGTTCCGGCCCTAAGCTTCTGAAGCCTCGGGACTTTCTACCTGCTCGGCAGGCCTGAAAATGCGCACCGTGCGGATGGTCCGGCCCTGCGTATGGACGATCTCCATGGGCACGGAGCCGATCTTGATCGAGAGGTCCCCTTCGGGGAGGTCCTGCAGGTGCTCGAGGATGAGCCCGTTCAGGGTCTTCGGACCGTCGGTCGGCAGGGAAAGGCCGAGCGCCCGGTTGATTTCGCGCAGCGGCATGGCGCCATCGGCCGTGGCCGTGCCCTGCTCGTCCCAGCGCAGCGTGTGGGCCGAGGGCAGCGTGGTGGTGAACTTGCCGATGATCTCCTCGATGATGTCCTCGAGGGCGACGAGGCCGAGGAGCTCCCCGTACTCGTCCACGACGAGGGCGATGCGCTCGCGCTTCTCCTGGAAGTACTGCATCTGGGCGAGCACGGGGGTGCTCGCCGGCACGTAGTAGGGCTCCACGAGAAGGGCCTCGATCGCCGCCTTGTCGAGCTCGCCCGCGTGCAGGGGCGCGAGGACCTTGCGAAGGTGCAGGATGCCGGCGATCTCGCCCTGGCTGTCGCGGAACACCGGCAGCCTCATGTGGTAGCTCGTGGCGAGCTGGTGCGCGATGGTCTCCAGGTCGTCGTCGAGGCTGATGCCTTCGATGCGCGAGCGGGGCACCATGATGTCCTGCACCGTGATGCCGGCGACGTCGAACAGGTTCATGAGGATCGAGACGTGCTTGCGCGGCATGACGTTCGAGTACTCGAGGAGGATCGTGCGGATCTCCTCCGGCGACATCTCGCCCGCGGCCTCGCCGCCGCGCATGCGGAACAGGGCGAAGATCGGATGGAGGATGAGGTTTGTCGAGCGCGAGAGGAGATGCACGAACGGCGCCGAGAGCAGGGCGAGCCAGTGCATGGGATAGGCGACCAGGCGAGCGATCGTTTCCGCCCGGTGCTGGCCGAGCCGCTTGGGCACGAGCTCGCCCACGACGATGGAGAAGTAGGTGACGGCGATCACGATGCCGCCGGTCGCGAGCACGCCGGCGGTGCCCGGATCGAGCTCGAACGCCTGCTGCAGCCACACCGCGAAGCGGGCGCCGAAGAGCGCGTCGCTGATGATGCCGTTCAGCAGGCTGATCGCCGTGATGCCGATCTGAACGGTGGAGAGGAAGCGGGTGGGATCCGAGGCGAGCCGCACCGCCTGCGCGGCCATGCGATCGCCCTGCTTGGCGAGCGCCTCGAGGCGGGGCTTGCGCGAAGTGAGAAGCGCCACCTCCGACATCGCGAAGACGCCGTTCAGGACGATGAGTCCCAGCAGGATGAGGATCTCCATCGCTAGCCGCGGTGGAGCACGACTTCGAGGACGAAGCGGCTGCCGATGTAGGCGAGCACGAGGAGGACGAAGCCCGCGAGCGTCCAGCGAAGCGCGGTGCGGCCGCGCCACCCGCGCAGCCACCGGCCGAGGAGCAGCGCGCCGAAGGTGACCCACGAGAGCACCGCGAAAATCGTCTTGTGGTCGGCGCGCAGCGGCTCGCCGAAAAGCGCCTCGGAAAACGCGATGCCGGTGACGAGCGTGAGCGTGAGCAGCGCGAAGGCCGCGCCGATCACGCGGAAGAGCAGGCGCTCCATGGTGAGAAGCGGCGGCAGGCTGCCGACGAACGCCGGGTTCTTGTCGTGAAGCCGGCGCTCCATGACCGTCATGAGGAGCGCATGCACGAGCGCGATGACGAAGAGCCCGTAGGCCGCCATGGCGAGCGCAAGGTGCAGCTTGAAAGCCGTCGAGGCCGCATGGACGGTCGTCGAGGCGAGGCCGGGGAAGAGCGCCGGCAGCGGCACGGCGAGCGCCGCCGCCGGCAGCACGAGCGGCTCCATGCCGTCGAGCCGGAAGAACAGGCTTTCGGTCCAGTAGAGCACGACGGCGACGAGCGTCATCGCCGAGAGCGCCTGGGCGAAGCCGAAGCGAAGATGCGTCTCGGCGAAAAGGTGGTGATAGAGCGTCGCGGCGTGCAGCGCGAGCGGAAGGAGGACGGCGGCGCGCTCCCAGGACTGCAATCCGGGCCCGGAGGCCGCCGGGGCGCCGGCGCCCGCCATCGCCGTGGCCGGGCGGTGCCACCGCGTGCGCCAGAAGTGCCAGGCAAGACCCAGGTACAGGGCCGATGCGATGACGTGAATTACAATGTCAGGCACCATTCCAGTGTATCACCCGCCCCACCTCGTCCCGGTTCCGGAGTCCGATGCTCGATAACCTCACCGCGCGCCTCGCGAAGATCGCCAAGCGCATGCGCGGGGAAGCCCGCCTCACCGAAGCGAACATCCAGGAAGCATTGCGCGAGGTGCGCGTCGCGCTCCTCGAGGCCGACGTGGCGCTGCCGGTCGTCAAGCACTTCATCGAGTCGGTGCGCGCCAAGGCGCTCGGCGAGGAGGTGGTCGGCAGCCTGACCCCCGGACAGGCGCTGGTGGGCGTCGTGCACCGCGAGCTCACGGCGCTCATGGGCGAGGCCAACGTCGGCCTCGATCTCGCCGCGCAGCCGCCGGCGGTGATCCTCATGGCCGGCCTGCAGGGCTCGGGCAAGACGACCACGAGCGCGAAGCTCGCGCGGCTCCTCGTCGGGAGCCGCAAGAAGGTCGGACTCGTGTCCGCCGACGTCTACCGGCCGGCCGCGATCGAGCAGCTGAAGACGGTTGCCGGGCAGGCGGGCGCGGAGTGGATCCCGTCGTCCGCGCAGGAAAAGCCGGTCGACATCGCGAGGCGCGCCCTCGAGCACGCGAGGACGCACTATCTCGACGTGCTGATCGTCGACACCGCGGGCCGTCTCGCGATCGACGAGGAAATGATGCGCGAGATCGCGGCCCTGCACGCGGCGCTGAACCCGGTCGAGACGCTCTTCGTCGTCGACGCCATGCAGGGCCAGGACGCCGTGAACGTCGCCAAGGCCTTCAACGAGCGCCTGCCGCTCACCGGCGTCATCCTCACCAAGCTCGACGGCGACGCGCGCGGCGGCGCCGCGCTCTCGGTGCGCCACGTGACGGGCAAGCCGATCAAGTTCGCCGGCGTGGCCGAGAAGCTGACGGGCCTCGAGCCCTTCCATCCGGAGCGCATGGCTTCGCGCATCCTCGGCATGGGCGACATCCTCTCGCTCGTCGAGGAAGCGCATGCCAAGGTCGACCTCGACGAGGCGAAGAAGCTCGCCGAGAAGGTCCGCAAGGGCAAGGGCTTCGATCTGGAGGACTTCAAGGCGCAGATCACGCAGATGAAGAAGATGGGCGGCGTCGCCTCGCTCATGGACAAGCTGCCCGCGCAGCTCGTGGGCAACGTCGATCCGGCGAAGCTGCAGGACGACACGCAGATCCGCCGCATCGAGGGCATCATCAACTCGATGACGCCGCAGGAGCGAGCGAAGCCCGAGCTCATCAAGGCCTCGAGGAAGCGCCGCATCGCCGCCGGCGCCGGCGTGCCGGTGCAGGCGGTGAACCAGCTGCTCAACCAGTTCGGGCAGATGCAGAAGATGATGAAGATGATGAAGGGCGGGAATCTCCAGCGCATGATGCGCAACATGAAAGGCATGCTTCCCGGCATGCGGTAGCAACAAGGGAGAACGTCTTGTCATTCGGGACGAGGCTTTTG
>CAYWSG010000050.1:0-16412 GCA_964461055.1 uncultured Enterobacteriaceae bacterium | reverse complement strand
GACAACCGCACGGGCCGCGACATCTATATGAACATGGCCTCCGGCGGCATCGCCCTGGGCCTCGGCGTGAAGGATTTTCGCGGCGTCTTCATTTTCAGGACAAAGAAGGGATTCACCGACTTCGTGGAGGACGGCTGGGAAGGCGGCGCGCATGCCAATGCCGTGGCGAAGGCGGGCGACGAGGGCGGCGCGGCCGAAGGGGCCATCACGGTGGCGCCGGGCGTGGAGCTCTACCAGCTGACCGAGAACGGCCTCGCCCTCGAGGCCACCCTCCAGGGCACCAAGTACTTCAAGGACGACGAGCTGAACGCGAAGTAGCGCGCCCTTCGGGCGTGAGCTCCCACACGCCGCGCGGCGCATCGCCGCGGATGAGGCCGCGCTCCTTGAGCGCGTTGCGGCCCCAGGAGATCTTGTTCTCGGCCTTCGTCTCGCCGGTGGCGACGAACTCGAGGTCCCCGGGCGGAATGAGCCCGCGCTTCATCATGCGCTCCACCACTGCCAGGGTGACGTCCTTCTTGCTGCCGCGGCCGCCGAACTGATCGGCGAGGACCGCGAGCAGGTTCTCCTCGTACACCGACTGCGGCGTCTGCTCCGGGAAAGGCTTTTCGCTTTGTTCCTTCCTCTTTGACACCTTGCTTGGCGGAGCGGGTTGTCGCGCTTGGACCAAACCCTTTTCCTCCAGCAGCCGGCGGATGACGGCGTTGGGCGTGTCGACGAGCGGCTCGGCGAGCTTCTTCAGGCCGGCGAACACCTCGTCGTCGATCCGGATCGTGGGCATGGCGAGGAAAAAGGGGCGGGTGGCTCGGGAGAACGGGGATCTCTTGTGACAATGTTGCGATTGTACTCTTTATCTTTCCCCGTATAATGCGCGCCTTTCAACCGGATGCAGGGCGATATCCAATGGTGGTGATTCGACTGGCGCGCGGCGGCGCGAACAAGCGGCCCTTCTACCACGTGGTGGTGGCCGACTCGCGCAGGAATGCGCAGGGCAAGTTCATCGAGCGGCTCGGGTTCTACGACCCGAAGGCTCCCGAGGGGCGCGAGGCGCTGCGCGTCAACATGGAGCGGGTCAAGCACTGGACGGAAAAGGGCGCGCAGCTCTCGCCCACGGCGCGGCGCCTGGTCAAGCAGTTCGCCAAGAAGGCGGCCTGAATTCCCCGGCTGAGCGGCGGGTGGAGATGGGCCGCGTGGCCGGTGCCTACGGCGTGCGCGGCTGGGTAAAGGTGGCGCCCGACGGAGGGGCGCAGGATGTCCTGACGCAGGTGCCGCAATGGTGGATCGGCGGGCAGCGGTACCGGGTGCTGGAAGCGAAAGCGCACGGCGCCACGGTCCTTGCCAGGCTGGAAGGACTCGCGACGCGCGAGCAGGCACTGGAATTGAAGGGCGCGCCGGTCGCTGTTCGGCGCGACGCCCTGCCCGACCCGGGCGAAGGTCATTACTACTTCGCCGATCTGGTCGGGCTGGAAGTGGTGAACGAGGAGGGCGAGACGCTCGGCACGATCCGGCGGCTTTTCTTCAACGGCGCGCAGGACGTGATGGAAGTGAGTGAAGAGGGCAGGAAACGGCTGCTGCCCTGGGTGCCCGCGGTGGTCAAGGCGGTGGACCTCCAAAGCGGCCGGGTGACGGTGGCGTGGGGCGCGGACTGGTGACGCGCTTCGACGTGGTGACGATTTTCCCGGAAATGTTCCGGGCGCTCACCGAAAGCGGCATCACGAGCCGCGCGCTCGAGCGCGGGCTGTGGAGCCTGGCGTTGTGGAATCCGCGGGATTTCACGACGAACAGCTATCGGACGGTCGATGACCGTCCGTTCGGCGGCGGCCCGGGCATGGTCATGCTGGCCGAGCCGCTCGAGCAGGCGCTGCGCGCGGCGAAGGCCGCGGGTGGCGGCCGGGTGATCTACCTCTCGCCGCAGGGGCGGAGGCTCGACCACCGCAGGGTGATGGAATTGGCCAAGGAGCGGGCGCTTACGCTCCTTTGCGGCAGGTACGAGGGCGTCGACGAGCGGCTGCTCGAGCGGCGGGTGGACGAAGAGCTGTCCATCGGCGATTTCGTCCTCTCGGGCGGGGAGCTCGCGGCCATGGCGCTCATCGACGCCGTGGTGCGGCAGCTTCCCGGGGCGCTCGGCGACGAGGCCTCGGCGGTGGAGGAGTCCTTCGCCGACGGGCTGCTCGATTGCCCGCAGTACACCCGGCCGGAGCGCTGGCCGGTGGATGGAATCGAAGTAGCGGTGCCGGAAGTGCTGCTTTCCGGCCACCACGGCAACATCCGGCGCTGGCGGCTGAAGCAGGCGCTCGGAAGGACATGGCTCCGGCGGCCGGACCTCCTCGAGGGCCGGCCCCTGAGCGAAGAGGAAAGGAAGCTGCTGGAGGAATTCCGGCGGGAGCACGAACAGTCAGACGAAAGCGGAGCGCAACCATGAACCTCATCCAGACTCTCGAGCAGGAAGAAATCAAGCGGCTGAAGAAGTCGATTCCCGACTTCTCGCCCGGCGACACGGTCGTCGTCAACGTGAACGTGGTCGAGGGCGAGCGCCGGCGCTCGCAGGCCTTCGAGGGCATGGTGATCGCCAAGCGCAACCGCGGCCTCAACTCGTCGTTCATCGTGCGCAAGATCTCCTCGGGCGAGGGCGTGGAGCGCACGTTCCAGACCTACTCGCCGCTCATCGCCTCGATCGAGGTCAAGCGCAAGGGCGAGGTGCGCCGCGCCAAGCTCTACTACCTGCGCGAGCGCTCCGGCAAGTCCGCGCGCATCCGCGAGCGCATCGGCGCGACCATCGACACGGGCGCGGCCGCGGCGGCTCCGGACACGCCCGCTGCGGCGCCGGCGGAAGAAGGCGCGCAGGAAGCGGCGCAGAAGTAGCGGCCCGCGCGGCCAACTTCCTGCTGCGCGCGTAAAATCGGCCCATGCGCAGGGAAGCCGCCGCCATCAGCCCGATTGCCGACATCATCGCCGCCGTGCGCGGCGGCGAGATCGTCATTCTGGTGGACGACGAGGACCGCGAGAACGAGGGCGACCTCGTCTTCGCCGCCGAGTTCGTTTCCGCCGAGAAGATCAACTTTCTCGCCCGCTTCGGGCGCGGCCTCGTCTGCATGCCGATCACCGAGGCGCACGCCGAGCGCCTGGGCCTGCGCCCCATGGTCGAGCAGAACCGCTCGCGCCACGGCACCAACTTCACCGTCTCGATCGAGGCGGCCGAGGGCATCTCCACCGGCATCTCCGCGCACGACAGGGCCCTCACGATCAAGGTCGCCGCGTCCCCGGAAGCGCGCCCCGAGGACATCGTGCAGCCCGGGCACGTCTTTCCGCTCATCGCCCAGCCCGGCGGCGTGCTCGTTCGCGCGGGCCATACGGAGGCGTGCTGCGACCTCGCGCGGCTCGCCGGGCTCACGCCTGCGGCGGTGCTCTGCGAGATCATGCGCGACGACGGCACGATGGCGCGGCTTCCCGACCTGCTGGAGTTCGCCGCGCAGCACCGGCTGAAGATCGGCACCATCGCCGATCTCATCGAGTACCGCAGCCGCAACGAGTCGCTCATCCGGCGCGTGTCGCAGCGGCCCATCGACACGCCGTGGGGCGAGTTTTCCCTCGTGTCCTACCGCGACCTCGCGGTGGGCGCGCTCCATCTCGCGCTCGTGCACGGAAACGTGAGCGAGAAGGAGGAGACACTCGTCCGGGTGCACGAGCCGCTCACCGTCCTCGATCTTCTCGACGCCGGCAAGGGAGCGCACTCGTGGGGCGTCGGCGAGGCGCTCCAGGCCGTGCGCGCCGCGCCGGCGGGCGTCGTGGTGCTCATGAACTGCAACCAGGCGGGCGGCGCCCTCGAGGCGAAGCTCGCCGGCGCCGCGCCGGCCAGGGCCGGCCGCTCCATGGACCTGCGCCTCTACGGCATCGGCGCGCAGATCCTGCGCGACCTCGGGGTGGGCCGCATGCGCCTCATGGCGGCCCCGCGCAAGATGCCGAGCATGGCCGGCTTCGGGCTGGAGGTCACGGGCTACGCGGAGCGCCGCGGCGGCTAGCGCCATGCGACTTGGCATCGTCGCGAGCCGGTTCAACGAGGAGATCGCCGCCGAGCTCCTGGCGCGCGCGAGGCGCGAGGCCGAGCGTCTCGGCGCGGCCGCCACCGTGATGAGCGTCCCGGGCGCGCTCGAGATCCCCGTCGCGCTGCAGTGGCTCGCGCAAACGGGTCGCTTTGACGCGCTCGCGGCGGTCGGCTGCGTGATCCGCGGCGAGACCTATCACTTCGAGGTGGTGTGCAACGAGTCGGCGCGGGGCGTCATGGACGTCGCCCTGCAATACGGCCTGCCCGTCGGCAACGGCATCCTCACGACGAACGACGAGGCGCAGGCGCGCGCGCGGCTCGACAAGGGCGCGGAGGCCGTGCGCGTCGCGCTCGAGATGGCCCGGCACCGGGCGGAGCTCAAATGAAGCGCGCGCGCCGCCAGTCGCGCGAAGTGGCGCTGCAGTCGCTCTACGCCTGGCAGCTTTCGGGCGGCGACGTGCTCGAGGAGATGAAGGGCAACGAGGGCTTCGAGCGCTCCGACCAGGCGCTCGCCGAGTCGATCGTGCGCGGCGTGCGCGAAGAGGAGGAAGCGCTCAAGGACCTGATCGCCCGCCACATCGACCGGCCCTTCGAGCGGCTCTCGCCGGTGGAGCGCGCCATCCTGTACATCGGCGCCTTCGAGCTGCGCGCGCATCCCGAGACCCCCTTCAAGGTCGTCATCAACGAGGCGGTCGAGCTCGGCAAGAGCTTCGGCGCGAGCGAAGGCCATCGCTTCGTGAACGGGGTGCTGGAGCGGGTCGCGGAAGCGCTGCGCCCCGAGGAAGTGGCGAAGGCGAGACGCGGCAGCTGAACGAGTTCGAGCTCATCGGGCGGTACTTCACGCGCGCGCCGCGGCGGGCGCTCCAGGGCGTCGGCGACGACTGCGCCCGGGTCGCACCGGCGCCCGGAAGCGAGCTCGTCCTCACCGCCGACATGCTCCTCGAGGGGCGCCACTTCTTCCCCGGCGCCGATCCCCGCAGCCTCGGGCACAAGGCGCTCGCGGTGAACCTCTCCGATCTCGCCGCAGGCGGCGCGACGCCGCGCTGGTTCATGCTCGCCATCGCGCTGCGCGAGGCGGACGAAGCCTGGCTCGCGGCCTTCACCGAAGGGCTCTTCGCGCTCGCCGACCGCTTCGACATCGAGCTCGTGGGCGGCGACACCACGCGCGGGCCGCTTTTGACGATCGCGATCACCGCGATGGGCGAGGCGCCATCGGGCCGGGCGCTCGGCCGCGCCGGCGCGAGGCCGGGCGACGGCGTCTGGGTCTCCGGCGCGGTGGGCGGCGCGGCGCTTGCCCTCGTGCACCCGGAGCTCGAAGGCGCCACCCGGCGGCTGCACCGGCCCGAGCCGCGGGTCGCCCTCGGCGAGGGGCTGCGCGGCATCGCGAGCGCGGCCATCGATGTCTCGGACGGCCTCGCCGGCGACCTGTGCCACCTCCTCGAGCGCTCCGCCGTCGGTGCCCGCATCGCGTACGAGCGCATTCCGAAGGACGAGGCGTTCGCCGGCCTCAACGAGCCGAACACCGAGCGCCGCTGCGTGCTTTCCGGCGGCGACGACTACGAGCTCGTCTTCACGGCGCCCGACGCCCATGCCGGCGCCCTCGGGGAGCTCGGCCGCGCGCTCGACCTTCCGCTGACCCGCATCGGCGTCATCGAGGCCGAGCCCGGCTTGCGGATCGAGGACGCCGGGGGCCGGCTGATCGACTTCGGCGGCGGCTACGACCATTTCGCCCGATGATGCGCGTTCGGCCCGACCTTCGCTTTGCCTGCTCGCATCCGGCCCACGCGGTGGCGCTCGGCTTCGGCGCGGGCCTCGCGCCCTTCGCGCCCGGAACGTTCGGGACGCTCCTCGCCTGGCCGGTCGGCGCGGCGCTCTTCGCCGGGCCCGAGGTCGGTCCTTCGGCGCTCGTCCTGATTGCGGCCTTGTTCGCCATCGGCGTGTGGGCCTGCGCACGCACGGGCTGGCGCCTGGGCGCGCACGACCACAGCGCCATGGTCTGGGACGAGTTCGTCGCGTTCCTGCTCATGCTCGCGATCGTGCCGGCGAGCCTCGTCTGGCAGGTGGGCGCCTTCGTGCTCTTCCGCTTCTTCGACATCCTGAAGCCGCCGCCCATCCGCTGGCTCGAGCGCCGCTTCCGCGGCGGCTTCGGCGTGATGGTGGACGACCTTGTCGCGGCGGGCTGCGCGCTCCTGTGCCTCGCCGTTTTTCAGCGGCTCCTCGCCTGATGGACGCGCTCGCGCGAAAGGTGGGCGAGGCGCTGAAGGCGGCGGGGGCGCGCCTCGTGACGGCGGAGTCCTGCACGGGCGGCTGGGTGGCCCAGGTCGTCACCTCCGTGGCCGGCTCCTCCGACTGGTTCGAGCGCGGGCTCGTGACCTACTCGAACGACGCGAAGATGGAGCTCCTTGGCGTGCGTCCGGCCACGTTGCAGCGCCACGGCGCGGTCAGCGAGGAAACCGCCCGTGAGATGGCGCAGGGTGCGCTCGCAAGGAGCAAGGGAACGATCGCGCTCGCCATCACGGGCATCGCCGGGCCCACGGGGGGAAGCGCGGCGAAGCCGGTGGGGACCGTGTGCTTCGGCTGGGCAAGGGCCGGCGCCGGGCCCGTCAGCGAGACCCGCCGCTTCGACGGCGACCGGCAGGCAGTGCGGCGCCAGTCCGTTGTGCACGCCCTTGAAAAAGTGCTGGAATTGCTTGACGCGGCCTGAGGCCGCCCTCACATGACTGCATGGCCACCGTCCGTCCCCCTGCCGTAGCGGGGCTCTTCTATCCCGGCGAGCAAGGCGCGCTCGCCAGGGAGCTCGACGATCTCTTCGCCGAGGTTCCCGAGCTCGCGCCGCGACTCGACTTTCCCAAGGCGGTCATCGTGCCGCATGCGGGCTACATCTATTCCGGCGGCGTCGCGGCGCACGCCTACGACGCCCTGCGCCCGGCGCGCGGCATCGCCCGCCGGGTGGTCCTGCTCGGGCCCGTGCACCGCGTGCCCGTGCGTGGCCTCGCGCTCCCGGCGGCGGAAGCTTTCGATACGCCGCTCGGCCGCATTCCGGTGGACGCGGAGGCGCGCACGCTTCTGCAGTCGCTGCCGCAGGTCGTCACGAGCGCTCCGGCGCACGCGCTCGAGCATTCCCTCGAGGTTCAGCTGCCCTTCCTGCAGCACGCCCTCGGGGCGTTCAGCATCGTGCCGCTCGCCGTCGGGATGGCGAGCGTCCAGGAGGTGGGCGAGGTCATCGAGCGTCTGTGGGGCGGGCCCGAGACGCTCGTCGTGCTCTCGACCGACCTTTCGCACTACCACGCTTACTCGCAGGCGAAGGCCATCGACGGCTCGACGCTCGAGCGCATCGCGTCCTTTTCGACCGATATCGACCACGAGGAGGCCTGCGGGGCGACGCCGCTCAACGGCCTCCTCTGGCTCGCCCGCCGCAAGGGGCTCTCGATCCGGCTGCTCGCCGCCGGCAACTCCGGCGACACGGCCGGCGGCAAGGATCGCGTCGTCGGCTACTCGTCCTTTGCCCTCTACGAGCCGGGCGCCGAGGTGTCGCTCGAGGCGGCAGGCGCCACGCTGCTCGCCATGGCGCGCTCGGCGATCGACGAGCGCCTGGGCGGGAGCTCGGCGGAGAAGGCGAGCCTGCCCTGGCTCCTGCAGTCGGGCGCGACCTTCGTCACCCTGATGAGGCGCGGCGCGTTGCGCGGCTGCGTGGGCAGCCTGCAGGCGGCGCGGCCCCTCGTCGAGGACGTGGCGCACAATGCGCTCGGCGCCGCCTTCCGCGATCCCCGCTTCGCGCCGCTCGCCGCAGCCGAATGGCCCGAAGTCCGCGTCGAGGTATCGCTTCTCTCCGCGCCGCGGCCGATGCGCTTCGCGGACGAGGACGACCTCCTCAGCCAGGTCGTCGCCGGCGAGGACGGCGTGATCCTCGAGCATGCGGGACGGCGCGCCACCTTCCTTCCGCAGGTGTGGGAGAGCCTTCCCGACAAGCGCCGGTTCCTCGGCGAGCTCGTGAAGAAGGCCGGCCTGCCTGCCGACACGCGGCTCTCACGCTGCAAGATCGCCCGCTATCGGGTCGCAAAATGGAAAGAGACCGACAGGCATTAGAGAATCATCACCCCGGGCGCTGGTGGCACGCGTTGCCCGACGGGCGCGTGCAGTGCGACCTCTGTCCGCGCGACTGCAAGCTGCACGAGGGGCAGCGCGGGCTCTGCTTCGTGCGCAAGAACGAGGCGGGCCGGATGGTGCTCACCACCTACGGGCGCTCCTCCGGCTTCTGCGTCGACCCGATCGAGAAGAAGCCGCTCAACCATTTCCACCCCGGCTCGAGCATCCTTTCCTTCGGCACCGCCGGCTGCAACCTCGCCTGCAAGTTCTGCCAGAACTGGGACATCTCCAAGTCGCGCGAGATGGACCGCCTGCAGGACCGCGCGAGCCCGGAGGCGATCGCGCGCGCGGCGCTCGAGCTCGGCTGCAAGTCCGTGGCGTTCACCTACAACGACCCGGTGATCTTCGCCGAGTACGCGATGGACATCGCCGATGCCTGCCACGCGCGCGGCGTCAAGACCGTCGCCGTCACGGCCGGCTACATGCACGATGCGCCGCGGCGGGAGTTCTACGCGAAGATGGACGCCGCGAACGTCGACCTCAAGGCCTTCACCGACGACTTCTATTACCGGATCTGCGGCGGCCGGCTGCAGCCGGTGCTCGACACGCTGGTCTACCTCGTCAAGGAAACGCCGGTCTGGACCGAGATCACCACGCTCCTCATTCCGGGCAAGAACGACTCGGACGCGGAGCTGCGTGCGCAATGCAAGTGGATCCGCGAGAACCTGGGGCCGGACGTGCCGCTGCACTTCACGGCTTTCCATCCCGACTGGAAGATGGACGACGTCGGGCCCACCCCCGCCGCAACGCTGACCCGCGCGCGCGAGATCGCACAGCTCGCCGGGCTCAACTACGTGTACACCGGCAACGTGCACGACGAGGCGGGCGGCTCGACCTACTGTCCTTCGTGCGAGAACGCGGTCATCGTGCGCGACTGGCACGCCATCCGCGGCTATCACCTCGCCGAGGACGGCGCGTGCCGGTTCTGCGGCACGAGGCTCGCGGGACGATTCGAGAAGTTCGAGAAGCCCTTCGGGCGCCGCCGCATCCCGGTGCGCCTGGCGACCGCGCTCTAGCGGATAATCCCGGCCGAACGACTCGTCCGGGAAGAAGATCCTGAGCAGACTCTCGCCTGGCTCGGGCGCCTGGCTCGCGGCGCTCTGCTCGAGCCGGGTCCTCGCGGCCACCTGGTTCGTCGCCTATTCGGCGGTGCTGCCGCTCACGCAGGCCGAGTGGGGGCTCAGCGCGCGCGAGGCGGGCACGGTGCAGGCCGCCTTCCACCTCGGCTACCTCGCTTCGCTTTTCCTCGTGGGATTCATCGCCGATCACTTCGGCGCGAAGCGCGCGTATCTCACCACGGGCGTCGCCGCGTTCCTCAGTCCCTGGGCGTTCGTGCTCTTCGCCGATGGCTTCTGGTCCGCGGTGTGGCTTCATGCGCTCACCGGCCTGTGCCAGGGCGGTAGCTATACGCCGGCGCTCGCGTTGATCAGCGAGCACGTGGCGCGCGAGCGGCGCGGGCGGGCGATGGGCTATCTCATCGCCGCCTCGAGCGCGGGCTACGCGCTCTCCCTCGCCGTGGCCGGGCTCGCGCTCAAGTTCACCGACTGGCGCGGCGCGCTCGCGCTCGTCGCCTCCCTGCCGCTCGCGGCGTGGCTGCTCGGCCTGTACGCGCTCAAGCGCACGCCAAACCGCATTCATGCGCGCCCCGCCGGCGAGTCGCTCCTCGCGTCCATTCCGGCGGTGTGGCGGAACCGGCGCGGCATGCTTTCGGTCTGGGGCTATACCGCGCACAACTGGGAGCTCCTGGGCCTGTGGGCCTGGCTGCCCGCCTTCCTGACGGCGGCGCTCCTCGTCCACGGCGGCGCCGTGGAAACGGCCTCGTCGCTCGCGCTCCTCCTCACCGGCGTCACCTACGTCGCCAACATCGGCGGCTCGATCGCCGGCGGCGTCATGGCCGATCGCTGGGGCCGCACGCAATCGATCCTGCTCTGGTCCTGCGCGAGCCTCGCGCTCTCCCTTTCCATCGGCTGGCTGATGGCGCTGCCGCTCGTCGTCCTGGTCGTCGTCGCCTGCCTCTACAATGTCGCGGCCATCGCCGATTCGTCCACGCATTCCACCGTGCTCGCAGAGTCCGTCCCCGCGCATCACATCGGCGTCGCCTTCGCCGTGCGCTCGGTGCTCGGCTTCGGTGCCGGCGTCGTGAGCCCGGTGGCCTTCGGCGTGGCGCTCGATGCCGCCGGCGGCGGGCGCGGCTCGAGCGAGCCCTTCGCCTGGGGCCTCGCGTGGACGACGCTGGGGCTCGGCGCCGCCCTCGGGCCCTGGGCCACGTGGCGGCTGCAGCGCGAGAGCGCCGAGGCGCGATGAAGCCGTTCTCCGAGGCGTGCGAGCGGAACCGCGAGCCCATCCTCGAGGTGCTGAAGCGCGTTCTTGCCGACCGCCGCCGCGTGCTCGAGATCGGCTCGGGCACCGGGCAGCACGCCGCCTATTTCTCCGCCGCGCTTGCGCACCTCGAGTGGCAGGCGAGCGACGTGGCCGAGCACCTGCCCGGTATTCGAGAGTGGGGCGTCGAGCCGATCGAGCTCGACGTCGACAAGCCCTGGCCCGCCGTGGATGCCGACGCCGCCTTCTCCGCCAACACCGCGCACATCATGTCCTGGCCGCAGGTGGAGCGCATGTTCGCCGGCGTCGCGGCCATGCCGTCCCTTCGCGTCTTCTGTCTTTACGGGCCGTTCAGCTACGGCCGCAAGCACACCGCCGGGAGCAACGCGCGCTTCGACGCCATGCTGCGCGCGCGCGATCCCGAAAGCGGCGTGCGCGACATGGACGACATCCGCCCCCTCGGCGAGCGCCACGGCCTCGCCCTCGCCGAAGACAACCCCATGCCCGCCAACAACCGCCTCCTCGTCTTCCGGCGATAGCAACCCCGAAAAAGGGGTCAGAACAATTTACGGGAAACCCGGGAATCGGCTGCCTCTGATACCGGCCGTCCGCGAGGAGGCACTCGGACGCTGCGTCCAAGCTCCGAGGAAAGACGCTGCAAGAAGGGCTCGCCCCCGAGCGCCGCGCCTGATTGGGTGGCTTTCCGGATGTAGTCCAGCGCTTCGGCGCTCAAGCTCTTCCTGAAGAGCTCGCGATAGGCGTTGCGCCGCTCTTCCGAAGTGGCTCCCAGCGCTACGTATACGGCATGTTCCGTGATCAGCGGATTGGGCTCTCCCATGGCGTAGTGCGCATGGCTGGACCAGGGATAGGCGGCCTCGTGCGGCGCCATTCCAGCCCGCACCGGATTGGATTCGATGTAGCGATGGCAGTTGAGGAAGTACGTCTCGGTGTCCACCAGTGCAGACTTGTAGCGCCCTTCCCACAGCGTGCCCGTGCGACCGTGCACGGCGTTGATGATCCGAACGTACCTCCGGCCGACGTCCTGCAGCATGGCGGACGCGGCGCCCTTCTCGTGTGGCGTGATCAGAAGGTGCACGTGGTTGCCCATGAGGACATAGGCGTGCACCGCACAACCGCGCGCGCGGGACGCCTTTGCAAGGCACTTGAGGTAAAAGCGCCTGTCGGTGTCGGCAAAGAAGCACGGGGCGCGATTGACGCCCCGCTGCACGATATGCAAAGGGATGCCGGCCACCTCTAGTCGCGGCGGCCGGGCCATGCAGCATCGAGAACCGGACTTGGCATGCCTCCTTCAACGCACACCACGGAAAAAGGTTTCGCTCGCCGGGGCTTCCGTTTTCCGTAAATTGCTCTGACCCCTTTTTCGGGGGAGGACTAGTCCTTCATGAGGAGGTGCATGAGGGAGGAGGTGTCCCAGCGGTTGCCGCCGCGCGCCTGGATATGGGCGTAGTACTGATCGACGAGCGCGGTGACGGGGAGGCGGGCGCCGTTCTTCTTGGCCTCCTCGAGGCAGATGCCGAGGTCCTTGCGCATCCAGTCGACGGCGAAGCCGAAGCCGTCGAACTTCACCTCGTTCATCTGCTTCCAGCGGTTCTCCATCTGCCAGGACTGGGCGGCGCCCTTGGAGATGACCGAAATCACCTTTTCGATGTCGAGGCCCGCGCGCTTGGCGAAGGCGAGGCCTTCCGAGAGGCCCTGGACGAGGCCGGCGATGCAGATCTGGTTCACCATCTTGGTGAGCTGCCCCGCGCCGGGCCCGCCGACGAGCGCCGCCATCTTGGCGTAGACGTCGATCACCGGCTTCGCTTTCTCGAAGGTCGCCGGCTCGCCGCCGCACATGATGCCGAGCTGCCCGTTCTCGGCCCCGGCCTGGCCGCCGGAGACGGGCGCGTCGACGAAGCCGATGCCTTTCTCCTTCGCCTTCTCGAAGAGCTCGCGCGCGAGGATCGCCGAGGCGGTGGTGTGGTCGACGAGGATCGCGCCTTTCTTCATGCCCGCGAGCGCGCCGTTCTCGCCGTACACGACCGAGCGCACGTCGTCGTCGTTGCCGACGCACATCATGACGAAGTCGCAGTCCTTGGCGGCCTCGCGCGGCGTGGCCGCGCTCTTGCCGCCATACGCCTTGGTCCACTGCGCGGCCTTCGCCGCGGTGCGGTTGTAGACCGTGACGTCGTGGCCGCCCTTCTTCAGCAGGTGCCCCGCCATGGGGTAGCCCATCACGCCCAATCCGAGAAATGCGACTTTCGCCATGGGAAAGATCTCCAGTCAGGTCCGAATGAAGAGCGGCGATGTTACAACAGCGCCTCGCGCGCCGAGCCTAACGCCGCTTGAGCTTGCCCACGAGCTCGCGCACGGTGCGCTCGTCGGCGCCGCGGATGCGCGCGTTCGGCCGGCCCGTGGCGAAGGCAACGGCGAGCACGAACTCGTCGGCGCGCGGCGCGCCCGGCACGCGGATCTCCAGCGTGTCCATGGCGTCGTAGTTCCACGCGTCGTCGATGCCGCCGAGGACGATGTCGAGGGTGGCCCCCGGCGCCGCGAGCTTGGCGTTGCCCGGAATGAGCGCGAGGCCCGCGCCGACCGCCTCGCGCATGGCGAGGCCGATGCGGCAATGAATCATCGAGGCGCCCTGCTCGAGATCGCCGCCGGCGCCGACCAGCACGCCCTTGCCGTAGGCGACGGGCGCCCGGCCGCCGAGCGCCGCGAGCGCCCGGCCGGCGAGGATCTCGCCCACCTCGACGGAGGCGGCGACGAAGGCCTCGAAGTCGTCGCCCGCGGGCGCGCCGGCGCGCGGATTGACGAGGACCGCGCAGGCGGCCGCCCGGAGCGCGGCCGGCTCGACCGCTCGCCCCGCGGCTGCGGCGATCTCCTGCGTGAAGGTGTGTATCTCGCGGATTTGCATGGTCATTTGCGATCTCCAGGCGCCTGGCCGGCGTGGCGTTGACAGGCCGCGGTCAACCCGTACAATGGCTGGACGTTTATACAGTATCCGGTGTTGGCCCAGGAACCGCTGCTTGCCGTAGTTGCTGCCCTGCCGCAGATGCCGACAACCTAGAAAAAGAGGTACGTCAAATGGACGATAGCAAGTCTAAGGCGCTGGCCGCCGCGCTTTCGCAGATCGAAAAGCAGTTCGGCAAGGGCTCCATCATGAAAATGGACGCCGACGCGGCAAAGGACGTCGAAGTCGTCTCCACGGGCTCCCTCGGGCTCGACCTCGCCCTGGGCGTGGGCGGCCTTCCCCGCGGCCGGGTGGTCGAGATCTACGGGCCGGAATCCTCCGGAAAGACCACGCTCACGTTGCAGGTCATCGCCGAGATGCAGAAGGCGGGCGGCACCGCCGCCTTCATCGATGCCGAGAACGCGCTCGACATCGGCTACGCCGCCAAGCTGGGAGTGAAGACCGAAGACCTTCTCATCTCCCAGCCCGACACCGGCGAGCAGGCCCTCGAGATCGCCGACATGCTCGTGCGCTCGGGCGCGGTCGACGTCATCGTCGTCGACTCGGTCGCGGCGCTCACGCCCAAGGCCGAGATCGAGGGCGAGATGGGCGAGCCGCAAATGGGCCTGCAGGCGCGCCTCATGAGCCAGGCGCTGCGCAAGCTCACCGCCAACATCAAGCGCACCAACACGCTCGTCATCTTCATCAACCAGATCCGCATGAAGATCGGCGTGATGTTCGGCAACCCCGAGACCACCACCGGCGGCAACGCGCTCAAGTTCTATGCGTCCGTGCGCATGGACATCCGCCGCATCGGCTCCATCAAGAAGGGCGACGAGGTGATCGGCTCCGAAACCCGCGTCAAGGTGGTGAAGAACAAGGTGGCGCCGCCGTTCCGCAACGCGGAGTTCGATGTCATGTACGGCGAGGGCATCTCGCGCGAGGGCGAGATCCTCGAGCTCGGCGTGCAGTACGGCGTGCTCGAGAAGTCGGGCGCCTGGTACATCTACAACAGCGACCGCCTGGGGCAGGGCAAGGACAACTGCCGCGAGTTCCTCAAGGAGAACCCCGCGCTTGCGCGCGAGATCGAAGACAAGATCCGCGAGAAGGCGGGCGTCAAGGCGACGGCCGAGGA
Source organism: uncultured Enterobacteriaceae bacterium (assembly GCA_964461055.1). GTDB lineage: Bacteria > Pseudomonadota > Gammaproteobacteria > Burkholderiales > SG8-39 > SCGC-AG-212-J23. The sequence goes on along the minus strand of CAYWSG010000050.1, from coordinate 1,820 downwards.
GACTCCCGCCGAGCCGGCGGCCGAGGACAAGAAGGTCGAGCAGCTCCCCACGCGCAAGCGCGGCGGCTCCGCCGCAGCCTAGCCCGGGAGGCGGCCTGGACGGCAAGGCCGGCAAGGACGGGCCCGACACCCCGGCCGAGCTGAAGGCGCGCGCGCTGCGCTACCTCGTGCGACGCGAGCACTCGCGGGCGGAGCTCGCCCGCAAGCTCGCGCCGCACGCCGAGTCGCCGGCGGCCGTCGAAGAGGTGCTCGAAGCGCTGCTCGCCCGCAAGCAGCTTTCCGACGAGCGCTTCGCGGAAGAGCGCGCGCGCGTGCTCGGGCGCAAGTACGGGCCCGCGCGCATCCGCCAGGACCTGAAGGCGAAAGGCGTGGCCGACGAGATCTCCGAGCGCCTTGCCTCGCTTCCCGATGAAGCCGAGCGCGCACGCGCCATTCTTGCGCGCAAGTACCGGGAGCCAGCGGCTACGCGCGAAGAGCGCGCGCGGCGTGCCCGCTTTCTGCAAGGCAGGGGCTTCTCCTACGAGGCTATCAAGCGCGCGCTTGCCGGGCTCGAAGAAGAGTAGCCACCAGGAGCGCCTTTACGTTCTTATCTGCAAGTACGAAAGTTCTCCTGGCCGTAAACCCCAGTACCGGCCTGCCCGTTCATCCCTGTACGCAACCTTGCGTGGAAAGGGGGTGAACCCAATGGAATCAGTGGAAGCATTGGCCGTGGTGCGCTCGCTCGCCAACGGCGTCGATCCGGAAAGCGGGGAGGTGTTTCCGGCCGAGAGCGTCTACCAGCGGCCGCAGGTCGTGCGGGCGCTCTACGAAGCGGCCGCGGCGCTGGAGCGCGTGGAGCGCTTCGAGCGCCGGCGGGCGCAGATGCCGCCCAAGACCGGCGAGCCGTGGTCGGAAGAAGAGGACCGACGGCTCCTCGCCGCTTTCGATGCGGGACGCGCGCTGCAGGAGCTCGCCTCGGCGCACGAGCGCACCATGGGCGCCGTGCGGGCGAGACTCCTGAAGTACGGCCGCATCAACGCTTAAGCGTCCCCCGTTGCATTCCGGGAAGCCGGGCCCGGTGCCGTCCGGGCCGGCCTCCCGGAATGCCCTTTTTGCCGCACACTCCCGCCATGAGCTCGATGGGCACCGGCGTGGGCCGAAGGCCAACCTCCGGATCGTCGACGGCTCGGTCTTCCCGACCGGCCTTGGCGCGAACCCCTCGCTGACGATCTACGCGCTCGCGGCCCGCCAGGCGAGCGCCCTCAAGTAAAATTCTCCCAATGAAATCAAACGAGATCCGCTCGAGCTTCCTCGAGTATTTCCGCTCGAAGGGGCACACGGTGGTGCCCTCCAGCCCGCTCGTGCCGGCGAACGACCCCACGCTGCTCTTCACCAACTCCGGCATGGTGCAGTTCAAGGACGTGTTCCTGGGCAAGGAGAAGCGCCCGTACGTGCGAGCCACGAGCGCCCAGCGCTCGCTGCGCGCCGGCGGCAAGCACAACGACCTCGAGAACGTCGGCTACACGGCGCGGCACCACACGTTCTTCGAGATGCTCGGCAATTTCTCCTTCGGCGACTACTTCAAGAAGGAGGCCATCCAGTTCGCCTGGGAGCTGCTCACGAAGGTGTACAAGCTGCCGCCCGAGCGGCTCTGGACGACCGTCTACCACACCGACGACGAGGCCTACGACCTCTGGACGAAGACCGTGGGCATCCCCGCCGAGCGCTGCGTGCGCATCGGCGACAAGGGGCAGCCGTACCAGTCGGACAACTTCTGGCAGATGGCCGACACCGGGCCCTGCGGCCCGTGCAGCGAGATCTTCTACGACCACGGCCCCGGC
>CAYWSG010000049.1:7164-20731 GCA_964461055.1 uncultured Enterobacteriaceae bacterium | reverse complement strand
ACGGCGACGTGATCGCCGACATCTACCGCGAGCGGGTGCTTCGCCGCGGCAAGGGTGCGGAAGTCTGGGGCTGGGGCACCGCCTACGGCGCGCCGGCCGCGACCGGCGGCGCGGGACAGCCGCCGGCGACGCCAGGAAAAGCGGTGCAGGGAAAGTGAACCGGACAAAGGAATGGCCATGAAGAGAATACTCATCGCGCTCGCCGGGGGCATACTGCTCGGCACGATCGCCGCCCCTTATGCCAAGCTTCCGCCACCCACGGAAGAAGAGAAGGCGGCTGCTGCAGCGAAGAAGGAGAAGGACGCCGCCGAGAAGGCCAAAGCGGCGAAAGACCTCTCGGCGGCGCAGGACCGCGCAGTCGCGAACTACAAGAAAAACAAGGGCGAGAAAGGCGCCACCGCCGCCGGCGCAACGGCGCAGCCCAAGTCGCAGCCGGAGGCCGCCAGCGCCGGCGCCACGCAGTCCGGCGCCACAAAGCCCGGCGCGGGCCACGACGAAGCCGTCTCGCCGAGCCGGGACCTGACGCGCAAGGAAGCGCAGACCGAGATGCCGACGCCCGCGCAGGCGAACGACCACTCGAGCACCGCGCGCGAGACCGTGCCCTCCGGCCGCTGATTCAGTCCTTCCCGATGTCGCTCACGACATCGGGTTGGCGGGCGTACCGGGCTCGGGCGGCAGGGGAATGAACTCGCCGCTGTCGAGGTCCGGGAGCTTCATGCGTCCGGCGCGCCAGTCGGCCTTTGCCTGGGCGATACGGTCCTTGGACGAAGAGACGAAGTTCCATTCGATGAAGCGCTCGCCCACCGGCTCGCCGCCGAGCAGCATGAGGACGGCCGGTCCCTCCGGCGCGCTGAAGTGGATCGGCTGGCCCGGCCGAAAGACGAGCATGCGCCCTTCGGCGAACCGCGTCCCGTCGACTTCCACCGCGCCTGCGGCGACATAGGCAGCCCGCTCGGGATAGTGCGCCGGCATCTCGGCGCTCGCGCCCGCCGCGAGCTCGCAGTGGATGTAGAAGAGGGGCGAATGCGTGCGCACGGGTGAACGGACCCCCATCGCTTCGCCGGCGATGAGGCGCGCCCGGACGCTGTTCCGGTCGTCCTGAAAGAGCACCGGCAGCTCGGACGAAGCGTGGTGGAAGAAGGCGGGATCGGTCTCTTCCTCCTCCCGGGGCAGGGCGATCCAGGCCTGGATGCCGTTCATGGGGCCGCCTTCCCGCCGCGCTCGCTCGAAGCGCTCGGAATGCGTGATGCCGCGCCCGGCGACCATCCAGTTGACCTCGCCCGGCACGATCGGCTGCTCGGAGCCGACGCTGTCGCGATGCATGATCTCGCCCGCGAAGAGGTAGGTGAGGGTGGCGAGGCCGATGTGCGGATGCGGGCGCACGTCCACCGACCGCGGAATGCCGGACGGGAAGTCGACCGGTCCCATGTGGTCGAAGAAGACGAACGGGCCGACCATCCGCCGCTTCGCGAAGGGCAGCACCCGCCCGACCTCGAAGCCGCCGAGGTCCCGGCGGCGCTGCTCGATCACGAGCTCGATCATGGCGTGATCTTAAACCTCATGGGACGACGCCGCGGGGGCACGCGCTTTGCATGAGGCGGCCCGTCTCATCCCCCGACCGGAGGATCCATGCGCCCCCTGCTGAAGGCGGGCTTCGTTTCCGGGCTCGCCGCGCTTGCGCTCACGCTTTCGCCGCCGGCCGCCGCGGAGTGGTCCGCCGCGGGGCTCCTCGACGCGGACGTCGACAATGCGAAGGGAAGGGCGATCGGCGAGATCGAGGACCTGGTGGTCGACGTCGACCGCGCGCGCGTGCTTTTCGCGGTGCTGGAGGTGGAGGGCATCGCGGAGCTGCGCGGCAAGCGGCTCGCCTTTCCGATCGGCGACTTCACCTCCGCCGGCGCCGGCCGGCTCGTGCTCGACATCGACCGGGAGAAGCTCACGCAGGCGAAGGCCTTCGACAATGCCGCGTGGCCGGCCTGGGACCATCCCTATTGGGGCGAAGCGGCTGCGGGCGGGCGCGGCCTCGCGCGGGCGAGCGCGCTCCTCGACGCGAAGGTCTTCGACCGCGCCGCCAATGTCGTCGCCGAGATCGAGGACTTCTCCGTCGAGCCGAAGAGCGGCTCGGTCCGCGAGGTGGTGCTCGACCTGGACGACAGCGCGCACACGGCTCGCGTCCCCATGAGCGCGCTCTGGCTCGACCCGAAGACCGGCGCGCCGATGCTCGGGTTCGACGCCGCGCAGCTCGTGCGCGGCGGAACGGCGCTCCGGGCGACCCGCCTCCTCGGCATGGAGGTGCTGAACCGCGGCGGCGAAACCCTCGGCGAGGTGGAGGACCTCGTGGCCGACGTGGCGAGCGGCCGCGTGGCCTTCGTCGTGCTCGAGTACGACGGGCGGTTCGAGCCCGGGCAGCGCCTGTTCGCCTACCGGCTCGCCGATTTCGCCGTCGAGGACGGGCGGCGCCTGGTGCTCGATGTCGACCCGGCGCTCCTGCGGCAGGCGCGCGGCTTCGAGGAGGAACGCTGGCCGGCGTGGCGGGACGAGTACTGGAGCAAGTACCAGCCCGAGCCCGGCGCGCGTTCGGAGCCGGGCTCGCCGGTGCAGGCGCCGGCGGCCTCGGCGAGCGCCGGGGCCTCGGCGGCCGCGCACCTCCTGCGCGCCACGGAGCTGATCGGCAAGCCCGTGCGCCATCGCGAGGGCGACCGCGCGGGACGGATCGCCGACCTCATCGTGGACACGCAGAAGGCAGCGGTGACCGACGCGATCATCGACGTGCGGAACAGTCCGCGGGAGGCCCGCCTGGCGCTCAACGCCTTCTCGATCGACCTGCGCACGGGCGAGCTCACGCTCAACGTGGAGCGCGCCCAGCTGCTCATGAGCCCCTTTTTGAGCGGGCGGACATGCTCAACCTGTGTGCAGCGCCGACTCGCCTCCGTCGGTGTATTACGGCATAACGTCGCCGCTGTTGGGTCCGAGCGTCTGGCCGACGAACAGATTGCCGCCGGGCTCGCTCGCCAGGAGCAACGCGCTCGGCGCGACTTCCTCGGGCTGCCCGAAACCGTCCTCGCTCGAGGTATCGCCTCAACGCTCGCCCATTCCTTCGGCCGGCTTGGGTGCCGTTCCTGAGCGCACCTTGTCCTCGATCCTCCGGCCCGTCTCGGGGTCGATGCTCTTCCAGTACTCGAACGCGCGCCCGAGCACCGGCTCGCGCACTCCGCCGAGCAGGCTGCCGGCCACCGTGTCGACGAGCTGGCGCCGCTGCGCGTCGTTGAAAACCTCCCGCACCAGGATCCCCGGCTGAGTGAAGTCATCGTCGTCGGGCCGCAGCGTGTACGCGCTGCGCACCATTTCGCCGTCGGCTTCCCAGCCATCGGCGACGCGGCCGGTCTCGTCGGCCCAAGGGCGGCCGCCGCTGTTCGGCGCGTACACCGGCGCCGCGCCGCTGTGCCCGTACGCCATCTGCCCGTCCATCATGTAGGTGTTCACCGGCACCTTCGGGCGGTTGACCGGCAGCTGGTGGAAGTTCGTGCCGATTCGGTTGCGCTGAGCGTCGTTGTACGCGAAGGCGCGCCCGAGCAGCATCTTGTCGAGCGACAGGCCGATTCCGGGAACGGTGTTGCCCGGCGAGAAGGCCGCCTGCTCGATCTGGGCGAAGAAATTCTCCGGGTTGCGATCGAGCGTCATCGTCCCGACCTTGATCAGGGGATAGTCCTTGTGCGGCCAGGTCTTGGTCAGGTCGAACGGATTGATGCGGTAGTCCTTGGCCTCGGCATAGGGCATGACCTGCACGGACAGCGTCCAGCTCGGATGCTCGCCCCGCGCGATCGCCTCGAAGAGATCGCGGCGATGGTAGTCCGCGTCGGAGCCGGCCATCGCGGCGGCTTCCGCGTTGCTGAAGAACGCCATTCCCTGGTCGGTGTGGAAGTGATACTTCACCCAGAATCGCTCTCCCGTGGCATTCACCCACATGAAGGTGTGGGAGCCATAGCCGTTCATGTGCCGCCACGAGCGGGGCAGGCCGCGCTCGCCCATCAGGTAGGTGACCTGGTGCGCCGACTCGGGATTGCTGGTCCAGAAGTCCCATTGCATGTGGTTGTCGCGCAGGCCCGAGTCGGGCAGGCGCTTCTGGCTGCGGATGAAGTGCGGGAACTTCATCGGGTCGCGGACGAAGAAGATCGGCGTGTTGTTGCCGACGAGGTCATAGTTGCCTTCCTCGGTGTAGAACTTGAGCGAGAACCCGCGCACGTCGCGCCAGGTGTCGGGACTGCCCATCTCGCCGGCCACCGTGGAGAAGCGCGCGAGCATCTCGGTCGTCGCGCCCTTCTGAAACAGCGCCGCGCGGGTGTAGCGCGAGACGTCTTCGGTCGTCTTGAACACCCCGAAAGCGCCCGCGCCCTTGGCGTGCGGCTGGCGCTCGGGCACCTTCTCGCGGTTGAAGTGCGCCATCTGCTCGAGGAAATGCACGTCGTGCAGCAGGATCGGGCCGTCGGGCCCGATCGTCAGCGAGTTGCGGTCGCTCGGCGCCGGCGCGCCGGTGCTCATCGTGGAACCTGCGGGCGTTCTGGAATCGGCCATGATGTTCTCCTGTCCCGCGCATAGTAGAGAACGGTCGCCGGGCTTTCTGTCGGGCGGCCGCCCGATCCTGTGTCACTCCGATCACTACAAGGTGGACGACACAGCAGGGCGCGCCTGCGCCGAGCGCCCGGGCCGATGTGCGTTGGCCCGCCGCTTGCTGCGCGGCGGCGCTCCAGGTCGCGCGGCGGGCGCCGGAAGGCTCGGTCCTCCTCGCCATGCTTCCGGATACCGGAGAGCGGTACCTCTCGACCCCGCTCTTCGAAGGCGTCAGCGACGCCTCGGATGCGGAGCCACTGCAAGCAGTTCGCTCCGGGTTATCCCGTGCAGCTCGCGTTGCGAGCGGCCGATGCACTGCTTAAAGTAGCCGCATGAGCGCGCAACGCATGCCGGCGGTGTTCATCGGGCACGGCAGCCCCATGAACACGCTCGAGCGCAACCGTTATACGGAGGGTTGGCGAGCGATCGGAATGGCCTTGCCGCGCCCGCGCGCGGTCCTCGCGATCTCGGCGCACTGGTACATCGGCGCCACGGCGCTCACCGCCATGGAAAAGCCCCGCACCATCCACGATTTCTACGGTTTTCCGCCTGAGCTCTTCGCGGTCCAGTATCCGGCCCCGGGGGCGCCCGAGGTCGCCGAAGAGGTGGCCGAGGTACTCAAGCCGACATGGGTCGGCCTGGACCACGAGGAGTGGGGCCTGGACCATGGGACCTGGAGCGTGCTTGCGCATGTGTATCCGGAGGCCGACGTGCCCGTGCTGCAGCTCTCCATCAACGGTCACCAGCCGCTCGAGTATCACGTCGAGCTCGGGCGCCGGCTCGTGCCGCTGCGCGATCGCGGCATCCTGATCCTCGGCAGCGGCAACGTGGTGCACAACCTGCGGCGCATCGACTGGAGCCGGCCCGACTTCGGCTTCGACTGGGCGCAGCGCTTCGACGACGCGACCGCCGAGATCCTCGCCTCGGATCCCGCCAACGTCCTCTCGCTCGCCGGCCACCGGGACTACGAGCTGGCGGTGCCGACGCCGGATCATTTCATCCCGCTCCTTTACATCGCCGGCCTCGCGAGCAGGGAGGAGCCGGCGAAGGCGCTCCTGCGCGGCTACTCGCTCGGCTCGATCTCGATGAGCGCCTATGCGGTCGGCGCGAGCTTCGCTTCGCAGGACGGCGACCCGGCCGCGGAGCTTCCCGGCGGCGTACCGGCCGACCAGACCAACACCTGAGCGCGCTCACTTGCGCGTGACGCGGAAGATCGTGCCGTTGGCGTCGTCGGCCACGAGGAGGGTTCCGTCCCGCGCGACCGCGACCGCGGCGGGCCGGCCCCAGACGGTGCTGTTGTCGACCACGAAGCCGGTCATGAAGTCCTCGTACTCGCCGGTCGGCATGCCGCCCTTCATGCGCACGCGGACCACCTTGTAGCCGGTCATCTGCGGCCGGGTGTGCGAGCCGTGCAGGGCGACGAAGGCGTCGCCGCGGTACTCGGCCGGAAAGGCGTCGCTGTCGTAGAACGCGAGGCCGAGCGCGGAGGAGTGGGCCTGGAACAGCACTTCGGGCACGCGCGCCTCGCCCTTCAGGTCGGGACGCTCGCCCTTGAGAGCAGGGTCCTCAGTATTGCCGATGGTGTACCACGGCCAGCCGTAGAAGGCGCGGTCCTGCACGCGGACCATGAAGTCGGGGTTGAGGTCGGGCCCGAGGTGGTCGCGCTCGTTCACCACGCACCACAGGTTGTCCGATCCGGGCTGCATCGCGAGGCCCGAGCAGTTGCGAAGCCCGGTGGCGTAGTTGCGGACGTTCTTTCCCTCCGGATCGAACACGCGCACCACCGCGCGATTCGTCTCCTCGCCCCACGCGGCGCCGCGGCCGTGCGTCTTCTCGAACGCGCGGATGTCTTCGGGCGGCAGCTCGGGCATGCCGTTCACGCCGAGATTCGACGCCGAGCCGACGGCGACGAAGAGACGCTTCCCGTCCTGGGAGATCGCCAGGTCGCGCGTCCAGTGCCGCTTCGTCGGGATCCCGTCGATGATCACCTCCGCCGGACCCGCCGCCTTGCGGGTTACGCTTTGATACGGGTAGCGCACCACCTGGTTCGCGGCCGCGACATAGACGTACTTCGGGTCGGTGGGCGGATAGAACGCGATGCCGTACGGGCGGTCGAGGCCCTCGGCGAAGACTTCCGGCTTGACGGAGGCGCTTCGCACGGAAGCGGCCGGGAAGACGAGCACGCGTCCGGCGCCGCTCTCCGACAGGAAAACGTCGCCATTCGGCGCGATGCGGAACCTGCGCGGCTGCTTGAATCCGCTGGCGAGCACGTCGACCGCGAAGCCCTCGGGCACCTTCGGCGCCGCGCCCTGTGGCCTCGGGATCACCTTCGCCGGCTTTCCGCTCGACGCTTCGGGATCCGAGACCGCCATGGTGGGCGCCGGCAGGTCGGAGGACCGGATGAGGCGTCGGACACCCGGCGCATCGCCTCTCCAGTCGTCGCCGAGCGCGGCCGCTCCCGTGCGCACCTGTGCCGAGGGCCGCGGTCGCGTGTCGCCCGCGGAAGCGCTGCCGGCCTCGTCGCCGCGATCCGGAGTACTCGTGCAGGCAAGCAAAGTGAGCATGACGAGCGGAGCGGGGATGAGAAGCTTCGCAAATGCCGGGGCGCGCATGGTTTCTCCAGGAAATTGCAAGTGCGGGTAAGGCCGGTGCCGAGCGGCATCATGAACCGGCTGAAACTTCCGGCGCTATCGCCAAAGCACGAGGCGCGGTGTCGTCGTTCATACGAAAAGAACGCTGCCTGGCCCGGCGGCAGTCAGTAGAGGGGCCCTCGCGACGACAGGCACGACGCTGCATCTGTGGCTGCAGGTCGTGGGCAAGATTCCCCTGGCGCAGCTTCCCTGGGTTGCCCATTCGTGGCACGTCGCGCTCCGGGTGACGGCAAGAGGCCTTGCCACCCGGCTCATGCCGCACGGCACGAAGGCGTTCCAGGTCGAGCTCGACTTCATCGACCATCGCCTGCACGTCCAGGTGAGCGACGGCCGGGCGTCTCCGCATCCCCTCGCGGCGTAGACGAGCGCCGGCGGAGCCGGCCGTGCACGAAACTTGCGGGAAGCAGGCAATGGAGACGCTCCTGCGCGCCCTCCAGACCGTCGAGGCGGGAGAGCCCGGGCTGCGAGCGCTGGTCGAAGTCTCGCCGCTGGGCATCGTCGTCATGGATCCTCAGGGCGACCCGGTCTTCTACAACCCCCGGTGCGTGGAGCTGCACGGGCTGACGCTCGAGGCGGCGAGGCATGGAGGCTGGGCGAACGCCGTGCACCCGGACGACCGCGAGCGGGTGGTCAGCTCGTGGCACGCCGCCGCGCGCGACGGGCGGCCCTGGTCGGACACCTACCGCTTCGTGCACCCGAGCGGCGAGATCGTCTGGGTGAGCGGCCGCGTCGCCCCGATCCGCGTCTCGGACCGCGTGGTCGCCTATGTCGGCACGCTGGAGGACGTGACCGGGCTCAAGCGGGCCCAGCAGGACCTCGAGCGTGCCGTGCGCGCCCGCGACGAGGTGCTTTCCATCGTCGCGCACGACCTGCGCGATCCCCTCAATAGCGTCTCCCTCGCGATCGAGTCGCTCCTCAGGCGGTCCCTCGATGCGCCCGCGCGGGAGGCGAAGCTCGTCAGCATGCAGCGGGCGGTCGGCGCGATGGATCGCCTGATCAACGATCTCCTGGATGCCGCGCGCATCGAAGCGGGGCGCCTGGAGCTCCGGCACTCGGCGGTCGACCTCTACCGGCTGATCGAGGACGTGCTGGAGGCGCACGCCGCCCAGGCGCGCGAGCGCCGCGTCACGCTCGAGCGCGAGTGCAGCCCGGCGCTCGCGCCCGCGAGCGGCGACAAGGATCGCCTCGGCCAGGTGTTCTCGAATCTGATCGGCAACGCGCTGAAGTTCCTCCCGGCGGGCGGGCGCGTGCGCGTGAGCGCCGAGCTGCACGAGGACGGGCTCCTCGTCTCGGTGAGCGACAACGGGCCGGGCATTCCCGCGGCGAGCCTGCCGCGGCTCTTCGAGCGCTTCTGGCAGGCCGACCCCATCACGCGCGCCGGGGCGGGTCTTGGGCTCCCGATCGCGCGCGGCATCGTGGAGGCGCACGGCGGCCGCATCTGGGTGGAAAGCGCTACCGACGGGCCGCAGCGCGGCACGGCCGTTCGGTTCACGCTCGCCGTGAACTCCCGAGCCGGGGCACGTCCTTTGCTGCCTCCGCGCTCATGAGACGCGGACTGTCGCTCCTGGCGGCGGGCGTGGCGGGTGCCGTGCTGAGCCAGGCGCTCCTGGGCATGAAAGACCGGCCCACGCGCTCGCAACGCTCCACGCCGACCGATCCCAGCATTCCGCCGAGCGAAAGCTCGGCGACCCGCCTGCGCGACAAGCCAGGCTACGCCCAGGAAGATGCCGACGAGGAACCCATTTAAACTAAGCGGCAATGCCGCCGAAGCCGCGCCCGCGCAAGAGCTCTGCCCCCAAGCAGGCACGCCGGTTCAAGGTCGGCGACCACGTGAGTTGGAATTCCGAAGCCGGCCGGGTCCGCGGAAGGATCATCCGGGTTCACACGAAGGACACGAAGTACAAGGGCTACACGCGCCACGCCAGTCCCGACGAGCCCCAGTACGAGATCAAGAGCGACAAGACCGACCACGTCGCGATGCACAAGGGTTCCGCGCTTCGCAAGCTGCCGCGATAAGTGGTCTCCGGATGGGCGGGCGAGGCTGATCCTCTACACGCTGTAGCGGATCTGCCGACTGGATTCCTCGGCGCGCGTCCGGCAGCATGCGGGTTGCCTTATGGCGAGATCCGGGGACGTCTGATGCTCGATGCGCTGCTGCTCTCGCGGCTGCAGTTCGCTTGGGTCGTCGCGATGCACATCCTGCTGCCGGCGTTCACGGTGGGGCTGGCGGCCTACATCGCGGTGCTCGAGGGTACGTACTACTTCACCCGCCGGCCGGTGTTCCTGCGCCTGTCGAAGTTCTGGCTGCCGATCTTCGCCGTGTCGTTCGGCATGGGCGTCGCCTCCGGCATCGTGATGCCGTTCCAGTTCGGCACCAACTGGAGCCGCTACACCGACCTCACGGCCGATGTCCTCGGTCCGCTGATGGCCTACGAGGTGCTGACGGCGTTCTTCCTCGAGGCCGCGTTCCTGGGCGTGCTGCTCTTCGGGCGCGAGCGCGTGCCGCCGGGGGTGCACTTCTTCGCCGCGCTCATGGTGGCGGCGGGCACGCTGCTCTCGACCTTCTGGATCCTGTCGGCGAACAGCTGGATGCAGACGCCGGCCGGCCACGCCATCGTCGAGGGCCGCTTCGTTCCCCGGGACTGGCTGCAGATCGTCTTCAATCCTTCCTTTCCGTACCGCCTCGTGCATACCACGATGGCGTTCTTCATCACGACCGCGTTCGTGGTGATCGGCGTGGCGGCCTGGCGCCTGCGGCGCGGACGGCACGAGGAAGAGAGCCTGGTCATGCAGAAGATGGGCCTCGGCCTGCTGGCGGTGCTCGTGCCTCTGCAGGTCGTGGTCGGCGACCTGCACGGCCTCAACACGTTCGAGCACCAGCCGGCGAAGCTCGCCGCCATGGAAGGCAACTGGGAGACGCAGGCCCGCATGCCGATCCTCCTTTTCGCCTGGCCTGACGAGGCTGCCGAGCGCAATCACCTGGAGATCGGCGTGCCGCTTCTCGGATCGCTCATCCTCGGGCATGACGTCGACGCGGTGATCCCCGGGCTGAAGGAGTGGAAGCCGCAGGACCGGCCGCCGGTGGCGATCACGTTCTTCGCGTTCCGGCTCATGGTGGGCATCGGCCTCGCCATGCTCGGCCTCACGCTCGCGGGGCTCGTGCTGTGGCGGCGCGGACGCCTCGCGCAGGCGCGCCGGTTCCAGTGGCTGTGCATACCGGCCGCGTCGCTCGGCTTCATCGCCGTGCTCGCCGGATGGGTGACGACCGAAGTCGGGCGCCAGCCGTGGGTGGTGTACGGGCTGCTGCGCACGCGCGATGCCGTGACGCCATCGCTCACCACGGGCGACGTGGCTGCCTCGCTTGCCGTGTATGTCGTGGCCTACGTGTTCATTTTCGGGGCGGGCATCTTCTTCATGGGGCGCCTCGTGCGCAGGGGCTTTGTGGCGGCGCTGGAGCCCGAGCCCGAGGCGCCCGCCCCGAGGGCCGCGCGGCCGCTCTCCGGCGCGACGCGGACCAACTAGGAGAGGAGCGGTGGCGCTCGATCTCGTTCCGCTCTGGGCCGCCATCCTCGCCTTCGGCGTCTTCATGTACGTCCTCCTCGACGGCTTCGACCTGGGCATCGGGATCCTCTTTCCGTTTGCGCCCGACGACGCCGGCCGCGACACGATGATGGACTCCGTCGCGCCGATCTGGGACTTCAACGAGACGTGGCTCGTGCTGGGCGGGGTCGGGCTGCTCGCCGCCTTTCCGCTCGCCTTCGCGATCGTGATCCCGGCGGTCTACTTCCCGATCCTCTTCATGCTGATCGGCCTCGTCTTCCGCGGCGTCGCCTTCGAGTTCCGGCACCTCTCGCGGCGCCGCCACTACTGGGACCGCTCGTTCTTCGCCGGCTCGCTGGTGGCGACGTTCTCGCAGGGCATCGTGCTGGGCACGTTCGTGCAGGGCATCCCGGTCGAAGGCCGCGACTACGCCGGCGGCACGTTCGGCTGGCTCACGCCATTCGCGGTGCTGACCGGCGCAGGGCTCGTCGCCGGCTACGGCCTCCTGGGCGCGTGCTGGCTGGTGCTCAAGACCGAAGGCGGGCTGCAGGCGTGGGCCCGCCGCAAGGCGCGGCAGCTCGCCATCGGCGTGGCGGCCTTCGTCGTCATGGTGAGCGTGTGGACGCCGCTCATCGAGCCGCAGATCCGCGAGCGCTGGTTCGGCGGCGAGCATCCGCTCTGGCTCTGGCCGGTGCCGCTCGTCACGTTCGTCCTGTTCGTGCTGCTCTGGCGCTCGCTCGCACGCGGGCGGGACTCGACGCCCTTTGTCGCGGCGCTCGGCATCTTCGCCATGGCCTACCTCGGCCTTGCCATCAGCATCTTCCCCATGGTGGTTCCCTACACCTTCGATCTCTGGCAGGCGGCCGCGGCGCCGAACTCGCAGGCTTTTCTCGTCCTCGGGACGCTCTTCCTCCTGCCGATCGTCCTCGGCTACACGGCATGGTCGTACTGGGTGTTCCGCGGCAAGGTGAAGGCGGGCAGCGGCTACCGCTGAGCCGGCTCGGGCGGCACGCGCTCCTGCAACCGCCGTACCCGGACCGAAGCTTGCATTCGTTGGGCGGTGAAGATCGCCCTCGTTTCGACTTGCGCCGTTCCCGTGCCACCGCCCGGCTATGGCGGAACCGAGCTGGTCGTTGCGGCGCTCGCGAGGGCGCTGGTGGAGCGGGGGCACGAAGTCCTCGTCTACGCGACCGGCGACTCGCATCCGGCCGGCACGCTGCGCGCGTGCATCCCGCACCCGGTGTGGCCACCGGATTCCGAGACGGAACGCCGGCACGCCGAATGGGCCCTGCGCGACCTGCGCAGCTGGAGACCGGACGTCGTGCACCTCAACTCTCACGAGGCGCTCCTCGCCTGGGAAAGGGAGGGCGACGGCGCGCCGCCCGTTCTCACCATCCACCACCAGCGCGAGGAGCATCTCGTCGAGCTTTACGGCCGGTTCCCGGACGCGCGCTTCATCGCCATTTCGCGCCGGCAGGCCGAGCTGCTGCCGGAGCTCGGCGCGCTGCCGGTCGTGCATCACGGCCTCGACCCGCGGGACTATCCGGCCGGCAAGGGGGGCGGCGGCTACTGCACCTTTCTCGGACGCATTGCGCCCGAGAAGGCGCCGCACCTCGCGATCGAGGCGGCGCGCAAGGCCGGCGTGCCGCTCGTCATGGGCGCGCCGCACTGGAACGGCGAGTCGGTCTACGACCGCTATTTCGCCCAGGAGCTGGCGCCGCGGCTCTCGTGGCCGGGGCTGCGCTGGCCGGGCGAGCTCGGCAAGGGCGAGAAGATCGAGCTCCTCGGCCAAGCCGAGGCGCTGCTCATGCCGATGGGCTGGGACGAGCCGTTCGGGCTCGTGATGATCGAGGCCATGCTCGTGGGCACGCCGGTCGTCGCCTTCGCGCGCGGCAGCGCACCGGAAATCGTGGAGGATGGGGTCACGGGCTTTCTCGTGGTCGACGTCGACGGCATGGCTGCCGCGCTCGCGGCCGCGAGGCGCCTCGACCGCAAGCGGTGCCGTCGCCGCGCGCAGGAGCGGTTTGCCGCCGGGCGAATGGCGGCCGACTACGAGGCGATCTACCGCGCACAACAGGAACGGCCGTTGCGGGAACGGGGCGTCCGCGTACCGATGGGAAAGGGAGATGCCCACCATCCCCCCTGAGATCACGTTCCACGCCGTCGACCGCTCGGAATGGGTGGAGAACTACATCGCCGACCGGGTCGGGAAGCTCGAGCGCGTGGCCGACGGCATCACGCGCTGCCACGTGACGCTCTCGCAGGAGCACGGGAACCATCAGAAAGGCAACCGCTACGGCGTGATGGTCGAGGTCCGCCTTCCGCCGCAGCACGACCTCGCGGTGAAGAAGCAGAAAGACATCCGCGAGATGCACGCGCAGCTGCCGGCGCTCATCAACCTGGCCTTCGGCGCCATGGAGCGCCAGCTGAAGCGCACGGCGGCGCTTCGCCGCGGGGAGGAGAAGCGGCACGATGGAGAGGCGCGCGGCCTGGTGGAGAAGCTCTTCGACCACGAGGGCTACGGGTTCATCCGCGCGGCCACCGACAACCGCCAGGTGTACTTCCACCGGAACAGCGTGCTGCACGGCGACTTCGAGCGGCTCGAGCCCGGCGCGGAGGTGCGCTACAGCGCCGAGGAGGGCGACGAGGGCCCGCAGGCGAGCAGCGTGCAGCTCGTGGGGAAGTCGCCGACGATCTAAGCCCGCAAGAGGCGCTCAGGGTACGAGAACCTCAGGGTACGAGAACCTCAGGGGACGAGAACTACAGGG
>CAYWSG010000049.1:0-7064 GCA_964461055.1 uncultured Enterobacteriaceae bacterium | reverse complement strand
CTCAGGGTACGAGAACCTCAGGGTACGAGAACCTCAGGGGACGAGAACTACAGGGACGGGGCTCGCGTGCGCCACCTTCAGCGCGACCGACCCGATGAGGGCATGGTGGAGCGCGCCGAGGCCACGCGTGCCCATCACGATGAGCTCGCATTCCAGCACGCCGGCGAACCGGACGATCTCCTCCGCCGGGTCCCCCTGCGTCTCGTGCAGGCGCTGGTCGATTCGCGCCATATGGAGAAGCGCACGCGCATCGCGCGTTGCCCGCTCGGCTTCCTCGCTTCCCCACTGCTCGAGCAGCCCGAGGTCGGACTGCTGAAGCTCCTCCCATAGAGTGTGCGCGGGCCGCACGTGCAGGAGCTCGAGCGAAATCGCCCCGAGAAAGTCCCTGCAGGCGAGCAGATGATGCACGGCCCGGGTGGCCTGCGCGGAGCCGTCGAGCGGCACGAGGACGCGCACCCGCTCGCCGAGCGCGGCGGGCAGACGCGTGTCGGGCTGCACGAGGACCACCGGCGTCTGCGCCCGGTGCGCCACCCGCAGCGCGACGGACCCCACGGCAAAGCCGCCCACCGCGCCCTTGCCGCGGGTTCCCATGACGATCGCCGTCGCGCCCCGGCGCATCGCCTCGTCGGCGATGCAGTCGGCGGGCACGCCTACACGCACGACTTTGACAGGCTCAAGCCCGGCCTCGGCAAGAAGCTTGCAAGCGGGCTCGAGGTGGCGGGCGCCCTGCGCGAGGAGAGCGCTCTCGATCCGAGCCGGATCGACCCCCGGCCGCGGCCAGAGGGCGAGCGGGCGCGTTTGCACATTAAGCGCTACGATCCCGAGTTGGCGCGCATCGCCCCGGTAGCCGGCCAGAAGCCGGGCCGCCTGGAGCGAGGCAGGGGAGTCGTCCACGGCGGCCACGATCGTCGCGCTCACCCGGATGAGACTCCGGGCGGCGGCAGCCGTTCCTCCTGCGCGGACCCAGGCGCCGCGCGGCGCCGAGCGCGACTCTTGTGTTTGTGTAATGGAGAATGGGATGGCCGACCTTCCGCAGATCTACCTGACCCAGCACGACATGGACCGCCTCCTCGAACTGGTCGAGGCGTATCCCGGCAAGCGCTTCGATCTCCTCGAGAAGGAGCTCGTGCGCGCGAACGTCGTGCCGCGAGAAGAGATCCCGAAGGACGTGGTGACGATGAACTCGCGCGTCGTCTTCGAGGACGAAGGCACGGGCGAGCGCCGCGAGGTGACGCTGGTCTATCCCGGCAATGCCGACATCGCGGCCGGCAGGATCTCCGTGCTCGTGCCGATCGGCACCGCGCTCCTCGGCCTGCGCGTGGGCCAGTCGATCGACTGGGAGCTGCCCGGCGGCGGCAAGCGGCGCTATCGCATCGTCGACGTGCCCTACCAGCCGGAAGCCGCCGGCGAGCCGCACTGACCGGCGCCTTGCCGGCCTAGAGCTCCGCGACGGCGGCGGGGCGCTCGCCCTCCTCGGCGGAGCGGAGCGGCTCCCGGGGCGGCAGCGAGAGCAGCCGTGCGGTGTTGACGAGCGCCACGTGCGTCAGGGCCTGCGGATAGTTGCCGAGCATCCGCCGCTCGCGCGGGTCGTATTCCTCAGGCAGGAGGCCGAGGTCGTTGCCGAGCCCGAGCAGCCGCTCGAAGAGCGCCTCGGCGTCCTTGCGCCGGCCCAGGAGCGCGAGGTTGTCCGCGAGCCAGAAGGAGCACGGCAGGAACGTTCCTTCGCCGGGCGGCAGGCCGTCGACGCCGCTCTCCGTGGAGTAGCGCTGGACGAGCCCGTCGACGAGGAGCTCCCGCTCGATCGCCTCCACCGTGCCCTTCACGCGCGGATCGCTCGCCGGCAGGAAGCCGACGAGCGGGATGAGCAGCAGGCTCGCATCCAGGGCGCGGGCGCCATAGGACTGCACGAAGGTGTTGCGCTCGGCATCGAACGCCTGCTCGCAGACCTGCGCATGGATGACGTCGCGCACGTGCCGCCAGTGCGCGACCGGACCGTCGAGGCCGAAGCGCTCGACGGTCTTCACGGCGCGGTCGAAGGCGACCCAGGCCATCACCTTGGAGTGGGTGAAGTGGCGCCTCGGGCCGCGGATCTCCCAGATGCCCTCGTCGGGCCGCTGCCAGTGCAGCTCCAGGAAGCCGAGCAAGGCGCGCTCGATGCGCCAGGCGTGAGGCTCGGGCGGCAGGCCCGCGCAGCGCGCGAGGTGGAGCGTATCGACCACCTCGCCGTAGACGTCGAGCTGGAACTGGCGGTAGGCGGCGTTGCCTACGCGCACGGGCGATGCGCCCTGGTAGCCGGGCAGCCCGTCGATCGAGCGCTCGTCGACGTGCCGCTTGCCCGTGAGGCTGTAGAGGATCTGCAGGTCGCCCGGGGCGCCGGCGGCGGCGCGCAGCAGCCATTCCCGCCACGCCACGGCTTCGTCGCGATAGCCTGCGGCGAGGAATGCGTTCAGCGTGAAGGTGGCGTCGCGCAGCCAGCAGAAGCGGTAGTCCCAGTTGCGCACGCCGCCGGGCGCCTCCGGCAGCGACGTGGTCGGCGCCGCCGCGATGCCGCCGGTGGGCGCGTAGGTGAGCGCCTTGAGGGCGATGAGCGAGCGCTCCACGGCCTTGCGCCAGCGTCCGCGATACGTGCAGCGCGAGGACCATTCGCGCCAGCTTCGCTCCGTATCCGCGACCGCGCGCGCCGGATCGATCGCCGGCGGGGCCGGCTCGTGAGAGGCGTGGTAATCGAGCACGAACGGCACCTGCTCGCCGGCCTGCACGTCGAACTCCGTCACGGTGGTCATGCCCTTGCCCCGGGTCGGAACCGGGGCGTGCAGCTCGAGCGTATCCGGGCCCGCGGTGGCCACGAGGCCGTGGTCCCGCTGACGCACCCAGGGCACGATGGAGCCGTAGTCGAAGCGGATGACGAGCTCCATGCGCATGGCGACCCGTCCGCGCAGGCCCTGCACCAGCCGCACGACGCTCTGGCGCATATCGGAAAGCGGCATGCATTCGACGAGGCGCACCGCGCCTTCCTCGGTCTCGAAGTCCGTCTCGAGGATGAGCGTGCCGTCGCGGTAGCGGCGCTCGACGTGGCGCACGGCGCCGGCCGGCGCAATGAGCCATCGGCCGTGCCGCGGCTCGCCGAGCAGGGCGGCGAAGCAGGCCGCCGAATCGAAGCGCGGGAGGCAAAGCCAGTCGATGGAGCCGTCCTTGCCCACCAGGGCGGCGGTGTGGCAGCCGCCGATCAGCGCATAGTCCTTGATGGGGAGCGGCATCCGGAATTCCTCGGCCTTACCGCATTCGATGAGGGAGAGGCTTTCGGCGTTCCGGGGGCGCGATCGGCTCGCCGGCGAGCCGCCGCGTCAGGCTAGCGTCGGGTCGCTTCGCGGATCCGCTGGCAGTCGAGGCAGCGCTTCGCGGTCGGATAGGCCGAGAGGCGCTCGACGGGGATTTGTCCGCCGCAGTCGATGCACGTGCCGTACGTGCCGGCCCTCAGGCGCTCCTCGGCGGCGAGGATGTCGCGCAGCTCGGCGGCGTCGCGCTCGACTTCCGCGCCGGTGACGTCGCTGAGGAGCCGCGCCACCGACTCGTCGCCGGCATCGGCGGTTCCGGAAAGAAGGTCCGCGTAGCGCTCGTCGCCCATGCGGGTGAGGCCGGCGCGGATCTCCCCGAGCAGGACCTGCTTGCGCTCGGCGAGCTGCGCCGCGAGCCGGTCTCGGTGGTCTTTCGTCAAGGCGGTCATGGTCGTGTGTGCTCCTGGGGTTGCATCATACCGTCGCGGGGCCCGGGCCTGCTCGGCGGCCGTCCGCAGATCGAGGTGCGCGATGGCGAGCGTGCCTCCGGGCGGAAGCTCGATTTCCATGCCGCAGCGACGCGCGAGCGCGAGCATGGGCTCGTTGTCGTCGCGGATCTGCCCGATCAGCGTGGCAGTCCCGCGCGCGCGCAGGTAATCCATGGCCTTCGCGAGCAACGCGCGGCCGAGGCCGCGACGCTGCATGTCGGTGCGCACCAGGATGGCGAACTCCGCCGTATCGCCGTCCGGGTACGTGTAGAGCCGGATCTCGCCGAGGATCTCGCCGTTCGCCTGCGGCGAGACGGCGACGAACGCCATGTCGCGGTCGTAGTCGATGCGCGTATAGCGGGCGAGCTCGCGCGGAGGCAGCCGGCGCACGAGCGTGAAGAAGCGCATGCGCAGGTCCTCGGCGCCGCTTCGCTCGACGAGCTCGGCGTAGGCCGGCGCGTCCTCCGGACGGATCGGCCGAAGCAGCACCTGCAGCCCGTTCAGGTCGGCCGTCTGCTCCAGCTCTCGGGGATACGGCCGTGTCGCCAAGGACCAGGCGCCTATTTGACCAGCGTGACCGGAACGGCTGCGAGCTGCAGCGTCTTGAGCGAGACCGAGCCGAACACCGCGCGCGCGACGGCGCCGCGGCCGCGCATGCCCATGACGATGTGGCTGCAACGGCTCGTGCGGGCGAGGCGGGCGATCGTCTGCGCCGCGTCGCCCACCTGCATGCGCGCCTCGTAGCGGATGCGGGCCGCGTCGAGCAGGCCGCGCGCCGCGCGCAGGGCGCGCTCGGCCGCCTTGGCGTGCAGCCGCTTGCCTTCCTCTTCCTCTTCCTTCGAGCGTGCCGGTGCCCAGGGCGGCTGCACGTTCAGGAGAAGCACGCTGAGCGCAAGGCCCTCCGCATGCAGCGCGACGACGTGCCTTACCGCCCGCTCGGACGGCTTCGATCCATCGACGGCGACCAGGATTCGCGGCATGGCAGGACGCGATCGTACCAGCGCTCCCGGCAGGTCGGCGCCTCCGGGGTCCCGGCAGCCCGACGGCGGGCGTCGGGCGCGGGGCCGATCAGCATGTCGTGCTTGCCACCGGAGAGCAGCGCGTCGGTCACGCCGTAGAAGATCCGCCGGGCAAGCCGCGACGTCTCGGCGGGCGCCGTGACGACGAGGTCGGCTCCGACGCTCGCGGCATGCTCGCGAATCGCCGCGGCGGGGGAGCCGACCGCGACGTCGACGGCGGCCGGCACGAGCCCCGTGCGGGCGGCGAAGCGCCGCAGCCGGCTGAGGGCGTTCTTCGCCTGGCCGGTGCGGGGGTCGCAGACGTGCAGCAGCCGCACCGCGGCCTCGGGGAGGATGCGCGATACGAGGCGTGCCGCCCGCGCCGAGGCCGCCGAGAAGTCCGTGGCGACGAGCACCTTGCGGTACGGCCGCGCCGGCTCGCGCGCCACGGCGAGCACCGGCACACCCACGCGCCGGCGCACCCGCTGCGCCGTGGCGGTGCCGAAGAGGTCCTGCAGGAAGCCGCCGCGCAGGCCGAGCACGATGAGGTCCGCACCCTTCGAGCGCGCGAACGAGGCGATCTCCCGGTCGGTCGAGCCTTCGGCCAGGTAGGCCGCGACGGGCACGCGGTATTCCCGCTGGAGCTGGACGGCCTTGCGGTGCAGGTCGGAGAGCCTCACGGCGGAATTGCCGAAGAAGCGCCACGACGCGCGGTGCGGCGCGACGTGCAGCAGCGCGACGCGCGCACCGGAAACCGCGGCAAGCTGGGCCGCGCGCCTCGTGGCGGCGGAGGCGGTCGGCGAGAAGTCGGTGGCAGCGACGATGAGATCCATCGTCAAGCCTCGTTCAACGCGTCGCGCACCGGCTCGATGGCGAGCACGTGCAGCTCGACCAGCCGCCCGCCCGGGAGCTGCGCGTCGACCACGTCGCCGCGCCGGCGTCCGATCAGCGCCCGGCCGATGGGAGAGAGCGCCGAGATCTTGCCGAGCGACAGATCCGCCTCCTGCGGAAGAACGACCCGCACCGTGCGCCGAGCGCCGGTGGGCTCGTCGAAATAGGTGACGCTCGAGCCCAGCGCCACGCGATCGGGCGGCAGGCGATCGTCCGGGACCCGGCGTGCCTGCGAGAGCACCTCGGCGAGCGCGACGGCCGGATCGGCCTCCGAAGAAGCGCCGCGCCGGTGCGCCTCGAGCATCGTCGAGAGCGCCTCGGCGTCGCTGAAGGAAAGCATGAGGTCATGCAGCTTTCGAGTGTTCGTCATGGCGAGGTCCTCCAAAAGGCCGGGGCCGCAGCGCCCGTTCGGCGATGCAGCGCGGCAAACAAGTCAGTCAGTGAAAGGCGAGCGAGGCGCGCGGGCTGTCGGCGCGAGCGGCTCGCGGTGCTTCAGTCAGCGGTGGGTGACCCGATAACCTGCGCGACTTGCAGCCCGCGCCTTGCGCGGGCCCGGCCGTTATCGGGCAGCCTGGAGAAAAATCAGCGTGCCAGGCGTGCGCGCGCGTGCCTGCACGCCGGAGAAGCCGGCATGCACATTCGCGGCTGGCATCGCAGGGATGCGGACCGCGGAAAAAGAGGGCAGGCGTAGCATGCGATCCACCATACCATAGTAAAAATATAAAGCAAGCCCGCCCCCGATTAGCTCAGCTTAAGCCCGTGACGGGGAGCGCCGCGCCGTGGATCGCCCGCGCCGCGTCCGAGGCGAGAAACGCGATGACGCGGGCGAGGTCCTGCGGCGCCACCCAGCGCCGCGGATCGGCCTCCGGCATGGCGGAACGGTTCTCGGGCGTGTCGAGGATCGTCGGAAGCACGCAGTTCACGTTGATGTTGCGCTCGCGCAGCTCCGCGGACATCGCCTCGGTCAGGCGGATGGTCGCGCTCTTCGAAGCCGTGTAGGCGCCCATGCGTGCGGCTCCGCGCTGCGCGGCATATGCGCCGACGTTGACGATCGCGCCGCCGCCGGCCTCGAGCATGCGCGGCACGACGGCTCGCGCGGTGTTGAGCACGGTCCGAGCGTTCAGATCGAGGAGAAAGGTCCAGTCGCGCTCCGGCGTCTCGTGCACCGGCGGACCCATGCGAAAGCCGCCCGCCAGGTTGCAGAGCGCGTGAAGGCGCCCGAAGCGCTGCAGCGCCTGGTCGACCGCACGCTCGACCGCGGCGGCGTCGAGCAGGTCTGCTTCGACTATGAGGGTCTTCTCGCTCTCCTGCAGATCGCGCCGCGCCCGGTCCACCAGCACCAGGCTCGCGCCGCGCCGGCCAAACTCGGCCGCGACCGCGCGCCCGAGGTTTCCCGACGCTCCGGTGATCAT
>CAYWSG010000048.1:21097-22772 GCA_964461055.1 uncultured Enterobacteriaceae bacterium | reverse complement strand
TCCGCCGAGTCGGAGACGAGCGCGACCCTTCGCACGCCGAGCTCGCGAAGCTGGCGGAACCAGCCTTCGAGGTCGTACTGGTGCACGCGGTAGATGGGGTCGGACTGCTCCCCCACCAGCAGCAGCCGGTCGCGCTCGTGCGCCTTCGCCGCCTCGATGATGGTGCTGGTGATCGACCTGTTGTCCTCTACGGACTCGCGCCTGCGGACGATGACCTTGAGGTAGCCGGCCCGCGGCTCGATGGTGACTTGCATGAAGCTTTCGGAGAGTACCCAGCGCTTTCCGGCTCCACAACCCCCGTGGGGGCATACCGAGTGGATATGTCGCTGGAGGAACTACTTGCCGGGCGTACCGGAAGGAGGCATGGCGGAAGAGGCGGGAGTCGAACTCGCCAGAGGCGCTTGGCGCCTCTCACCGGATTTGAAGTCCGGGCGCCCCACCGGGGTGCGTTGCTCTTCCGCGGGACCTGTCGTCCTGTCGCCGATTGTCCTATCGATGATGGCGTGACGCAATTCGCCGACGCGGCGCGTGCAGCCGAGCTCGTCGAGGTACTCGAGCACCTGGATCGTCAGGTTGCGGCCGAGGCCGCTTGCATCCCGATAGCGCGCCGCGCTGAAGCCGGCGCCTTCCGATTCCGCATCGAGTTGCGCGGCGAGCGCCGCGAGGCGCTCGATGGCCTGCGGCAGAAAGAAGCGGTTCGCGGCGACGCGATGGCAGCGGCCCGCGCGCGCGGCGCGCTCGAGAAATGCCGAGACCTGCCGCGGCTCGATGGCGAGCGCCTCGGCGAGCTCGTGCACGCGCGGCGGCCGGCCGCCCTCGCCCTCGAGTCGGGGCGCGACGCGCCGCCACAGCGCTTCGTCCTCGGCGCCGAGCACCGGCTGGTGCTGCGGCAGCCGGTAGTAGGGACCTTCCTTGACCAGCGTGCCGTCCGCGGCGAGCGCGCCGGCCACCGCGGCGGCCGCCTCGCGCAGCGCCGGCGCAAAGCCGCTTCGCAGGTCCTGCAGGCGAATGCCGATCCAGTCCGGCTTCGCGGCATGCCAGGCGGCGACCGCTGCGCCGACGCTTTCGGCGAGCGCCGACCACGTCGCGCGCGAAAGCGCGTGCGGGCGCCCGCGGACGGAGATCGGTACGGCGTCGACGCGCGAGGCGAGCGCGTGCGCGCGCGCCGCGGGCAGGTTCCAGGCCGCGGCGAGCCAGTCGAGATCGACGAGCCCCGGCTCGAGCGCGAGCAGCATGTCGAATGCCGCCTCGGCGCTCGGCGCATCGGCCGCTGCGCGCAGAAACGCGAGGCGCTCGGGCTTCGCCGCGCCGCGCTCCGGCGGCGCCGGGTCGACGACGGCGCCGCCGCCGAGGAGCCGCTGCGAGCCGGCCTCGCGCACGAGATAGCGCTCCCCCTGCCAGGCGCACACCTCCCGCGCGAACGCGAGCCGCGCAAAGCCTTCGCCGAGCGGCGTGAGCTGCGCCGGCATCGAGGCTGTGCCGAGGAAGACGGTCACCGACCTCGCCCGCTTGAGGGACGATCGCTCGCTCGCCCCGGCCGCGCGCGACTCGCCTGACGACAACCGCTCGAGCGTCACGTCCAGGCGGCGCGCGCTCGGCACCGGGCCTTCGGCGTCGACGACGGTGTCGCCGCGCTCGACTTCGCCGCGCGCAAGGCCTTGCAGCGCAAGCGCGC
>CAYWSG010000048.1:0-20997 GCA_964461055.1 uncultured Enterobacteriaceae bacterium | reverse complement strand
ACGGTGTCGCCGCGCTCGACTTCGCCGCGCGCAAGGCCTTGCAGCGCAAGCGCGCAGCGCTCGCCGGCGCGTGCGCGCGCCGCCTCGGCGCTGTTCGCACGCACGCTGCGAACGCGCGCGGTTCGCCCGCCGGGGAGGATCCGCACCGCATCGCCCGGGCCGATCGCACCGGAGAGCGCGGTGCCGGTGACGACGAGCCCGAGGCCGTCGATGACGAAGGCCCGGTCGACGTGCATTCGGAACCGCCCGCCTCCGCGCTCGCCCGTGGCCCGCTCGCTCGCAGAGCTCTCAAGGAAACGACGGAGCTCCGGGATTCCCTCGCCGCTTACGGACGAGACGCGGAGCAGCGGCGCGCCGCCAAAGCGCGTGGGCGCGAGGAGCGCCTCGACTTCGCGGGCCGCCTCGTCGACCCGCTCGGCAGACGCACGGTCGATCTTGGTGAGCACCACCGCGAGGCACGGCGCGCCGAGGAGCCCTAGGATGGCGAGGTGCTCGCGCGTCTGCGGCATCGGCCCGTCGTCCGCCGCCACGACGAGGAGCGCAAGGTCGATCCCGTGCACGCCGGCCGTCATGTTGCGCACGAACCGCTCGTGCCCGGGCACGTCGACGAAGGCGATCGTGGCGCCCTCCCGGCCGCCCGGCATGAAGGCGTAGCCGAGATCGATCGACAGGCCGCGGCGCTTCTCCTCGGGCAGCCGGTCGGTGTCGGCACCGGTGAGCGCGCGCACGAGCGCCGTCTTGCCGTGGTCCACGTGGCCCGCCGTGGCGACGATCATGGGCTCTTCCGCAGTTGCGCGGCGAACCCGGCCTCGTCCTCCAGGCAGCGCAGGTCGAGCCAGACCGCGTTGGCATGCACTCGTCCGATCACCGGAATCGGGAGCACCCGCAGGGAAGCGACGAGGGACTGGAGGTGTCTCGTGCCATCCTTCCGGGAGACCGGCTTCATGCGCAGCGCCGCGCTCGGAAGCCTCTCCACGGGAAGCGAGCCGCTGCCGATCTGGCTTGAGCATTTCGCCACTTCGACGACGAACGCCTCGCCGCAGAAGCCCTGCATGGCCGGGGCGAGCCTTCGCGCCAGCGCTTCGATTTCGTCCGGCTTTCGCGTGAGCAGGCGCAGCGTCGGCAGGCGCTCGGCCAGGCGCTCCGGATCGAGATAGAGGCGCAGCACCGCTTCGAGCGCTGCGAGCCGGCCCTTGTCGAGCCGCAGCGCGCGCTTGAGCGGGTTGCGGCGCAGCCGCTCCACCAGCCGGCGCCGGCCGACGACGATGCCGGCCTGCGGTCCGCCGAGGAGCTTGTCGCCGCTGAAGGTGACGAGATCGGCGCCCGCGCGCAGCGCCTGCATGGGCGTGGGCTCGGGTGGCAGGCCCCATTTCGCCAGCTCGACGAGGCTCCCGCTGCCCAGGTCCGAGACGAAAGGCACGCGGTGCGCGTGGGCGAGCTTCGCGAGCTCCGCATCCGTCGGCGAGGCGGTGAAGCCCACGATGGCGTAGTTGCTCGCATGCACGCGAAGGACTGCGGCCGCCGCGCCTTCCCCTTTCCCCGCCCTTTCCTTGAGCACCCGCTCGTAGTCGCGAAGGTGCGTGCGGTTGGTGGTGCCGACCTCGCGCAGCCGGCAGCCCGCGGCCGCGATGATCTCCGGCACGCGGAACGAGCCGCCGATCTCGACCAGCTCTCCGCGCGAGACCGGGACGTCCCGCCCGTGGGCCAGCGTGTTGAGCGCAAGGAAGACTGCGCCCGCATTGTTGTTGACGACCGTCGCCGCCTCCGCGCCGGTGAGGCGGCAGAGGAGCGACTCGACGTGCGTGTCGCGCTCGCCGCGGCCGCCGCCTTCGAGATCGAATTCCAGGTTGCAGGCCTCGGCCTCGGCTTGGGCGGCCGCCTGCACCGCCTCCGGCGGCAGCAGCGCGCGGCCCAGGTTCGTGTGCAGCACGGTACCCGTCAGGTTGAACACGCGGCGCATCGACGGCCGGGCGAAGGCGGCGAGACTTGCCTCGAGCGCCTCCACGAGCCTGGGAACGAGATGCTCCGACGACGATGCGCTGCCGTTGGCCGACGCCGCTTTCCTGAGCTCCGCGCGTTGTCGCGCGAGCACTGCGCGCAAGGTCTCGACCACGAGCGCCCGGCCGTGCGCCGCAATCGCTTCCTGCACGCGCGGCTCCTGCAGGAGGCGATCGAGCGAGGGCAGCGCGGACAGGCGGGCGTTCAGGCGGTCATTCATGGAACGGAGCCCGATGGTACGCACCCGCGGGCCATTCCTTCAAATATCATCCGGGCTTGGCGCGATCGATTCGGGTTATGGCCGGTCGCGGCGGTCAGGCAATGGCGGGGTCATGACATGGAGCTGCGTCAGCTCAGGTATTTCGTCCGCATCGTAGACCTTGGCAGCGTCTCGAAGGCGGCCGCGGACCTTTATGTCGCGCAGCCGGCGCTCAGCAAGCAGGTGGCGGCGCTGGAAGCCGAGCTCAAGACGCCGCTCCTCGTGCGAAGCCCCCGCGGCGTCACCCCCACCGAGGCCGGCCTCGCCTTCTACGCCCAGGCGCAGGCGATCCTGCGGCAGGTGGGACGCGTGCCGGACGAAGTGCGCTCGGCGGCGGGCCACCCGACCGGGCTCGTCGCGGTCGGAATGCCCTACAGCCCCTCCTGCATCGTCGCGCCGGCGCTCGTGGCGGCCACCCGCAAGGCGCTTCCAGGGGTCAAGCTCTCCATCACCCAGGCCTCGAGCGGGCACCTCGCGTCGCTGCTCGCGAGCGGGCGGCTGAATCTGAGCCTGGTCTTCGAGCGCGGCCAGCAGACGCGGCACGTCGAGGAGATCCCGCTGCTCACGGAGGAGCTCTTCCTCGTCACGCGGGACGACGGCCGGCCGGCGAGCACGAAAGGCGACACGGTCGCGCTTCGCGACGCGGCCCGCGAGCCGCTGGTTCTTCCCGGCCCGGCCAACACGACGCGCCGCATCGTCGAGCAGGCGCTCGCGCGCGAGGGCCTGACGCTCGACCTCGTCGCCGAGGTGGACGCGCCGTGGACGACGAGAGCCATCGTGGCCCAAGGCATCGGCGCGGCGATCGTCTCGCACTCGGCGCTCTACCCCGACGGGGACAAGGCCGGGCTTCGCGTGCGGCGCATCGTGCGTCCATCGCTTACGCGCACGATCAACCTGTGCACCTCGCGCAACGAGACGCTCGGTCGCGCGGCGAGCCACGTGCTCGAGCTTCTCGCCGAGGTCGTGCGCGAGCTGGTCCGAAGCGGCGCCTGGCGCGGCGCCACCCTCGCGAACCGGCGCTGAACGCCCGAGCCATATCGGCTCGTTATACCGGCAAGCCGAAGCAGTATTTCCCGAGAATGGGCTTCTTTGCCTACCCTCTCCCCATGAGCGCACGACTCGCAGAAAAGCAGAAGCCGCAGACACCCCCCACGCACGTCCCCGACGACACGGACCTGGTCGAGTGGTACTACGAGCAGGGCTATTCGGACGGCCTTCCGGTCGTGCCGCCCACCGAGGAGAAGATCGCCGCGATGGTGGCGGCGCTCGGCGGCGAGCCGGACCGCCTCGAGGCGCGCGTGCCGCCGCGCTGGGGCGGGCTTACGCGCCGCGTGCTCGCCATCAACCTCGTCATGGCGGGCTGCAAGCCCGAGTACGCGCCCATCGTGCGCGCGGCGATGCTCGCGCTCTGCGAGCCGGCCTTCAACCTGAACGGCGTGCAGGCCACCACGCACATGGCCTCGCCGCTCCTCGTCGTGAACGGCCCGCTCGCGAGGGCGGTCGGCATGAACGGCGGCTGCAACGCGTTCGGCTCCGGCAACCGGGCCAACGCGACGATCGGCCGCGCCCTGCGCCTCATCATGCTGAACGTGGGCGGCGCATGGCCCGGCGAGCTCGACAAGAGCACGCTCGGCTCGCCGGCCAAGTACACCTACGCGGTCTGCGAGAACGAGGCGCAGAGCCCCTTCGCCCCCTACCACGTCGAGAAGGGCTTCAAGGCCGAGGACTCGACGGTGTTCGTGATCGCCGCCGAGCCCACGCACAGCGTCGTGAACCACGTGGCCAACGACCCGCGCGGCATCCTCGACAGCATGGTCTCGGCGATGAGCACGTTCGCGCACAACAACGCGGTGATGAGCGGCCACTGCACGGTCGTCATCGGCCTGGAGCACGCGATCACCATCGCGCAGCACGGCTGGAAGCGCGCCGACATCCGCCACTACCTCTGGGAAAACGCGCGCATCCGCTTCGGCGACATCGCCTTCGACCACCGCTACGGCAAGGTCTACAACCGCAACCTTCCGGCCTGGTACGGCCGCGAGCTCGAGTCGCGGATTCCGATCGTGCCGAGCCCCGACAACATCCACCTGTTCGTCATGGGCGGCGAGGCCGGCCGCTTCTCGGCCTTCATCCCGGGCTGGGGCAGCATGTCCTCGCCCGTGCTCCGCGAGATCGACCGCCCCGGCGCCGCCGCGGCGAAGCGCGAGCCGATCTGCGTGGATGGGACCTGTTATCTCTAGGCTTGCAGTTCTTCGCTTTTCATCGATATGACTTCTCTTTCTTGAGGAATAGGGCATGAAAACCGTGTATGACCCGCGCGGCGAGGTAGGCGCAGAAGCGCGCGACATCGCCCCGCGGGTGAAATCGCTGGAAGGCCTGCGCCTGGGCATCCTCGACAACACCAAGTGGAACGCCAACAAGCTGCTGCGCGAGGTGCGCGACCAGCTGACGGCCACCCACGGCTTCGGCGCGGTGAACTACTACCGCAAGGAGGCGTTCTCGCGCTTCGCCGACCCGAAGCTGATCGAGAGAATCCGCGCCGAAAGCGACATCGTCGTCACCGCCATCGGCGACTGAGGCTCCTGCACATCGTGCTGTATGCATGATGGCATCGAGCTCGAGTCGCGCGGCGTGCCGACGGCGGTGATCGTCACGACGGAGTTCCTCCACGAGGCGCGCGTGCAGCGCGAGGCGCTCGGCATGGAGGGCATCGTGCCGGTCGTGATCCAGCATCCGCTCTCCTCGCTCACCGAGGAGGAGATCAAGGCCCGCGCCGCAGCCGCCCTGCCCCAGGTTGTCGCCGTGTGGCAGGGAACACATGAAGAACCGCAAGGCTGACGGCGCCGCAAAGCTCACATGGATCGCCCGCTCGCCGGTGTCGTCGTTCTCGACCTGACGCGCTTCCTCTCCGGCCCGCATTCCACCCTCCTCCTCGCGGGTCTCGGCGCAGAAGTCATCAAGATCGACGATCCGGCGGGGGGCGACCCCACTGCGGGAGCGCCTCCGCTCGCCGGCCCCCGCGGCGTTGCGCTCGAGCGCGTGACGCCGCAGGACTACGGCCTCGCCTATCTCAAGCGCGCCCGCTGCAAGAAGTCGGCGACGCTCAACCTCAAGCATCCGGAAGGCCGCGGGCTTTTCCTCGACCTCGCGAGCCACGCCGACGTGGTGATCGAGAACTTCCGTCCCGGCGTCGCCGAGCGGCTGGGCATCGCCTACGAGGCGCTCGCCGCCCGCAATCCGCGCATCGTCTACTGCGCGCTCACGGGCTATGGCGCCACCGGCCCGGACCGCGACCTCAAGGCCTACGACCTCATGGCGCAGGCGGCCTCGGGGCTCATGGCCATCACCGGCTCGCCCGAGGGGCCGCCGACCAAGGCGGGCACGCCGCTCTCGGACATGATCGCCGGCACCTACGCCGCCCTCGGCGTGGTCGCCGCCCTGCACGAGCGCAACCGCTCCGGTCGCGGACAGGCGATCGACGTGTCGATGGTCGACTGCCTCTTCTCCATGATCATGGACGAGCCGCTCGACTGCTACGCCGCCCTCGGCCTCGCGCCGCGCCAGGGCAACCGCATCATGCGCTTCTCCCCGTTCAACACGTACCGCTCGGCCGACGGCTGGGTGGCGATCGGCGCCGCGACCGCGCAGGAGTGGTGCGGCCTCGCGCTCGCGCTCGGCCGCCAGGACCTGCTCGAGGATCCGCGGTTCCAGAGCGTCGGGTGGCGGATCGCGCACAACGAGGAGGTGGACGCCATCGTCGGCGACTGGACGCGCGCGCGCTCCACCGCCGGGATCGTCGAGACGCTGAAGCAGCACGACGTCCCCTGCAGTCCCGTGCGCACGCCCGAGGAAGCGATCGCCTGGCCGCACCTGCGGGCCCGCGGCATGGTGGAGCCGCTCCGCCAGCCCGACGGAACCGCCTCGCCGGCCACCGCCGCCGGCCTGCCGATCCGGTTCAGCCGCTCGCCGGCGGCGCTGGATGCGCCCGCGCCCGTGCCGGGCGCCCACACCCGCGAGGTCCTCTCCCGCTTTCTCGGGCTCGACGAGCCGGCTCTCGAAGATCTGCAAGCGCGGGGCGTGATCTAGCCGGGAGTAGCGCCCGCGCCGAAAGCGGCGTAGTGTTGGCCTCAACGGAGGCCGCGATGCAGATTCGCCTTCGCGACGTCGCGGGCAGGTGCCCGCGGTGCGGTTGCGATGAGTTCCAGCCGCTGATCGAGGGGGACGAGTCGCCCCAGGCCGTGTTCATCTGTGCCGGGTGCCGCACCCCCACCACGCGCGTGCTCCTCCTCATGGACATCGCCGAGAAGTCGATCGAGCGCGCCAACGAGTTCCTGGAGGAGTCCCGGCGCCGCCGGGAGGAGCGCGACAAGAAGAAGTAGGAAAAGCCTCAGGCGAGCCGCGCGAACCAGCGCTTCACCGCCCAGGTCATCGCGACGAAGAGCACGATCGCGCCGCCGATGATCCAGAAGTTCACCCCGCCGTTTTCCCGCAGCAGTGCGGCGAGCTGGTTGCCGAAGACCGTAGTGACGAGCACGCCGGGCGCCATGCCGAGAAAGGTCCCCAGCGCGTACTCCCAGACCTTCATGCGGGCTGCGCCGGCGATGATGCTCTCGACCGCAAAGGGCGCCACGGCAACGACGCGAAGCCCGAACACGGCGAGCAGGCCGTGCTTGCGCAGCGCCTTCGCCGCCTGCGCTCCCGGCTCGCCGCCGAGGCGCTCCACCATCCCCGGCCGCAGGACGCGGCCCACGTAGTAGGTCACGAGCGCGGAGAGCATGATGCCCGTCATGCCATAGGCGAAGCCGAGCCACGGCCCGAATGCAATGACGGTGAAGAGCGTGAGGAGCGGCCGCGGGAAGAGCACGAAGGCCGCCGGCGTATAGACGCCGATGACGATGAGCGGCGCCCAGGGCGTCTCGCGTACCCTCCGCGCCCATCCGCTCACGCGCTCGGCCGTGACGTAGTCGGCGATCGGCGTGTAGCGCCAGGCGGCGAAGAGGGCGAGGAGGACGATCGCGCCGAGCGCGATCATCCCCCACGCCGGCTTTCGCTGCCGTCGCCGATTCACCGACACCCCATCCAGCGGCGTGGACACCTTCGCCTCGGAAAAGGCGGCATCATCGCCCGGCCCGTGCACGATACGGTCCAGCCGCCCACCCGCCGGTCGGCGCACGCGCTTTTGCCCCTGTAGACTCGCCGCCATGGCAAGAACGACCGGGCGCGCGGCTTTCCTGCAGCTCCTCTCCGACGAAGGCGTCACCCATCTCTTCGGCAACCCGGGGACGACCGAGCTTCCGATCATGGAGGCGGTGCCCGATTTCCCCCAGCTCACCTTTGTCCTGGGCCTGCAGGAGGGCGTCGTCGTGGCGATGGCCGACGGCTTCAGCCGCGCGAGCGGCCGCCTCTCGGCGGCGAATGTGCACGTCGCGCCCGGGCTCGGCAACGCCATGGGCGCGCTCTACAACGCGAAATTCTCCGGCTCGCCCGTGATCCTCACTGCCGGGCAGCAGGAGCAGGGCCACGGGCTCCTCGAGCCGCTCCTCTACGAGCCGCTCGTGCCGATCGCGCAGCCACTGGTGAAGTGGGCCGTCGACGTGGCGCGCGCCGACGACCTGCCGCGCATCCTGCACCGCGCGGCCAAGATCGCGCTCACGCCGCCCACGGGCCCGGTGTTCATCAGCCTGCCCGGCGACGTCCTCGACCAGGCGGTCGAAATGGATCTCGGCAAGCCCGTGCGCGTGGATGCGCGCACCCGGCCTTCGGACGGCACCCTCGAAGCCCTGGCGGACATGCTCCTCGGGTCCAGGAGGCCCGCGATCCTTGCGGGCCAGGAACTCGCCGTCCACGACGCGTTCGCCGAAGCGCAGGAGCTCGCCGAGCTCATCGGCGCCGCGGTGTACCAGTCGCCCATCCCGTACAACGCGCAGTATCCGACCGAGCACGTCGCCTGCATGGGCGCGCTCACGCGCGTGCAGAAGCAGGTCCGCGACACGCTCGCCCCCTACGACCTTCTCTTCTGCGTCGGCGCCGATCTCCTGCGCATGTCGGTCTACAGCCCGGTCGAGCCGCTTCCCGAGGGCCTCCCCGTCGTTCACCTCTCCGAGCGGGCGCACGAGCTCGGCAAGAACTACCGCACCGACCTCGCGATCCAGGCGAACGTGAAGGAGACGCTCTCAGCGCTCCTGCCGGTCCTCCAGAGGAAGTGCTCGCCGGAGTCCAGAAAGGCTTCGGCCCTCAGGCTCGAGCAGCTCAAGAGCCGGAACTGGGCGGCAAAGAGGGACAAGGCGCGGGTGGAGGCGCTGCTCGCGGCGGAGACGGCGCCGATCGACCCGCGCTATTTCATGCTGCGCTTCACCGAGGCGCTGCCGAGGGATGCGGTGGTCGTGGACGAGGGACTGGTGAGCACCTATCCGCTGCCCGCCCTCCTCCCCATGCGCGACAGCAAATGCTACTTCGGGCTTGCGAGCGGCGGGCTCGGCTTCGGCCTGCCCGGCGCCGTCGGCATCAGCCTGGCGCTTCCCGGCCGTCCGGTCGCGGCGATCCTCGGCGACGGTGCCTCCATGTACGGCATCCAGGGGCTGTGGACGGCCGCGCACTTCCGGCTTCCCATCACGTTCGTCATCTGCAACAACCGCGGCTACCGCATCATCAAGGAGCGACTGCGCTCGTTCCGCGGCACCGACCGGTTCGTCGGCATGGATTTCCGCGAGCCCGAGCTCGACTTCGTGCACGTCGCACAGGGCTTCGGCCTCCCCGCGCGGCGCGTGACCGATCCGCAGGACATCGCGCCGGCGCTGCGCGAAGCCTTTGCGAGCGGCAAGCCCTCGCTTCTCGACGTGCGCGTCGCCGACGGCTTCGGTGGCTAGGGAATCTGCACCTGTCCCGGATTTTCAGATAAGACGCTCGCCGTACTTCTTCAGCGCTGCGGGGGAAAGCGTCAGTCCCAGCCCCGGCGCCTGATTGAGCTTCAGGCGTCCGTTGCGGATGGCGGGCGGATTCTCGTAGAGCTCGGCCTGAAGCGGGTCGCGCTCGGGATCGGTGAAGGCCTCGACGATGCAGCCGGCGGGGCTCGCGGCGACGATGTGGGCGTGGATGAAGCAGTCGTGGTGCGGCGCGACCTGCACATGGTTCAGCTCGCAGAGCGCGGAGAGCTTCCGGCCTTCGGTGAAGCCGCCCATCATGGTGCAGTCGAACTGCAGGATCTGGATGGCCTGCTCTTCCAGCAGCGCGCGGCACGCATAGCTCGTCATCTCGCTCTCGCCCGCGGAGAGCGGAATGCGCGTTTTCTGCGCGAGGAGCTTCAGCATCCTCCGGTCGTCTTCCCAGCGCACCGGCTCCTCCAGCCAGCGCGGCGCGAGCGGCTCGAGCAGGCGCGCCGCTTCGATGGCGGTAGGGAGATCCCACGCGCGGTTGGGATCGACCATGAAATCGGCCTCGCCGCCGATCACTTCCCGCATGAGCGCCATGCGCCGGATATCGTCCCTTAACGGGATGCCGCCCGCCTTGGCCTTGAAGCCGGTGTGCCCCTGGTCGACGAGCCGCTGCACCTCGTCGCGCAGCTCCGCGTCGTCCTTGTTGTCGCGGTAGTAGCCGCAGGTGACGTACGCGGGCACTTCGTCGCGGAACCCGCCGAAGAGACGGTAGAGCGGAAGCTTCGCCGCCTTGCCCACGATGTCCCAGGCGGCGATGTCGACCG
This sequence comes from uncultured Enterobacteriaceae bacterium, assembly GCA_964461055.1. Lineage (GTDB taxonomy): Bacteria > Pseudomonadota > Gammaproteobacteria > Burkholderiales > SG8-39 > SCGC-AG-212-J23. The sequence goes on along the minus strand of CAYWSG010000048.1, from coordinate 11,044 downwards.
CGGCGGAAATACGGATCACCGCCTCCCGGGACCAGCCCTTGGCGCTCGCCGTCCTGCTGGTCGTGAGATCGAAGAGCTTCCTGTAAAGCCGTTCCGGCGCGAGCGGATCCTCGCCGACGAGAAGCTCCAGGATGCCGCCCTTCACCGCCTTCACGATCGGATCCATGGCCGTATAGCTCGTCGCGAGGCCGAACCCGTCGATTCCCTCGTCGGTGTAGAGCCGCACCAGCAGCTCGTTCGCCGTCGGCACGATGAAGTGGCTCGTCCAGTGCGGACGCTCGGGCGCCTGCGGCGCGCGCAGCGCGTAAGCCTCGACTCGATTGATTTTCACAACATCTTCTCCAGGTAGAGGGCACCACAGGGACCCTCATAGTAGGGGGGAATCTCGGCGAAGCCGAGCGCGCTGTAGAGCGCGCGGGCGGCCTGCATCGTCGGCAGCGTGTCGAGGACCATGCGGCGATAGCCCAGCGACCGCGAGACGGCAAGCGCTTCGAGGGCAAGCTGACGCCCGGCGCCTGCAGCGCGGAACGGCACCTGGACGTAGAGACGCTTCATCTCGCAGGTATCACCGGACAGCCTGCGCACGCCAACGCATCCGCAGGCCCGCTGCTCACTTCGCAGGACAAGGAGCGCTCCCTCAGGCGGGCCGTAGATCGCCGGAAGAGCCTCGATTTCCCGATCGAAGCCCTGGAAGCAGAGCGAGAAGCCTAGCCCTGCGGCGTACTCTTCGAACAGGGCGCGCGCTTCGGCGTAGTCGGTCGGGGTTTCGGCTCGCGCGATCTCCATCGTCGTCATCGCAGGACCTTCGTGAACGAAACTCGCACGGACATTGCTCACCAGTCACCCGGCAGGTGGGCCACGAGCGCCGCAGCGACGCACCAGGCGACGACGAGGAGCGCCGAGGCGCGCCAGGCGACGAGCAGCGTGAAGCCGACAAGCGCGATGGCGACGTCGGTGGGACGCGCGATGGCGCTCGTCCAGACCGGATCGTAGAGCGCGGCGCCCAGAAGCCCGACGACGGCTGCATTGACGCCGGCCACCGCGCGGGCGGCGCGAGGACGGCTTGCCACCGCGCGCCACAGCGGCAGCGCGCCGGCGAGCAAGAGGAATCCGGGCAGGAAGATGGCGAGGAGCGCGACGAGCGCGCCCGGCGCTCCGCCAAGCGGTCCCGGCAGCCGCGCGCCGAGGTATGCGGAGAGCGTGAACATGGGTCCGGGGACCGCCTGTGCGGCGCCGTACCCGACGAGGAACTCCGCCTCGGAGACCCAGCCGGGCCCGACGACCGTTTCCTCGAGAAGGGGCAGGACGACATGCCCCCCGCCGAAGACGAGCGCACCGGCCCGGTAGAACGCCTCGACCACCGCGACGATCGCGGCGTCCTCCGACGCGAAGAGCGGCAGCCCCAGGAGGAGCAGCGCGAACACGCCGATCAGGATCCACGCCGTTCTCGCACCATAGGGCGGTTGAAGCGCCGCGCCCGGAAGCGCGTCGACGTTCCTGCAGAATGCGAGGCCGGCCACGGCGCCGAGCGCCACGACGGCGACCTGCATCCACGCTGCGTCCGCTACCAGCACGAGCGCCGCGGCGGCCGCCGCGATGCTCGCTCGCGGCGCATCGGCGCAAAGCTGGCGCGCCATGCCGAGGACGCCGTGCGCCACCACGGCGACCGCCACGAGCTTGAGGCCGTGCAGCACGGCGTCCCCCGTCGCGCCCTTCAGATACGGCAACGCGCCGGCAAACGCGAAGAGCAGAAGCGCGGAAGGAAGCGTGAAAGCCAGGAATGCCGCGATGGCCCCGCCCCAGCCCGCGCGCAGCAGGCCCAGGCCGAAGCCGAGCTGGCTGCTCGCCGGCCCCGGCAGGAACTGGCAGATGGCAAGGAGCTGCGCGAAGGCGTTCTCGTCGAGCCATTTGCGCCGCTCGACGAACTCGCGCCGGAAGTAGCCGAGGTGGGCGATGGGCCCGCCGAACGACGTGAGGCCAAGGCGCAGGAACGCACCCAGCACTTCACTTGCGGAGCCGCCGGCGCGTCCCGCCTTGTGCCCGGCCGTCGCTTCTGCGTCGAAGGTCATGGGGTCGCGCTAGAGCGCCCGCTCCATGAAGACCGAGCCCGGAAGGCCGTCGTAGTACGGCGGGATCTCGTGAAAGCCAAGGGACCGGCAAAGCGCCCGCGCCTCCTCCATTCCGGGGGGCGTGTCGAGCACCATGCGGCGATAGCCGAGGCGCCGGCCGGTGGCGATCGCCTCGCGCACGAGGCGCCGTCCCACGCCGCCGCTTCGGCGCTCGGGGCTTACGTAGAGGCGCAGCAGCTCGCACGTATCGTCGGAAAAGCGGCGAACGCCCACGCAGCCAACCGGAAGCGGGCCGTCGTAGGCGATGAGGAGCGCGCCGCCTGGCGGGCCATAAAGCTGCGGCAGGAGCGAGAGCTCGCGCTCGAAGTCGGCGCCGGCGAGCGGCACGCCGAGGCCTCCGGCGTAGGCCTGGAAGAGCTCGCGCGCGACGAAATAGTCGCCGGCGAACTCGCAGGGCTTGAGGACGGGAATCATCGCCGCCCCATTGTGCCCCGGACCGGCATCAGCATGAGCGTCGCGAAGGCGCAAAGGGCGAGCGCCGCGGTGAAGAGGACCGCCCGGTCGCCGAAGCGGCCGAGCAGCAGGTCGAACGCGAACGGCGCAATCGCCTGAACGAGGCGCGCCGGCGCCATGAGCAGCCCCTGGCGCAGGCCGTAGCCGCCGGCGCCGAACAACGCGAGCGGAAGCGTGCCCATGGCGATGGTCAGCACGCCGTTGCCCGCCCCGTGCAGGATGGTGAAGAACGGGGCGGCGGGCGCGCCGACCGCGAGCAGCCCCGTTGCGGCCACGGGATGCGAAAGCGAAGCGATGCGCGCGGATTGAATCGGATGCGCGCGCCGCATCAGCCAGAACTCCAGCAATCGCGCCGCCACCTGCGCCGGGCCGACCAGTGCGGCCGCGGCGATCGCCGCAGGCAGGCTCGCGCCCGCTGCCTGCAAGAGGCGCGGCAGATGGGCGGCCATGGCGGTGCTGCAGAACCACCCCGCCGCGAACACGAAGGACACGGCGGCCATGAGCCAGAGGCGCCGAGGGCTCCCTGCGTCCTTTTCGACCTTGTCGGCGGGAAGTCTCGGACTCAAAGGGGTACCGGCCGGCAGCGCGAGGTTGAGCGGAAGGCAGACGACGAGATGCGCGAGCGCCCAGACGAAGCACGTGGCGCGCCACCCGAGCTCGGCCTCCAGGAATGCCGAGAGCGGCCAGCCGATCGTGCTCGCAAAGCCCGCGACGAGGGTTATGCCGGTGATCGACCGGCGCGCCTCGGCGCCGAAGATCCTTGCCAGGGTCGAGAAGGCCGCCTCGTACAGGCCCGTGCCCATGCCGATGCCGATGACGAGCCAGGCGGCGAGGAGCGAGGCGCCTCCGCTGCTCGCGCCGAGGAGACCGAGCCCCGCGGCGAACACGACGTTCGATCCGGCGAGGACGCGAGCCCCGCCGTGCCGGTCGATCAGGCGCCCGGCGAACGGCCCGGCGGCCGCCGAGACGAGCAACCCCGCCGAAAAGGAAAGGAATACCCACCCGGTGGACACGCCGAGCGCGGCGGCGACCGGATTCGCGAGGACCGCGGGCAGGTAATAGGACGACGCCCAGGCGAGCGTCTGCGCGATGCCCAGCATGGCAACGACGGAGAAAGTGCCCGACGGCAGGAAAGGCTTTGACACCGGTTCTTCGTTTCGATTATTCTAGAAACATGGAATCTAGACAAGCCGTCGACGCCCTGGCCGCGCTCGCCCAGGCCTCCCGCCTTGCAATCTACCGCCTCCTGGTGCGGGCCGGCCCCGCGGGCATGCCCGCCGGGGCCATCGGCGCCGGGCTCAAGGTACCCGGGGCGACGCTCTCCTTTCATCTCGCCCAGCTCTCGCACGCCGGGCTGGTGCGCAGCCGGCAGGAGGGCCGCTATGTCATCTACAGCGCCGACTTCAAGCACATGAGTGCCCTTGTCGAGTTCCTGACCGAGAACTGCTGTGCCGGCCAGGGCTGCGCTCCCGTGGCAGCGCAGCGCAGTCCAACAAAGCGGAAAGCGAGCGCGAAGGCATGAAATCTTGGAAGGTACGACGCGTGCCGGCATGATCGAGCTGCTCAACACGGACTGCTTTTGCGTCAGCCTCGAGCGAGAAGCGCTGCGGCGGGCGATCGAGGCCGACCCGGCCGCGCAAGGGCTCGACGCGCTCATTGCCGAGCGCTGCCCGCATCTCTTCTCCGCCTTCCCGGTCTTCGTCTCGCGGCCGCACGTGGACGCCATGGCGAGGGTCGTGAGCGCCGTGGAGCGCGTGGCGGCGCTTCCCGCCTACCGGGAAGCCGCGCTCTCCTGGGCGCCGCAGATCGCGCGTTACGACCCCGGGACGCCGGCCGTGTTCATGGGCTACGACTTTCACCTCGAGCCGGCCGGCCCGAAGCTCATCGAGGTCAACACCAATGCGGGCGGCGCGCTCCTCAACGCGCTCCTCGCGCGCGCGCAGCGCGCCTGCTGCGAGGAGGTCGCCCCGCTCGTCAACGGGTCGGTTCCCGCCGGCGACCTCGAGCGCCGGTTCTTCGACATGTTCCTCCAGGAATGGCGCGCGGCCGGCCGATCCGGCGCACCCAGGCGCATCGCGATCGTGGACGAGAACCCGGAGAAGCAGTATCTCTATCCCGAGTTTCTGCTCTTCGCCCAGCTCTTCCAGCGCTTCGGCCTCCAGGCCGTCGTCCGCTCCCCGCTCGAGCTTGCATTCGAGCACGGGGCGCTTCGCGATGCCGATGGCGTCATCGACTTCGTCTACAATCGTCTGACCGATTTCGCGCTCTCCGCATCCGAAAACGCGGCCTTGAGGAATGCGTACCTGTCCGGCGCGATCGTGCTGAGCCCCCATCCGCGGGCGCACGCACTGTACGCCGACAAGCGCGATCTCTCCCTTCTCACCGATGAAACGCTGCTTCGTCGCTGGGACGTCGATGAGGCGGTGATTCAGGTTCTGCTCCAGGGCATCGCACGCACCCGACCGGTTCTCTCGACGGAGGCGGAAAGACTGTGGTCCGAGCGGCGCCGGCTCTTCTTCAAACCCGCGAGGGGGTACGGTAGCAAGGCCGCCTACCGGGGGGACAAGCTGACGCGCCGTGTCTGGAGTGAGGTCCTCGATGGGACCTACGTCGCCCAGGAGCTCGTTCCGCCGAGCGAGCGCGGCGTGTCCGAAGGCATCGCGCTCAAGGCCGACGTGCGCAATTATGTCTACGCCGGCGAGGTGCAGCTGCTCGCCGCGCGGCTGTATCAAGGACAGACCACCAATTTCCGGACCCCGCACGGCGGATTTGCCCCGGTGCTTACGGCACCCCTCGCCCCTCCAGTGCACGGCAGGGCGAAGGTCTCCATGGCAGGCACTGCCGCAACAGTCACGTCAGGCTGCTGCGGCCGGGGTTGATGTAGGACAATCGGGCGCTCTGCCCGATTTCGGTCCTGCACCCATGGTTCCCCTTTCCATCCTCGATCTGGCGCCCATCGTCGAGGGCCAGACGGCGGCCGACGCGCTGCGCAACTCCCTCGACCTCTGCCGGCACGCCGAGCAGCTCGGCTACACGCGCTACTGGGTAGCGGAGCACCACAACATGAAAGGCATCGCGAGCGCGGCGACCGCGGTCGTGATCGGCCATCTCGCGGGCGGCACGTCGGAGATCCGCGTCGGCGCGGGCGGCGTCATGCTGCCCAACCACGCGCCGCTCGTGATCGCCGAGCAGTTCGGCACGCTCGAGGCGCTCTATCCGGGGCGCATCGACCTCGGCCTCGGCCGCGCGCCGGGCACCGACCAGCTGACCGCGCGGGCGCTGCGGCGCGACTGGTCGAATCCGGACGAGTTCCCCCAGGACGTGGTGGAGCTGCAGGCGCTGCTAGGGCCACCGCAGCCCGACCAGAAGATCGTTGCCGTGCCGGGCGCCGGGTCCAACGTCCCGCTCTGGATCCTGGGCTCGAGCCTCTACGGCGCGCAGCTCGCCGCGATGCTGGGCCTGCCCTACGCCTTCGCCTCTCACTTCGCGCCCGACGCGCTGCTGCAGGCGCTCGACATCTACCGCGTGCGCTTCCAGGCTTCCGCGCAGCATTCTGCGCCCTATGCGATGGCGGGAGTCCACGTCGTCGCCGCCGATACCGACGAGGAGGCGAAGCGCCTTTTCACCAGCGTGCAGCAGCAGTTCACGAACATGGTGCGAAACCGCCGTGGCAAGGTGCAGCCGCCGATCGACGACATCGAGACCTACTGGACGCCGCAGGAGAAGATGCACGCCTCGCACATGCTGCAATACGCCTTCGTCGGCTCGGGCGAGACGGTCAGGCGCGCCGTGGAATCCTTCGTCGAGCTCACGAAGGTCGACGAGCTCATGGTCGTGTGCGGCATCTACAGCCACGAGGCCCGCAAGCGCTCCTATGAGATCCTCGCGGGACTCTGGAAGTAGTCAGATGAGCGGCGGTTGAGGGCCGCCATACGAGAGCCTGCCATCGACGACGGACGCCGCGCCGGTGAAAGGATGCTCCCGGGCCGGCTTGTCGTCGGCGATGTGCAGCACCTCGTAGCCCTGCGTCTTCAGGCTGTCGGAGATGAGCGCCCGATGGCAGCGCCACCAGACCGACTCCGCGCAGAGCATCGCCGTTCGCCTTTTCGCCGCAAGGTCTTTCAGGGACTGCTCGGCGCCGCGGTATTTCTCTGACGCCATGTAGTCGGCATAGCCGCGGAACGACACATTGCGCCAGGCCGTGTTGGGCGAATCGGCGCGCGCCGGGCGCCGGCCGCCGAGCGACGGAAAGTGCCTGTATTCGATCCCCGCCTTCGGAAGCGCGCGCGCCATGGCATCGGCGCCGAACTGCGGATGCTTGCGCGAGCCGGGGAAGCGGCGCACGTCGGCGATCGCCTCGATGCCGTGCGCCTTCAGGACGGCCACGAAGTCGTCCCAGCTCCGGGTGGAATGGCCGATGGTCCAGATTCTCACGGGGAATGACGCCGGAAGGTGTACCGCGGAACGATACCGCGGAACGCCCCTACCGGGCTGCGCATTCCCCGGAGGTCGATTTCTCCTTCAGATAGGCGATGAGCGTCTTGCGCTCCTCGGCATCCGGCACGCCGGCATAGGTCATGGTCGTCCCGGGGACCACCTTGGTCGGCGCGGCGAGGAAGCGATCGAGCGTCTCCTCGTTCCACACGATGCCGGCGCCCCGCATCGCCTTCGAGTACTCGTAGCCGGGCTCGGTGCCGGCCTTGCGGCCGAAGAGGCCGCAATGCCGGGGTCCGGTCCGGTTGTACTCGAAGGAATGGCAGGCCGCGCAGCGCCCGTACAGGCTCTCGCCGGACTCCACCGCCGCGACAGGCGCGGCGGTGGTGGCGAGGCCGAGCGCCGAGGAGAGCGCCAGGGCCAGCGCGCGCGCGGAGATCATCAGGACACGAACGCCACGGGAACGGGATCCTGGCCGAGCGCCTGGCGCAGCACCGCCCAGTGCATGGCCTCGTCGCCGAGGATGCTCGCGGCAGCCTTGGCAAGGTCGCGCTGCTCGAAAAGCGGCACGGCGCCCAGATAGGCGCTGACCGCGCCTTTCTCGAGCGAGGCGGCGAACGCGAGCACGTCGGACTGCGACTTCAGCCGCTCCACCGGGAACTGGTACTTCGTCTTCGCCGCGACCGGACGGCCGCCGAGCTTGGTGATGGTCTTCGCCAGCACGTCGGCGTGCGCCTTGTGATGGCCCTGGAACGTCGAGGCGACCTTGAGCACCGGCTTCTGCAGCAGGCCGCTCTCGGCGCCCACCTGGTAGGCCGCGACCGCCTCGAGTTCCGCCGCGAGCGCAGTGTTGAGGATCGCGATGTCGTCCGACTTGGCGTCGCCCGCGTTCTTCGCGAGCGCCTCGCAGCCGGCGAGAAGCGACACCGCGGCGCCCGAGAGAACGACGCCGCCGGCGCGCCCCAGGAACGCGCGCCGGGCGGCGACAGGAGAAGTAAAGAGAAGGAAGCTCATGGGGTTTTTCCTTTCATTGTCATGAATAGGGGCATACGATCTGCAACGCGCCTATTCGATGCGCGCGCAAGGCGCCTGCGTTCCCGCCCGTTCGCAGGAGCCTTCGCGGAACGCGCCGCGCGGCCGCAGCATCCAATGGCAACCGGAGAGACCGCCATGCACGCCCAGCCCGCCCAGCCTGCCCTTCGCCGCACCGAGTCCGCGGCTTCCGACCTGGAGCTCGTCCAGCGCGTGCGCGCCGGCGACGTGCGGGCGACCGAGCAGCTCATGCGAAGGCACAACCGCATGCTCTTTCGCACGGCGCGCGCCATCCTGCGCGACGACGCCGAGGCGGAGGACGCCGTGCAGGACGCCTACATCGCGGCGTACCGGGCCCTGGCGACGTTCCGCGGCGAGTCGCGGCTCTCCACCTGGCTCGTGCGCATCACGGCGAACGAGGCGCTCATGCGCCGAAGGCGCAACGCGCGCGGCGCGGCCGTGCTGCCCCTGACGGCAGAATCGATCCCCGAGGCCAGCACCAACCCCGGACATACCCCGATGGACATTCCCTCCGACGATCCAGGCCCCGAGCGCGAGGCGCTGCGCGGGCAGCTCCGCCGCCTGCTCGAGGCGCGCATCGACGCGCTGCCCGAGAGCTACCGGGCCGTGTTCGTGCTGCGTGCCCTGGAGGAGTTCAGCGTCGAGGAGACGGCGCAGGCCCTCGGCATCCCGGAGGCCACCGTGCGCACGCGGTTCTTCCGGGCCCGGAGCCTGCTGCGCGAGTCGCTCGCGCAGGAGATCGACCTCACGCTCGGCGAGGCGTTCAGCTTCGACGGGGAGCGCTGCGACCGGCTGGTGCGGCGCGTGTTCGAGCGCCTGGGGATGCCGCCGCCGGCGTCCGCGGCAGCCTAGGGAACGACCAGAAAACCGCTACGACTTGACTTCGACCTTGGCGAGCTCGGCCTTGATCTGGCGGAGCTTCGCCTTCACGCGCGCGGCGTTCTCCGGGCCCATGCGGATCATCATCTTCTGCCCTGCCGAGAGCCGCTCGAGCGCCGGGTCGGCGAACTGGTAGAGCGTCTTCGGCTGCACGAGCTCGATCGGCCCCTGCACTTCGGGCGCCGCGAGCAGGTCGTCGATGGCCGCCATCAGCCGGTCGTTGAAGTACTTGCCGGGGTAGCCGAGCTCCTCGTAGGCGCGCTGGAAGAGCGGATAGCGCTCCACGTAGAGCCGCACGAAGGTCGGCGCGTGCGCGGCGGCGAAGGCCTGGACGAAGGGCCGGTAGCGCGCCCAGTTCCTGGGACCGATGGTGGTGCGCTCGCCCGCCTGCGCGACCACGAAGGCGCCGCCCACGGGCTGGACCGGCATCATGCGGCCGGGCGCCGTGCTGCGCGGAAGGTTGTCGACGGTGGCGACGATGCGGCGGATCAGCTGCTCCGGATACACCACCTCGGCGAACGCCTTGCGTCCGATGAGGTTCGCCGCATCGGCGCGAATCATCGGATCGCTCTCGTCGAGTGCGGGCAGCGGCTTCGCCGGCTCGGGCGCCGGCGCAGGCAACGGATGACGCACCTCGGTCGGCGCCGTGGACTCGGCCTCGGCGACCTGCGCGACCGGAGGCGGCGCGGTCGAGGGCGTCTCGACCGCCACCGGCGAGGCGTACGGATCAGGCAGATCGCGTCCCGCGGCCAGGTAGGAGTAATACGCATACCCGCCGAGGGCGAGCACGATGGCGATGCCCAGCACGAACACGAGCCACGTCGGGATCGGGCGACGCTCTTCGCGCTCCGGCTCCTTCGCCGCTCTCAGGTGATAGGGGATGTCGTCTTCCCGGACCGACCAGCGTTCCATTGACATGCGTTATAGCCTGCTTTCTCGCGCCTTCGACTTCTCCAGGCCAAGGATACGCCCCCTCCCGGTCGTCGTCAGTGCGCCTGGGTATTTCCGCGTACGCCGTCGCGGCTAAAGCTGAGAGACCTCCAGGCCCGGAAAATTCCCGCCCCGGAAAAAAAAGAAGCCACCCGAAGGTGGCCTCTAGGGAGCCATGCCCTAAGGGAGGGAGGGCGAATGGCTCGGGGGGAGTAGCCATTGTGCTCACGTGTCGGAGCCTTGTATGTCGCTCGCGCGGTGCTTTTGTTGTAGGGGGTTCTCTACAAGCGCTCCTCGAAGCGCAGGCTCTGCACGAAGCGGCGTCCGTGCGCGTCCACGGCGCCCGGCGTTTCACCGGAGCCGTAGCGCTCGTAGTACACGAGGCTGATCGCGAGGCCGGGCGAGCGGGGATGCAGGCAGGTGAGGTTCCAGATCTCGATTCGCCTCGGCGCGCCGCGCGCCCGGGCGGCGCGCTCCCGGGCCCGCGAATGGGCGCGAACGCAGTAGGGCGCGACGCCGGGCTCCAGGACCGCGTCGATCCGCACGTCGCTGAAGCGGCGGCGATCGGGCTCGGCCTCCAGCCGGGCGCGCAGGTAGCCAAGGAATTCGGCGGGCGTGCCGAACCGACGCTCGACTCGCATCCCGGCGGCCGTCATCCCGAAGGAGTGCGTCGGCGAGCGCGTGCCGACGAGCGCGACATCGAACGCCCCGGCCGCCAGGACCCGCCAGTCGCCGGATGCGGGCAGCTCGACCGAGTAGCCCTCGAAGGCGACCCGCTGCCCGGCCGATGCGGCGCAGGGCGCTGCCGCAAGCAGCACGGCGAAGGCGGCGAGAACGGCGGGGCGCGCACGCATGCGGCAGCTTTAGCAGCACCGCATGACTTGCCTGCTGCCGCCCCGCGGTCAGTGAGGACCAGGCGAACTTCTAGCGCTTGCCGCCGCAGGTGGAAGTAGTGGCGGAGAGAGAGGGATTCGAACCCTCGATACGGATTTTGTCCGTATAACGCCTTAGCAGGGCGCCCCCTTCGGCCTCTCGGGCATCTCTCCGGAGGGGTCGATTCTACCTAGCCGGGCTGCTTCTTGCCGCCCTTCCTTGAGCTCTTCCTGCCGCCCTTTTTGACGGCCTTCCTGGTCGCCTTCCCGGCGGTGGCCTTCCTGGCGGTGGCC
>CAYWSG010000047.1:0-23089 GCA_964461055.1 uncultured Enterobacteriaceae bacterium | reverse complement strand
TTCCCGCCTTCGCGGGAACGACGGTAATGCGCTTCTTCCCAAATTCCCTGATCCGACTTTCTCCCTGACCCAACTTTCACAGGGCGCTAGGCGGTGCGGAGGCGAAGGGCCTTGACGAGGGCGACGGTGGCGAGGGGAACGGCGACGCCGACAATGGCGGCGGTGATCATGAGGTCGCCGAGCTCGGAATAGTCGGCGGGGATCTTCACGGCGCCGGTGGCGCGGTCGCGCACTTCGCGGGTGACGAGGAAGATCTGGTTGAGGTACTTCGTGCCGAGCTGCGAGGCGGCGAGGGCCAGGTTCGAGAAGGAAGCCATCACGGCGAAGTAGGTGGCCTTCATGTTGGCGGGAGCCGAGTTCGCGATCCAGGCGAGCATGGGGATCATGGCGATCTGGCCGAGCGGGGACTCGAGCGCGGTGTCGATGAGGGCGATGAGGCGCGCGTCGACCACGCCGCCCGTGTGGCGCGCGGTCCACTCGTGCAGGCCGTAGTACATGCCGATATTGGGGAGCGAGAGGATGCCGCCGACGATGCTCAGCATGACGATGATGCGGGCAATGTTGTTGCGCGCCATGTAGCCGCGCAGGGCGAACATGCCCACGAGCGTGAGCGAATAGGCGACGAGCGAGAGCCGGGCGAGGAAGGCCTCGTCGAAGCCGAGCACGTCGATCATCCACCAGGTGGTCCCCGCGCCGGTGCTCGGGATGGAGCGGTAGACGAAGATGACGAGCGCCGTGGCGACGAGCGTCTCGCGCATGTCGGGCGCGAGCTCGCGCGCGAGACGCCAGAGGAGAAAGAGGATCACCGCGAGCGAGCCCGCGAAGATGATCTCCTGCGCGAAAGGCACGTCGCCGAGACCGACCGAGAGGGTGATCGCGACGAACGCGAGGCTGCCGCCGAGCACCCACCAGTTGGGCCTCGTCTTCTCCTCGCCGTGCACCTGCAGGATCGCCTCGACCTCCGAGGCCGAGCGCCCGAGGCGCCTGAGCCGCGCCGCCTCGCGCATCTTCAGCACGCCGCCCAGGATCACCCCCAGCACGGAGATGACGGGGATGACGAGGGCGAACTTGTACACCGCGGCGTAGAGCTCGGTCTTGCGCTCCAGAGGAAGCGCGTGCGTGTCGTAGAAGATGTAGATGTTCGCCGCCGAGACGAGCGCGAGGCCGCCGATGATCGCGACGCGGCCGAGCGTCTGCATCGTGGTGTGCATGCTCCTTCGCGCCGCGGCGTCGTACGGCACGCCCTGCGCGTCCACGCGCGGCACCGCCTCCACCGTCATCGCGTCGGCAACCGCGTCCTGGATCATGTAGCCGGTGGGCGCAAGGAGCGCGGCGAGCACGTACCAGCGGCTCGGCGACATGAGCTTGGCCATCGCCTCCCGGTGCTCGAGCAGCCCCACCATGATGAGCAGGCTCGCCGCGATGGTCGCCGCGCCGAGCCACACGAGCGCCGCCTTCCAGCGCCAGATGAGGTCCACGAGGTGGCCCACGGGCATCTTGATCGCCCACGGGATGCCGGCCCAGAAAAGAAGCGCGGCGAGGAACTCGGCCGAGAGGTCGAGGTAGTCCTTGACGAAGAACGTGCCGACGATTCCGGTCAGCCCCGAGACGCCGTAGGCCACGTAGACCATGAGCGGCGGCAGGTAGGACAGCCGGAACACGCTTCAGCCCGGCAGGTCGTCCAGTGTCACGGAAAGGTGGCCGATCTCCGCCCAGGCGAGCACGCTCCAGCGCCCGGGCGCGATCACGAGATAGTTGAGGGCGGCGTTGGGGATCTCGAAGTCGCGCGCGCTGGAAAGGCCGCGGCCCGTGGCATGGCGGTAGGCCATCTCGAGCACCCCGCCATGGGTGAAGACGAGAAGGCTTCGGCCCGGCGCCTCTTGGTGCAGCGCCTCGAGAAACGAGATGCAGCGCGCATGGAAGGCGACGAGCGACTCGCCGGTGCCGAAGGCGAACTCCGGATCCTTGGCGCGAAAGCGCGCGTAGTCCTCGGGAAACTTCACCTTGGCGTCGGCGTAGGTGTAGCCCTGGAAGCTGCCGTAGTGGCGCTCGCGCAGCCGCTCGTCGAGCCGCACCTCGAGGCCGAAGCGCCGCGCCGCGGGCTCGGCCGTCTGGCGAACGCGCACGAGGTCGCTCGCGTAGATGGCGTCGAAGCGCTCGCCCTCGAGCGCCGCCGCCACCGCGCGGGCCTGCGCCTGACCCACCTCGCTCAGCGGGATGTCGAGCTGGCCCTGCACGCGGCCCTCGGCGTTCCACGCGGTCTCGCCGTGGCGCACCATGCAAAGCCGGGTAGTGCTTCTCACTTCAAGAATTCTTCGTTCATCACGCGGATCGGCATGCCGGAGAGCCACGCCTCCACGTTCTCCACGGAGTCCTCGTGGAACACCCGGAGGTTCTCGTCGTTCACGTAGCCGAGGTGCGGCGAGAGCGTGACGTTGTCCATGGCGCGGAGCGGATGATCGGCCGGCAGCGGCTCGCGATCATAGACGTCGAGCGCCGCGTGGGCGGGCCGGCCCTTGCGCAGGCCCTCGAGCAGCGCCGCCTCGTCCACGAGCGGCCCGCGCGAGACGTTGACGAGGATGCAGCCCGGCTTGAGGCGCTCGAGCTCCTTCCGCCCGACGATGCCGCGGGTGCGCTCGGACAGCACGAGATGCAGGCTGAGCACATCCGAGCTGGCGACGAGCGCTTCCTTGGAGACGAGCTCGGCGCCCGCCTCGGCCGCGCGCTCGGGCGTGAGGTTCTGGCTCCACGCCTGCACCTGCATGCCGAAGGCGCGGCCGATGGCCGCCATGCGCGCGCCGATCTTGCCCAGGCCCATCAGGCCGAGGCGCTTGCCCTCGAGCGCGATGCCGAGCGGCAGGTCCTCGTGCCAGCGTCCCTCGCGCATGTTGCGCTCGGCCCTGGCCAGCCCGCGCGCGGCCATGACGATCAGGCCCCAGGCGAGCTCGGCCGTGAGGCCGCTGCTCGATCCCGCGCGGGTGTTGCTGACCGGGATGCCCCGCTCGCCGAGCGCCCTGGCGTCGAGCGTGCCGGCGCGAAGGCCGGTGAGCGAGACGAACCGCAGCGCCGGCAGCCGCTCCACCAGCGCGCGCGGAAACGCCGTGCGCTCGCGCATGAGGCAGAGGATCTCGAACGGCGCGAGCTTCGCCGCGGCGTCCTCGACCGAGGCGAAGGGCTCGTGGAACACCGTGATCGCGACCCCGCGGCGCTCGAGCCGGCCCCAGTCGGCCGACCTGAGCGCCACGCGCTGATAGTCGTCGAGGATCGCGAGCTTCTTCACTGGTTGGTGATGTTGTTGTCCTTGACCACCTTGCTCCAGCGCTGGATCTGCGCGACGAGGAACTTCTTCGTCTCCTCCGGCGACATGCCGCGGATGTCCATGCCGAGCGACTCGGTCAGGGTCTTGCGCACGTCCGGAAGCTGCAGGACCTTGACGATCTCGGCGTTCAGCTTGTCGACGATCGCCTTGGGCGTCTTGGCCGGCGCGAGGATCCCCCAGAGCGCGTAGGCCGGCTCCACGCCGCGCACGCCCGCCTCGGCGAGCGTCGGCACGTCGGGCATGAGGTGCGAGCGCTTCTCGCCCGTCTGCACGAGCGCGCGCAGCTTCCCGGCCGCCACGTGCCTCGCCTGCGCCGCCACCGAGGCGATCGCGAGGTCGATCTGACCGCCGAGCGCGTCCACGTGGAGCGGGCCGCCGCCCTTGTAGGGCACCGGCACGAACTTCACGTCGGCCGCCTCGGCCACGAGGATGGTCGTCAGGTGGCCGAGCGAGCCGTTGCCCACGTTGCCCACCGTGACCGTGTCGGGCTTCGCCTTCGCCGTCGCGAGGACTTCCTTGAAGCTCCTGAACGGCTTCTGCGCCCCGGTGGAGAACGCCATGGGCGCGGTGCCGACGATCATCACCGGCTCGAAGTCGTCGATCGGATCGAAGGAGAGCTTGGGATTGAGCGCCTGGTGGACGACGTGGGTGTCGAAGATGAAGACGAAGGTGTAGCCGTCGGGGTCGCTCTTCGCCACGTAGTCGGTGCCGATGATGCCGGAGGCGCCGGTGCGGTTCTCGACGATGAACTGCTGCCCCAGCGACTCCGAGAGCTTGGCCGCCAGGAGCCGGGCGAGCGGATCGACCGAGCCGCCGGGCGGATAGGGCGAGACGAACTTCACGACCCTTTCGGGCCAGGCCTGCGCAAACGCCGGAAAGGCGATGGCAAGGGAAAGGACAAAGGTCAGAAAACGGAACGGCGACATTCGCTCCTCCTCGAGCTGTTGGGGCGTGGCACGGGTTGGAAAGTTGAGACCGGATGGGGCCGGCGCGGCTACAGCTTCAACGCCCAGTACTCCCCGGTGAGATCGTAGCCGAATTCGCGATGGCGCTGCCGCTTCGCCAGGCGAAACCCTGCCTCCCGGTAGAGATGCCGCGCCGCAGCGAGGTTCGACTGGGTCCACAGCACGAGCTTCCGGTAGCCCTTGGCGCGGGCGAAGGCGATGCATTCGGCGACCAGACGCTTGCCCAGGCCCAGGCCGCGCGCCCTCGGCTCGACGAGGAAGAGGCGGAGCTTCGCGACCGCCTTGCTCTGGCGCACCACGAACACGGACCCGACCGGCTCGCCGTCCATCTCCGCGATCCAGCAGCGCTCGCGCGCGGGGTCGAAGTTGCGCACGAAATCGCGCACGATGCCGGCCACGAGGGCCTCGAAGCGCTCGTCGAAGCCGTACTCCTGGTGGTAGAGCCGGCCGTGGCTTTGCACCACCCACCCGAGGTCGCCCGGCCGGTGGGGTCGCAGCTCGAAGCGGGGCTTGCCGTTCGCCGCGGGTCCGGTCGAGGGCGCCTGCGCAAGGAGCGCCTCGACGGTCGACATGGCCGCGACCAGGCGAGCCTGGTCGCGGGCGGGAAGCCCCGCGAGGATCGCGCCCACTTCCTTGCGCGAGCGGGCGTCGAGCGCCTGGAAGGTCTTCAGGCCCCTCGGAGTCAGCGTGAGCACCCGCCGGCGTGCGTCCCGGGCGGAGGGACGGCCCTGCACGAGGCCCCGGCGACGGAGGCCCTGCAGCAGGCGGCTGAGGTAGCCGGGGTCGAGGTCCAGCGCCCGGCCGAGCTCGCTCGCGCTCGTTTCGCCGCGGCGGGCGAGCTCGAAGATGAGCCTTGCCTCGCCGAGCGTATGGCCGCGCCCGGGGGAATCGGGAAGCACGCCGATACGCCCGTTGTAGAAGCGGTTGAAGCGGCGCACGGCCTCGACGCGGTCGGGCACGACTCCCATGGGCCGCCATCGTCGACGCCCATCCTTGCCTTTGTCAACTAGGGCCGCTTCGCGGCTCGCTTCTCCTTCTGCCACTCGGCCCGGCGGAACTTCGCGCGGCGCGCCTGCACGGCGATGCGGCGTCCGGCGAACTCGTGCACCTTCTCGCGCACCACGCGCCGGATGTCCTCGGGCAGCCCCGCAGCGACGTCCTCGAAGCGCGAGACGAAGTCGGCGCCGGAAACCGGCCCGTCATGGAACAGTCCTCGCTTCTTGTCCCAGACGAGGGCGCACTCGCTCGCGTCGAGGCCGTAACACAGCTGGAACAGCGTTATTTCGCCGGAGGACTGCCAGACGAAAAGGTCGAAGTAGTCGTCATGGAACCAGCGCCGGCGTGCCGGCGGATCGTCCGCGACGCCGAGAATCTCTCGCATCATCGGTTCGCTACGCGACTCGTCGCGAACTTCGGTTCCGCGCCTGTTTCGAACATAGGTCCGCTGGACGGTTCGGGAATTGCTTGCGTGATGGATCGGGCCTCTCGATTCGTGATCTAACCCTATCAGAGGGATTGTGTCCAAGGCTTATGGAGAACACCCGCATGAATAGCCCGATTGCCGGAGTCCCGCAGAAGCATACCGAGCTGCTCAAGTCCCTGTCGGAGTTCACGAAGGAGCACCGCGCGGCGCGCTGGTCCGGGACCTTTGCCCAGTTCCTGGAAGGGGTTTTTCCCGCCGACCCGCGCGGCATCGCGCGCTCGAGCCACCAATACATATGGGACATGATGCGCTCGGAAGGCTTCGAGGATGCGAGCGGGCACTTCCGTTGTCAGCTTTTCGAGGATGAGCTCTACGGCATCGATGACACCCTGGAGCGGGTCGTCGACTACTTCAAGGCCGCGGCGGCCGGCTCCGAAGTTGGCAGGCGGCTCCTGCTGCTGCTAGGCCCCCCCTCGGGCGGCAAGTCCTCCCTCGTCATCCTGCTCAAGCGCGGCCTGGAGGAATACAGCCATACCGACGCCGGGGCGCTGTACGCCATCCACGGCTGCCCGGTGCACGAGTCGCCCCTGCACCTGGTGCCCCACACCCTGCGCGGGCAGTTCCGGCAGACCCACGGGGTGGACATCACGGGCGAGCTCTGCCCCTACTGCATGAGCCGGCTCTCCAGCGAGTTCAACGGCGACTTCATGCAGATGCCGGTGGAGCGCATCTTCCTGTCGGAAGCGGCCCGGATCGGGGTGGGCACCTACGCGCCGCACGACCCGACGACGGCCGACATCGCCGACCTCGTCGGCTCGGTGGACCTCTCGAAGGTGTCCCAGTACGGCGACGAGGGCGATCCGCGCGCCTGGTCCTGGTCGGGCGCCGTGTTCTCGGCAAGCCGCGGCATGCTCGAGATGATCGAGATCCTCAAGGTGAAGCGCGAGTTCCTGTACCTGCTGCTCACGCTCACGCAGGAGAAGAACGTCAAGGTGTCGCGCTTTCCGCTCATCCACCTCGACGAGACGATCATCGCCCACACCAACCTCGCGGAGTTCCGCAAGTTCCTGCAGGAGGCGGAGAACGAGGCGCTGCTCGACCGCATGGTGATCATCCAGGTGCCCTACACGCTCTCCTACAAGGAAGAGGCGCGCATCTACCGCAAGCTCACCTCGTCGACCCAGGCGTTCCGCGAGGTGCACCTCGACCCGCACGCGCTGCACGTGGCGGCCGCCTTCGCGGTGCTCACGCGCCTCTCCGAGGAGGGCGCGGACACCGGCGACAACGTGAAGAAGGCGCGCCTCTACGCCGGCGAGGACGTGGAGGGCATCGCGCCCGGCGAGGTCGAGAAGATCCGCGCCCGCAATCCGGAAGAAGGGCTCTCCGGCGTCTCGCCGCGCTTCGTCATCAACGCGCTCTCGAGCGCCATCATCCAGTCGCAGGCGAAGAGCCTCACGACGATGGACGTGCTGCTCGCGCTGAAGGACGGCATCGAGTCCGACGTGCGCATCGACGGCAAGCGCAAGCGCAAGTGGGTGGACTTCCTCGTCCAGGTGCGCAAGGACTTCTACAACCGCTGGGTCAAGGAGGACGTGCACAAGGCGCTCTTCGTCTCCTTCGAGCAGGAGGCGCAGCAGCTCCTCGACAAGTACCTCGACGAGGTCGAGGCCACGCTCGACAACCGCACCGTCAAGGACCCGATCACGAACGAGGAACGCCGCCCCGACGAGCGGTTCCTGCGCTCGGTGGAGGAGAAGATCCGGATTTCCGAGTCCGGCAAGCTCTCGTTCCGCCAGGAGGTGGTGAGGAAGGCGATGGGCGCCTACAAGCGCGGCGAGAAGTTCACGCTCGACAGCCACGCGCCGCTGCACGACGCGGTGGAGCAGTACCTTTTCGAGCAGCGCCGCGACGTGCTGCGGCTCGTCAGCTCCGCCACGCGCCCGGACGAGGAGACGCGGCAGAAGATCTCGGTGGTGGAGAAGCGCCTGGTCGACGAGTACGGCTACGACAGCCACAGCGCGCGCGAGGCGTTGAACTATGTGACGACGCTGCTGGCCCAAGAGTAATGCAAGGGACTCTTCCGAGAAAGGCTTCATGACGCTGCGGATTGCCGCCGAGACGCCCTGGTACGAGCTGTTCTCGCGCGGAGCACGCGACTGGCTGCGCCACAACCAGAAGGTGCGCGAGGCGGTGAAGGAGTCGCTTCCCGACCTCGTGGCGAGCGAAGACCTCATCACGCGCCCGGGCCATCGCACCGTCGTGGTGCCGGTGCGCTTCCTCGAGCATGCGCGGCTGCGCCTCGCCGACCCGCAGACGCAGCACGGCGCGGGCCAGGGACGCGGCGAGCCGGGCGACGTCCTGCAGCGCGGGCGCGAGCCCGGCGCCGAGGGCGCGCAGGAAGGCGGCACGGGGAGAGGGGAGCTCCGCTTCGTGGTGGAGCTCAAGGTCGACGAGATCATCGACTGGCTGTGGGAGGAGCTCAAGCTCCCGGAGCTCAAGCCCCGCCGCACCGCGACGATGGACGACCCCGATTACGTGCGCGAAGGCTGGGACCGGCACGGCGCCCGCTCGCGCCTCGACCGGCGCCGCACCATCAAGGAGGCGGTCAAGCGCCGCGCGGTGCAGGAAGGGCAGGTGGAGGAGCCCGTCCCCATCACCAACGACGACCTGCGCTTCCGC
Source organism: uncultured Enterobacteriaceae bacterium (assembly GCA_964461055.1). Taxonomy (GTDB): domain Bacteria; phylum Pseudomonadota; class Gammaproteobacteria; order Burkholderiales; family SG8-39; genus SCGC-AG-212-J23. The sequence continues at coordinate 14,703 of CAYWSG010000047.1, read as the reverse complement.
CAGCTCGTGCGGCGGGCGACGCCCGCCATCAACGCCGCGGTCATCTTCGCCCTCGACGTCTCGGGCAGCATGGACGAGTCGCAGCGGCGCCTCGCCAAGACCTTCTTCTTCTTCGCCCTGCAGGGCATCCGGCGCCAGTACGCGCGCGTCGAGATGGCGTTCATCGCGCACGCCGCCGAGGCCTGGGAGTTCGAGGAGAGCCAGTTCTTCCAGGCGAGCTCGAGCGGCGGCACGGTCGCCTCGAGCGCCTTCCACCTCGCCGAGACGGTGCTGCGCGAGCGCTTCGACCCGGGCCGCTACAACGTCTACTTCTTCTACGCCTCCGACGGCGAGAACGCGTCCGAGGACCGCACGAGCGCCGAGCAGGCGCTCGCGCGCCTCGCGGAGCAGGTGAACTACGCCGGCTACGTCGAGACCGGCGGCATCGCCACCTTCCGGCCGCGCGACACGCAGCTCTCCGAGCTCTTCGCCGTCGCCCGCGCGCAGGGCAAGCCGGTCGGCCTCTCGCGGCTCGGCTCGCAGGAGGACGTCTGGCGTGCGATCCGCGAGTTCTTCAGGGAAGAGCAGGCGCGCGTTGACTGAGCTCCAGGAATACGCCGCGCAGATCGAGGCGCTCGCCACGCGCCTGGGGCTCGACTACTACCCGGTCGACTTCGAGCTTGCGCCGGCGAGCCTCATGACCGAGATCGCCGTCTACGGGCTGCCGGTGCGCATGCCCCACTGGTCCTTCGGCGTGCGCTACATCCACCAGCTCGTGCGCCAGAGCATGGGCCACTCCAAGATCTTCGAGGTGATGTTCCCGGGCGATCCGTGCCGCGCCTACCTGATGGACGGCAACTCGCTCGCCGAGAACGCGCTCGTCACCGCGCACGTGCTCGGGCACGCCGACTTCGCGAAGAACAACCAGCTCTTCGCCCGCTTCCACGAGATGGCCGGCGGCAACATCGTCGAGCACGCGGCGGCGCACGCGCACCGCATCCAGCAGGCGATCGACGCCGTCGGGCTCGAGCGCGTGGAGGCGGTGCTCGACGCCGCGCTCGCCCTCGAGTCGCACGTCGACGTCACCGGAGAGCTGCATCGCGAGAAGTACCCCGAGTTCGTCGCCGAGAAGCCGCAGCCCGAGCGCTCGCCCTTCCAGGAGCGCTACGGCCGGCTGCCCGGCACGCCGGAGGCCGCCGAGCCGGGCCCCGTCGGCCAGGCGCGCACGCCCGTCCCGCCGCACCCGGAGTACGACCTTCTCTGGTTCATGGCCCACTACGCGCCGGAGATGGAGCAGTGGGAGCGCGACATCTTCCTCGCAGTGCGCGCCGAGTCGCTCTACTTCTATCCGGTCTTCGCCTGCCAGATCATGAACGAGGGCTGGGCCTCGTACTGGCACGCGCGGCTCCTGCGCGAGGCCGAGTTCCTGCCCCAGCCCATGTACCTCTCGGCGATCAAGGCGCACTCCGACGTGGTGCGCCCGTACGCCGCCGGCGAGCAGGCGGCGCTCGCGATCAATCCCTACCACCTCGGCTTCGTCATCTGGGAGCGCATCGTCGAGAAGCACGGCCTCGAGCGCGCCCGCGAGGTGCGCCGCGACGAGGACGACTTCGGCTTCATCCGCAACTGGCTCGACCGCGAGCTCGCCGAGGAGTCCGGCCTCTTCGTCTACGAGGCGCACGACAACGACGAGATCCGCGTCGCGACGAAGGACCTCGCGGCGATCCGCGAAGCGATCCTCGCGCCGAAGTTCAACTACGGCGCCCCGCGCGTCGCGGCGGTGGACCTGCGCCACGACGGCACCCTGACGCTCGCGCACGACCACAGGAGCGACGGGCGCGGCCTCGACGTGCAGCGCGCCCGCAAGGTAATGGAGTACGTGGCGCGCGTGTGGCGCCGGCCCGTCCGCCTGTCCACCGTGAACAGCGCGGGCGAGCCGGTGGAGCTTGCCGCCTAGCCGTTACAGCACGATCGCGACGAGCAGGATCAGGAGCAGGATCAGCAGGAAGTCGGTGTTGCTGATCGCGCCGCCCGCGATCGCGCTGTCGATGCGGCCGGCGAGGCTCGCGACTTCCTCCTCGGTCATCGCGGCCACGCGATCGCGCGCCTCCTCCGTCGTAATGCCCATGCGCTCGAGCTCCGCGGCGACCTCGGGTCGCTCGATCAGCGTCATGACCCGCTCGCGCTCCGAGGGGGTCGCGATCAGGCCGGCTTGCGCGGGAAGCGCCACGGCGAGGCCGAGGAAGAGTGCCGTTAGTGTTTTTCTCATCGACTGCCTCCTTTCGGGAAAAGGAGGCCCAACTATAAACCACTCACATGGAAACCACGACCTTGCCGACGTGGGCGTCGCGCTCCATGTAGGCGGTCGCCGCCGGCGTCTCGCCGAAGGGGAACACCTTGTCGAGGAGCGGGCGGATGCGCCCCGACGCGAAGAGCGGAAGAAAGTCACGCCGGAACCCCTCGACGCTCGTCGCGCGCTGCGCCGCGTTGCGCAGCTTGTTCGACACGCCGAACACGGCGAGCCGCTTCGTATGCAGCGCGTCGAGGTCGATCTCGCTCTTCAGCACGCCGTCCACGTAGCCGACGATGGCGATGCGGCCCTCGAAGGCCGCCGCGCGCACGAGCTCCGGGAACACCGAGCCGCCCACGGCGTTGATCGCGAGGTTGGCGCCCTTCCCCCCCGTCGCCGTCGCGACCTGACGGGAAAAATCTCCCCGACGCGTCTGGACCGCGACATCGAGGCCCAGCTTCTCCAGTTTCGACAATTTTTCGGCAGAGCCCGAAGTTCCTATCACGCGTGCATCCATGGCCTTCGCAGCCTGCAGGGCCGCGACGCCGACGCCCGAGGCGATGCCGGCGACGAGCAGCCATTCGCCCGCCTGCAGGCGGCCATGCGTCACGAGCATGTCGTGCACGACGGTGAAGACGAGCGGGATGCTGGCGGCCTCCTCCCAGGACAGGCGCTCCGGGATCGCGATCGCCTCGCGCGCGTCCATGAGCGCGTACTCTGCGAACGCGCCGGGGCAGCGGCCCATCACGCGCGCGCCCTGCGCAAGCGAGACGCCTTCGCCCACGCCGGCCACCTCGCCGGCGGCTTCCTGGCCGGCGGGCTTCGCCGCGCCGGCCTTCGCCGCCGCGCCGGCGATGAGCTCGCCGCGATTCAGCCCCGCGGCGCGCACCCGCACGAGCACCTGGCCGGGACCGGGCGCGGGGCGCTCGACCTCGCGCGCTTCGAGCCGCGCCCCGTCGGCTCCCGCGGTCATGAAGAAGGCCCTCATTGCGCCTTGATCCCGGCTTCCTTGACCACGCGGCCCCACGTCCGGAATTCCTCCTCGGTGTAGCGCGCGAGCGCCTCCGGCGTGCTCGACTGCGGCTCCACGCCCTGCTTCTCGAGAAGCGCGATGGTCTCGGGCTGCTTCAGCACGTTGACGAGCTCGCGGTTCAAGCGCTCGACCAGGTCCTTCGGCATCCCTTTCGGCCCGTAGTAGGCGTACCAGTTGACCGCTGCGTAGCGCGGGTAGCCCGACTCCGCCACGGTCGGCACGTCCGGCATCAGCTTGGCGCGATTGGGCCCCGTCGTCGCGAGCGCGCGCGCCTTGCCCGCGGCGATCTGCTTGATGGAGGTGATCGGCGTGGCGATGAAGGCGTCGGTCTGGCCGCCCAGGAATCCCTGGAGGGCCGGGCCGCCGCCGCGATAGGGCACGTGCACGAGGTAGATCTTCGCCATCGCCTCGAGGAGCTCGCCCGCGAGATGGGCGGCGCCGCCGACGCCGGAAGAGCCGTAGGTGAGCCGGCCCGGCCGCTTGCGCGCGAGCTCGATGAACTCCTTCAGCGTGCTCGCCGGCAGATCGGGCTGCACGATGATCACGTTGGCGAACATGGTGGCCATCGAGATCGGCGTGAGGTCGCGCAGCGGGTCGTACGGAAGCTTCATGATGTGCGGATTCGCCGCCATGGCGCCCACGTTGGCGAGCACCAGCGTGTAGCCGTCGGGCGGCGCCTTCGCGACGTGATCCACCGCGATGGTGCCGCCGGCGCCGGCGCGGTTCTCCACCACGACCTGCTGGCCGAGCGCCCGGCCGAGGGGCTCGGCCACGATGCGCGCCACCGTGTCGGTGGCGCCGCCGGGCGCGAAGCCGACCACCGTGGTGATCGGACGCGAGGGATAGGGCTGCGACCACGCCGCGGGACTGACCGCAGCCAGCGTGAACGAAGCGAGCAGCGGTGCCGCGAGAAGCAGGACGTTGCGAACGCTCATGGAACTCCTCCCGTTGAAAATGGCTCTCCGGTCAGACGACCCTGCGGCTTCGCAGGCCGGCGATGTCCGCGGCCGTGTAGCCGAGCTCGCCCAGGATCTCATCGGTATGCTCGCCCGGCTCCGGCGCTGCTGCGGCGATGGAGGCAGGCGTGCGCGAAAGGCGCACCGGCTGCGCGAGGATGCGGATGTCCCCCAGGCGCGGATGCCCGACCTCGGCCGCGACGCCGAGGTGCCGCACCTGCGGATCGGCGAACACTTCGTCCATCCGGTAGATGGGGCCGCAGGGCACGCCCGCCTCGTTCAGAAGCGTGACCCAGGCCCTGGAATCCTTCCTGGAGAAACACTCGTTCAAGAGGGCGTTCAGGGACTGCCGGTTCTTCGCACGAAGCTCGTTCGTGGCGAACTCGGGGCGCGCGAGCAGGTCCTCTCGCCCGAGCGCGTGGCACAGGCGCCGCCACATGCCGTCGCCCGAAGTGGCCACGTTGATGTAGCCGTCGGCGGTGCGGTAGGCCGAGGTCGGCATGCTCGTCGGGTGGTCGTTGCCCATGGGCGGCGGCACCTCGCCCTTCATGACGTAGCGCGCGGCCTGGAAGTCGAGCAGCCCGATGCCCGCCTGGAGGAGCGAGGACTGCACCCACTGCCCCTCGCCGGAAGTCTCGCGCTCGAGGAGCGCGGTGAGGATGCCGAGCGCCGCGTAGAGCCCCGCGGCCACGTCGCAGATCGCGGCACCCGTGCGCATCGGCCGTCCGTCCGGCTCGCCCGTCACGCCCATGAGGCCGCTCATGCCCTGCGCGATCTGGTCGAAGCCCGGGCGCTCGCTGTACGGGCCGTCCTGGCCGAAGCCGGAGATGCTCGCGAGGATGATGCGCTCGTTCAGCGCGCGCAGCGACTCGTAGTCGATGCCGAGGCGGTGCTTGACGTCGGGCCGGTAGTTTTCCACCACCACGTCGGCCGTCCGCGCGAGGCGGGCGAAGACCTCGCGCCCCTCCGGCAGCTTGAGATTGAGCGTCATCGCGCGCTTGTTTCGATGCAGGTTCTGCATGTCGGGCCCGTCGCGCGGCCCGCCCATGTTCTCGTTGGGATCCACGCCCGGCGGCGTCTCGACGCGGATGACGTCGGCGCCGAAGTCGGCGAGCTGGCGCACGCACGTCGGCCCGGCGCGCACGCGCGAGAGATCGAGCACGCGGAACCTCCCCAGGGCGCCCGAGGCGGCGATTTGCGGCATCGGAATATTCTAGCCGCGGGGCTGTTGGCACTACGTCGTCCATTCCGAGGAGAACCCGCATGACGCTCGTCCAGACCGGCCGCCTTCTCGCGGCCTCCGCGCTCGCCGCGCTCAGCCTCGCCGCCTGCTCCATGTTCCAGTCGGGCTCGGGCGGGGACGCCATGAAGCTCAGCCTCACCGGCGCCCAGGAAGTCCCGCCCGTGTCCACCTCCGCCTCCGGCTCCGGCACCATCCGCGTGGACGCCGATGGCGACGTGAGCGGGAGCGTCACCACGAAGGGAATCCAGGGCACCGCCGCGCACATCCACCAGGCGCCCAAGGGGCAGAACGGCCCGGTGATCATCCCGCTCGTCAAGAACGGCGACACCTACAGCGTGCCGCCGGGCGCGAAGCTCACGGAAGCGCAGATGAAGGCGTACAAGGCGGGCAATCTCTACGTGAACGTGCACAGCGCGCAGCACAAGGGGGGCGAGCTCCGGGCGCAGCTCGAGCCCTGACGTTCGGACCTTCGGCATGATGCTTGCGAGGGTGGGGGACAGGAGACCCCACATGAACCGACTCATCGCAGCCCTCCTCCTCGCCGGCCTCGCAGGCATCGCGACGGCGGCCCCCAAGGCCGAGAGCGCGCAGGAGTGCGGCATCGCCGCGGACATGGCGATCGTCGCCCGCTCGCTCGCCGAGGAGGACATCCAGCAGCCCAAGGCCGATGCCATCATGGCGCGCATTTACGACGTCGGCGCCTCGCAGCGCGGCCAGACGCTCATGCGCGAGATCCTGGGCGCGGCCTACCAGGCCAACCAGACGCGCACGAGCCAGGCTTTCGCGGAGGAGCTCTTCGCCGTGTGCATCAAGTCGGGCGGCAACATGGACCCGATCCTCGGCAAGCGCCTCTAGCGCTTCGCCCGCCGCGAAGGCTCAGTGCGTCAGGCGGGAATTGGCGAGCACCAGCCGGTCGACGACGTTGCGTACCACGGCCCGTGTGAGGTGGAGCTGCGCCTGCAGCCCGATGCCCTCGATCGCCTCGGGCGTGAACTCGGCCACAAGAACGTCGCTCGTCGCCTGCACGGTGGCGTGCCGCGGCTCTTCGCCGCCGCGGATGTAGCCCATCTCGCCGAAGCACTCGCCTTCCTTCACGGTGTTGAGGAGCCGCCCCTGGCGCGTCACGCGCGCCTCGCCCTTGGCGAGGAAGAAGAAGCTCTGGCCGGGCATCTCCTCCTTGAGGATGGCGTGGCCCTTCGGGATGCGCGACCACTTCCCCGCGGAAGCGAGCTCCCAGAAGTCGGCGTCCGACAGGAGCTGAAGCATCTCCACCTTCGAGAGCGCGAGGTACTTCTCGCTGTCGGCGATCGCCCCGGGCGGCAGCACGCTCGTCACGGCCTTGGAGAGCTCGACGGAGAACTGCGCCCACGTGGCGTAGCGCTGCTCGGGGCGCTTTTTCATCGCCCGCATCACGACGTTGTCGACGATCGGCGGCAGCCCGGGCCGCAGCCGGCTCGGCGGGGGCGGCTCCTCGAAGAGGATCTGCTGCACGAGCGCCTCGATGCTCGCGGCGGCGAAGGGCCGCCGGCCGGTGAGCAGCTCGTAGAGCACCACGCCGAGCGAGTACATGTCGCTGTGGAAGTCGAGGCTGCGCCCTTCCACCTGCTCCGGCGCCATGTAGAACGGCGAGCCGAGCGCCGTGGTCTGCGTGGCCTTGCTCTTCCTCAGGAACGCGGCGCCGAAGTCGGCGATCTTCACGTCGCCGTCCTTCGTCACCATGATGTTGGCCGGCTTGATGTCGCGGTGGACGATGCCCTGCTCGCGGAAGGCGTAGTCGAGCGCCCCGCAGCACTTGAAGCCGATCTGCAGCACGTCGGCCGCCGGCAGCAGCGCCTCGGGCTTCACGTACTGCGAGAGGTCGCCGCCGGTGACGAGCTCCATCGCGATGTGGCCGGACGCCTCGCCCACCACGGCGTCGTAGATCGTGACGATGTGCGGGTGGCGGATCTTGCCCGCGAGCGAGGCCTCGTTCTGGAACTGCGCCCGGTGCACCGCGCCGAACTCGGGGTCGTGGAAGACCTCCGGCTCGATGGTCTTCAGCGCGACCTGCCGGCCGGTGAAGGTGTCGCGCGCAAGGTAGACCGTCCCGGTCGAGCCCTTGCCGAGCATCGTCTGGATCTCGTACTTGCCGACCTGGAGGCTGAGGTCGAGCTCGGCCGCCTGCGCTTGCGCCATGTCCCTGGGCTTCTCCCTTGGCGGGCAATTTACCTCATGCCCGCGCCGGGCGGATAATCGCTTTCATGCGCGCGCGCCCCCGGCCCCGCACGTTGGCTTTCGCCCTGGCCCTCGCGGCAGCTTTCGCTCTGCCCGCCGCAGCAGGCGAGGTCAAGGTGCAGGAGTATCCGATTCCGCGCGGACTCTTCGCGCACGACGTCTGGGCCGATCCGGCGCCGGGCGGCCCGGTCTACTTCTCGGCGCAGCGAAGCGGCCACCTCGGCATCCTCGACCCGAAGACGGGCAAGGTCGAGACGGTGCCGCTCGGCGCGAATTCGTCGCCGCACGGCGTGATCCTCGGCCCGCAGGGCGGCGCCTGGCTCACCGACGGCGGGCAGAACGCCATCGTGCGCGTCGACCCGAAGACGCGCGCGGTGAAGCTCTGGCGCCTGCCGACCGATCGCTACGCGAATCTCAACACGGCGATCTTCGACGGCCAGGGCTTGCACTGGTTCACGGGACAAAGCGGCATCTACGGCCGGCTCGACCCGAGCACGGGCGAGATCAGGCTCTTCGACGCGCCGAAGGGCCGCGGCCCCTACGGCATCCATGCCACGCCCGACGGCACGGTGTATTACGCCTCGCTCGCCGGCTCGTACGTCGGGCGCATCGACAGCGAGAGCGGCGCGGCCGAGGTGCTCGAGCCGCCGACCCGGCACCAGGGCGCGCGCCGCGTCTGGTCCGACTCGAAGGGCAACGTCTGGGTCTCGGAGTGGAACTCGGGGCAGCTCAGCCGCTACGAGCCGAAGACCGGCAAGTGGGCGCAGTGGAAGGCGCCCGGCGACTCACCCAAGGTGTACGCGGTCTACGTGGACGAGACCGACCGGGTCTGGGCCTCGGAATGGACTGCACAGGCCATGCTGCGCTTCGACCCGGCCACGGAGAAGTTCGAGACCTTCAAGTCCTCGAGCCCGCATGCCAACGTGCGCCAGATCCACGGACGCAAGGGCGAGGTGTGGACGCCCGAATCGGCAGCCGACAAGATCGTCGTCTACCGCTACGAGTAATGGCCGCAGGCGCTACTGCAGCGCGCGCGCGAAAGTGCGCCCGCGCAGCACGTCGAAGGCATTCGGCTGCTCGTTCACCAGCGCCGAGAGGGCGGTCGTGATCTCGTCGTAGAGCTCGGCGAACTGCTCCTCGTCGAGCCTGGGAAAGATGCCGATCTCGGTGACGTAGAGGTCCGCATCGGGAATCGACTGCTCGGTGAGCCTCGCCGGCAGCGAGGCGCGGTCCTGCACGGCGAAGCCGCAGAGCGCGGGGCAGCGGGCGAAGAGCGCGGCAATGCGGGCCTCGACGTCGGCCACGACGCGCTTCTGGTCCGGGTAGATGGCGGAGAGGAGTTTCATGCCGCCCACGCTACCCGCGTGTAGCGGTTTCCACCATAGGGGAATCCCCTAAACGACTACAGAGGATTCCCTGAGGTCCCCTTGAGGTCAGTTTCGGTCAGTGGAGCACCCGCGCGAACGTACGCCCGCGCATGAGCGCATGCGCTTCGGGGCGCTCGGCGAGCAGGCCCTTCAGCGTGGCGGAAATCTGCTCGAAGATGTCCGCGTACTGCGACCGGCCGACACGCCCGTCGATGCCGATGGCGGTCACGAAGAGCTGCTCCTCGCCCTCGATGTTGCCGTCGGCCGACACCTTGGGCTGCACGGAGAAGCCGGAGAGACCCGGACAGCGCCGGAAGAGCGCGTGAATCTCGGACTCCAGCTCCTCGCCGGCGGCCTGCCAGGTGGGTTCGGGTGCGCGCCAGGTCCATTTCACGCCCGCAGGCTAGCGGGCGGACGTTTCACGGGCCTCGCGGCCGGGCCGGCTGTTCGGGCTAGCCGCCCGGGCGCGCTAGTGAAGGGCCCGCGCGAAGGTGCGACCGGCCAGCAGGTGCGCGGCCTCGGGCCGCTTCTCGAGGAGCTCGATCAGCATGTCGCGCACGCCCTCGGAGATCATGCGCGAGTCCTCGAGCCCCGGCTGCGGGTAGAGGCCGACATCGGTGAGGAAAAGGCCGTGGTCGAGCGGCTCGGCGCCGCCGTCGGGCAGGCCCGGGCTCGACTGCACGGTGAACCCGCAAAGGGAGGGATAGCCCTCGAAAACGGAGACGATGCCTTCCTCGAGGATCGTCATGTCGCGCTTGGTCGCTTTCATGGCGCGAACGGTAGCGCGGCCGCGCCGCGGGCGCGACGTCCGCTCGTGAAAAATCCCGCGCCCTTTCCTTGAGAATCTGTGAGAAATCGCCCCGCGCTAGAATCGGCCGCAGGAGGGAACGCCATGAAGACCACCAACGCCATTGCTTGCGTCCTCGCCTGCGCGCTCCTCGCTGCCTGCGAGACGCCGAAGGTCACCCAGGAGGAAATGCAGGCCGTGAATTTCGGCCCTGCCCCCGAGCACTGGAAGCAGGAGATCACGAGCTACCTCAAGCTTCGGCTGCGCGACCCGGACAACGCCGTCATCGACTTCCTGACCGAGCCGAAGAAGATGTACCAGAAGCAGGTCGGCCTCGACCCGCAGCACCACGGCTGGGCCGTCTGCGTCGTCGTGCGCGACAAGGACCGCGGCGGCGCCTGGCGCGAGCCCTATCCGATGACCGTGTTCATCCGCAACGAGAAGATCGTGCACGTGAACAACGGCCCGGACGACTTCGGGCCGATCGGCCCGGCCTACGCGCGCCGGCAGTGCAAGGAGCTCGGCGCCAAGGACCTGCCGTGAGCGACGAGCCGGCGACGTACGACCCGCGCGTCGCGCTGCAGTTCTTCCGCTCCGCCGGCACGCTTGCGGAGGCGCCGGCGGGCACGCTCATCTTTTCCGACCGGCCGCGCCGCAGCGGGCTCCTGCAGCGGCAGAGCGAGGCGATGTACCTCCTACTCAAGGGGGAGGTGGAGCTTCGCGCCCGCGGCCGGCCCATCGCCACGGCGCAGCCCGGCGAGATCTTTGGCGAGCTCGCCGCCATCGCCCAGGCGCCGCGCAGCGCCGCGGCGATTGCGAAGACCGATTGCCGGCTGATAGCGCTCAGCGAGCGGCAGTTTCGCGAAGCGCTGCGGCGAAAGCCGGCGTTCGCCCTCATGCTCATGAGCCTCATGATCCGGCGCCTGCGCGCCATGGTGGCGAGCCTGGAGGCGGCGGGCGAGCTCGACGCGGACGCGGCAGCGCTGGAAGGCGCGGCATTCAACCCGCGCCACCTCGCCGAGCTCGCGCGCGGCCTCTCCGACGATCCCATGGTGCATTTCGAGCGGCGCCAGACCATCGTCGCGAGCGGCCAGGCGGGCCTGCGCATGTACGTCCTCATGGAGGGGCGCGCGCTCGTCAAGGTGGGGAGCCGCGTCGTGGAGCGGCTGGGTCCCGGCGGCGTCTTCGGCGAGGCGGCGCTCGTCGACCAGAGCCCGCGCCTCGCGAGCGTCGTGGCGGAGACCGAGTGCTCGCTCCTGCCGATCACCCGCAAGGCGTTCCTCGGTCTCGTGAAGATGAGCCCCGGGTTCGCAGAGAAAATGCTGGGCTCGCTCGCCGAGCGCGTACGCTACACGGCCGCACGGCTTTACGCGAGCGGGCAAGTCGAAACCCCGGAGGAGGCCACCGCCGCATGAGCCACGCAAATTCCGCCCCGCATCCCAAGAGCGATCCCTTTCGCGAGCTCGCCCTCGAGATCTACGTGCGGCTCGCCGCACGCGTCTACGGCAGCCCGGCCGGCCCCGACGCGAAGCGTCCCGACCCGAAGGTGCTGGCGGCGATGAGCTTCAAGATGGCCGAGGCCTTCGAGGCGGCGGAAAAGGAGACCGACCGCGCCAAGGCCATCGCCGAGGCGCGGGCAAAGGCGGCCGTGAAGCTGGACGAGGTGGACCTCACCAGCGTGTTCCAGGCCGCCGCCCCCTCGAGCGCCCCGGCGCAGAAGCCCTGAGCCCCTCGGCCCGGGGCGATCACTGCAGCGTCCGCGCGAAGGTCCGGTCGCGGAGAAGCTCCGCCGCTTCCGGCCGGTCCTGCACGAAGTCGAGCAGCGCCACGGCGATCTCGTCGCTCACCTTCTCCGAGTACTCCGTGCCGCAGATCGGATCGACCCCCACCTCGGCCACGACGAGCGTCGTCGCCGTCGCGGAGGCTCGCATGCTCTCCGGCAGCGCCTGGGAGCCCTGCACGGAGAACCCCTGCAGCGAGGGATAGCGGCCGAAGAGGTCGTCCACGCGGGCGGTCAGGTCCTCGTCGAGCGCGGTGAGGTACTGGGAAAGGGACCCCAGCGGTTCGGGTTTCATGTCCGGCGGCCCGCAAGTTTCGCGCCGCGGCCGCCCGGCGGCGCGGCAAGCCCCGGGATTTCCGCGACAATCCGCCCGTGAAGGACAGGACAGCTTGAAGAAGCCGCTTTTCTACGGCTGGAAGATGGTCGCCGCCGCGACCGGCCTGCAGTTCCTCCTCGCCGGGCTCATGATGCACTCCTTCGGCGCCTACGTGGCCGTGCTCTCGGAGGAGCGCGGCTGGAGCAAGACGGCGCTCTCGGGAGCGGCGGCGCTGCACCAGATGGAGACGGCGCTCCTCGGGCCGGTGCTCGGGTGGCTGCTCGACCGCTTCGGCCCGCGCGTCTTCGTGCGCGGCGGCGTGCTCGTCTTCGGCCTTGGACTGCTCCTCCTCAGCCGGGTCGACAGCCTCGTGGAGTTCTACGCCGCCTTCGTCGTCATCGCGCTCGGCATCGGGAGCTGCGGCTTCTTCCCGCTCAACGTCGCCATCATCCACTGGTTCGAGCGCTGGCGCGCGCGCGCCATGTCGAGCCTCTCGATCGGCCTCGCCGTGGGGGGCATCGTGACGCCGCTCATCGGCTGGTCGCTGCAGACGTACGGCTGGCGCGCGACCGCAGCCGCCTCGGGCGTGCTGGCGATCGTGGCGGGCTTCCCGCTCGCCTCCATGATCCGCAACCGCCCCTCCGACGTCGGCGAGGTCGTGGACGGCGAGCGCGAGGCGCGCCCGTCGCAGCTTCACCTCTCCAAGGCGCCGGCCGGAGACGGCACGCGCGACTTCACCGCGCGCGAGGCGCTTCGCACGCGCGCGTTCTGGCTGCTCTCGCTCGGCCACGCCTTCGCGCTCTTCATCGTCCAGGCGGTCATCGTGCACGCGATCAGCCATCTCACCGAGTCGCTCGGCTACAGCGTGGCGCAGGCGGCGCTCGTCTTCACGCTCGTCACGCTGATGCAGATCGTCGGCGTGGCGCTCGGCTGGGTGATCGGCGACCGCTACGACAAGCGCCTCATCTCGGCCGCCTGCATGCTCATGCACGCGAGCGCGCTCCTGATCCTCACCTTCGCCGAGATCGCGCCGATCCCCATGGTGATCGCCTTCGCCGTGCTGCACGGCGTGGCCTGGGGCCTGCGCGGGCCGTTCATGCAGGCGCTTCGCGCCGACTACTTCGGCCGCAGCGCGATCGGCATGATCCTGGGGCTCTCGTTTCTCGTGCTGATGATCGGCCAGATCGGCGGGCCGATGATCGCCGGCGTGCTCGCCGACCTCACCGGCAACTATCGGGTCGGCTTCTCCGTGCTTGCGCTCCTGGCTGCCCTCGGCTCAATATTCTTCTACGCGGCGAAGAAGCCGCCGCGGCCGATCCAGGGAGACACGCCATGAGAGGAATCTCGACCGGAATCGCCTGCGCGGGCATCCTCGCACTCCTCATCGCCAGCCTCGCGGCCCATGCGGTCGAGCCCGAGCGCTTTCTGCGCCGCGCCGAGAAGTCGCCCGCGCCGCCCTGGCCGGCGGGCGACGAGCGCGGCATGGCGAATGCCATCGGCCCCATCACCTTCGCGCGCTGCGCCTGGCACCTCTCGCAGCGCAACGCGCGCGCGTACGAGCTCTCGCACGAGCGCTCGGCCACCATGCCGCAATCGCCCTTTGCCGCGCCCTACGCCGCGCGGCCCAAGGCGAGCGCAGGCATTCCGGGCAGCTCGCACCTCTTCAATAGCGAGGTGTTCGGCGATGGCACCGAGCACGGGCAGCAGGGCACGCAAATGGACGCCATCGGTCATTTCGCCGTGCTTCCGAAGCCGTGGGACGGCAAAGGGGCCTTGCCGGCGGAAAGCGCCAGCTACTACGGCGGGCTCACGCAGAAGGACGTGAAGCCCACGCCGGATTCGCCGCTCCTCAAGCTCGGCATGGAGAAGGCGCCGCCGATCATCACGACGGCCGTGCTGCTCGATGCCAAGGCGCGCGTGGGCGGCGGCAAGCCGCTCGCCGCCGGGCAAGCCGTCACGGCGAAGGACATCGAGGCGATGCTGAAGGCGCAGGGGCTTGCCAAGCGCGGCATCCTGCCGGGCGACGTGGTGCTGGTCCACACCGGATGGGGCGACTACTGGCAGGACCCGGACGAGGCCAAGAAGTACTACGGATCCGCGCCCGGCCTTTCCTATGACGCGGCGCAGTACATCGGCAAGAAGCGCGCGGTGGCCGTCGGCCTGGATACGCCCTTCATCGATCCAGTGCCCGAAGGCATGCTGCAGGGCAAGGCCGGTCCGGCCGCCGGCGTGCCGGAGGGGCTTCCGTTCGCCGTGCACCACCACCTGCTCACGCAGATGGGCATCCACCACGTCGAGAGCGCGAAGCTCGACGAGCTCGCGCGCGATCGCGTATGGACCTCCTGCGTGATGCTCCTGCCCCTGCGCGAGCGGGGCGCCGCCGGCTCCGCGGTGCGGCCCGTCGCCATCGGTGCGCCGGGCCAATGATCCCGTAGACGCGAGTTGCAGGAGCGCTACATCACGCGCTCGACGTAGCTTCGCTGCGTCGAGCCGATGGCCATCGCGAGCAGCGCGCCGACGATGACGCCCACGCCGAACCCCACGCCGACGGAAGTCCAGGGATTCGCGTGCACGCATTCATCGGCATAGCGCATGGCGTAGCGCGCGCGCTCCGACACGGCGGCCATCGATTCGTTGAGGCGCGTGCGCGTGTCGGCCGTGACGTCTTCGACGCGCGAGGGAATGTCGCGCTTGCTGATGCTCCCGGGGTGGCCCTGCTCCATCGGTTCCTCCGTCGC
>CAYWSG010000046.1:12445-23208 GCA_964461055.1 uncultured Enterobacteriaceae bacterium | reverse complement strand
TACTTCCTCAATCCGAAGATCCAGGCAAAGATCGTCATCGTCTGCCTGCTCACCCTGAACGGCCTGGTGCTCCACAACGCCGTGCTCCCCGCGCTCAAGGCGGCAGGCTCGGTGCTCCACCTGCCGCTCGGGCGACGCACCCTTGCGCTGCTTGCCGGGTCGATTTCGGGCGTTTCGTGGTTCTACGCCGCGATGCTCGGGATCGGCAGGCCCCTCAACTGGAACTACGCCCTGACCGAGCTCCTGGTGATGTACCCGGCGCTCATCGCCGCAGCCTTCCTCGGGATGGTGTTCCTCTGCGCGATCGCCAGGTACCGCGGCGGCGCCGCGCAACTCGCGTCCGCCTGAGGGCGCCAGGAAGAGCACTTGATTTAGTTCTTCTCTCATCAGACGCGCGGGCCGCAAGAGCCCGCGCGGAGCCCGGACGCTGCCCATATCGTCTGGTCCGGCCAATCCCCCGTCGAGCGCGGCGACATTAGAATTCGCACTGTAGGCGGGGGAGGGAATTCGAATCTCGCGTCAGCTTCCCGGGCTGCATGCTAGGGTTCGATTCCCTTCGCCCGCCCGCCTCGACCTTCCAAGTAGAAAAGACCGGTGAGCGTCGCCCCACAGACCATGCTGCCTGCGTACACGGGAGGGCGCTACTACCCCAGGTCCTTTCTCCGTCTCCTGCTCCTGTCGTTCGCGGCCGTGGCGCTGCCGTTCGCGGTGGCCTTCTTCGGCGCTACGCTGCAGGTCGAGAAGCTGTCCGCGGCAAGCGAGGCGGCGATGGCGCAGGCCGTCGAGGCCGCGCATGCGAGCCGCATGCTGGTGGAGGAAGTCCCGGGGCTCGAGCGGGTGGCGCGCCAGTATCTCGTTCTGGGAGACGAGGCGCTCCTGAAAGACTATGGCCGCCTTCACGAGCGCTTCACCGCCATCGCCGCGAAGCTGTCGCGGCTGTCCTTGCCGCCGCAGCACCAGCGTGACCTGGATCGGGTCGTCGCGCAGGAGGCGGCCCTCTTCGCGAGCCTGCGGGAGGCGCGCGGCCGCGAAAGCGCCCGCCGCCAGCTCGCGGACGGATTTGCGGCGCTGAACGAGGAGGCGAGAGCCGCCCTCTACGCCAGCAGCGCGATGGTCGGAGCGGCCGTCCAGCAGGTTCGCGCCTCCGCACAGGACGCCCAGCGCGCCTTGTGGTGGCAGCTTGCCGGCGTCATGGCGCTCGGCGTGATTGTCTGCATCGCGGTGACCTGGCTGGTCGCGAAGCCGATCTCGCAGCTGGACACGGCCATCCGGCAGCTCGGCAGTGGCAGCTTCTCCGAAGCGATCGATGTGCGCGGGCCGGCGGACCTATCTTACCTGGGCGCGAGGCTCGAGTGGCTGAGGGGCCGGCTTGCCGAGCTCGAGCAGCAGAAGCGCCTGTTTCTGCGCCACCTGTCGCACGAGCTGAAGTCGCCGCTCGCCTCCTTGCGAGAGGGCACGGACCTGCTCGCGAAGGGAATGGCCGGCGCCCTGGACGGCGTGCAGCGGGACATCGTCGAGATCCTGCGCCAGAAGAGCGGACAGCTCGAAAGCATGATCACGGAGCTGCTCGACTTCCACCGCGCGCAGGAGCGCACGACCCTGGCCGAGCCGGCCCCTGTCGCGCTCGATCGGATCGTGCACCGCGTGCTGGAGGAGCATCGGCTTCCGGCCCTCGCCCGCGGCATCCGGGCCGAGACGCGCCTGGAGCCTGGGCTGGTACAGGGGGACGCGAAGATGCTGTACGCGGTGGTCGACAACCTCGTGACCAATGCCATCAAGTACTCTCCCGACGGCGGCACCATCACGCTGGCGATGCACGTCGAGGGGCGCACCGTGCGCCTGGAGGTCGCCGACTCCGGCCCCGGCGTGGCCGCCGAGGAGCGCGAGCGCATCTTCGACTGGTTTTACCGCGCTCGCGCAGGCAATCGCGCGCCCGGCAACGGCCTTGGCCTCGCCATCGCCAAGGAGTTCGTCAGCGCGCACGGCGGCCGTCTCGAGATCGTCGACGACGGGGCTCCCGGCGCCCGCTTTCGCATCGTGCTCGCCGCTGCCGATGCCGGGGGGCGCCCGTGAGGCGCTGCCTGGTCGTGGCCGTGCTGCTCGGCGTTGCGGCCTGCGCCGAGCTGCCCCCGGCCGGCGAATCGGCCGGGGACGTGGACGCGCTCTTCACGGAGCTCGAGCGCGTGGCGACGCTGCCACCCGAGCGGCAGCGCGCCATCCTCGCGGAGGCCCGCGAGCGGCATGAGCGAAGCGGCGACGCGCGCTCCGCCGTTCGCCTGGCCCTTGTGCTGTCGATCCCCGGAACGCCGTTCCAGGACGACGAGGGCGCGGCCCTCGTGCTCGAGCCCTTTGCCAAAAGGCCGGCGCGCACGAGCATGCAACGCTATGCGGCCCTCCTGCGCCGGCAGCTGTGGGACAAGGCTCGCCTCGAGCGGCGCTCGGCACGGCTCAGGGACGAGCTCGCGGCCGCGCGCGCGATGTTTGGCGCCGCGCAGGCCGAAGACCGGCAGGTGGCGACCCTGGTGAGCTATGCGCACTGGGTCTCGGGCCTGCCGCCCGAGCAGCAGCGCGAAGAGCTTCTCGCCGCCCAGGTCGAATTCGCCGAGCGCCCGGCCGACTACGCCCGGCTTCGACTCGCGCTTCTGCTCTCCCTGTCGGGCACGCCCCTGCACGATCAGGCCCGGGCGCTGGTCGTGCTCGAGCCCCTCACGGCCGGCTCGCCGCAGGGGCCGTTGCCGCAATTCGGCGCGCTGCTCCACGGGCAGTTGCGCGAGCGCATGCGCGATCGCCGACGGACGGTCCAGCTCAAGGAGCAGCTCGAGGCCCTGCGCGCGATCGAGCGAAGCCTGATCGAACGAAAGGAGGTCCGTTGAGCCCGCCGAAGATCCTGCTGGTGGACGACGATGAAGAGCTGCTGCGGCTCGTCAGCCTGCGGCTGCGTTCCGCGGGCTTCGGCGTGGAGGCCGTCCACAGCGCCGAGCGGGCTCTGATTGCGCTCGCGGCGGCGCGTCCGGACGTGGTCATCACCGATCTGCGGATGGGCCGCATGGACGGCATGGCGCTCTTCGAGGAGATCCGTCGTCAGGCGCCCGGGCTTCCGGTCATCATCCTGACCGCGCACGGGACCATTCCGGAAGCCGTGGCCGCGACCAAGCAGGGAGTGTTCGGCTTCCTGCCCAAGCCGTTCGACGGCGATGCGCTCCTCGAGCAGGTCCGGCAAGCGTTGCAGGCCGGCGGCGGCCACGCCGCCGCCTGCGGGGAGGCATGGCCGGAGGGCCTCATCACGCGCAGTCCCGCCATGCAGGACGTGCTGCGGCAGGCCCGCCTGCTGGCGCAAACGACCGCGAGCATCTACCTCCGAGGGGCGAGCGGCACCGGAAAGGAAGTGCTCGCGCGCGCCATCCATCGCGCGAGCCCGCGCGCGGCAGGCCCTTTCGTTCCGGTGAACTGCGCCGCCATTCCGGAGGCCCTGCTTGAATCGGAGCTCTTCGGCTACCGCAAGGGCTCGTTCACCGGCGCGACCTACGATCACGTCGGGATCTTCGCTGCCGCCAACGGCGGCACCTTGCTCCTGGACGAGATCGGGGACATGCCGCTCGCGCTGCAGGCAAAGCTGCTGCGCGTGCTCGAGAGCCGAGAGGTGCGGCCGATCGGCGCGACGCGGGCGCTGCCCGTGGATGTGCGCCTCATCTCGGCGACGCACAGGGACCTCGAGGCGCAGGTGCGCTCCGGCGCCTTTCGCGAGGATCTGTATTACCGGCTCAACGTCGTCACCCTGGAGCTGCCCCCGCTCGCGGCCCGGCCCGAGGACATCGTTCCCCTCGCGCTGCATTTTCTCGAGCAGGCGGCCGCGCGCTCGGGGCGCCCGGCGCGTGCCTTCGCGCCCGAGGCGCTGGAGCTGCTGCGGGCCGCTTCATGGCCGGGCAACGTGCGTCAGCTCGCCAACGTGGTGGAGCAGGTCGTCGCGCTCTCGCCGAGCGGCATCGTGCCCGCCGCGCTTGTTCAGCAGGCGCTGCGGGAAAAGCCGGATCCGCTCGGGTCCTTCGAGCAGGCACGGCATGCATTCGAGCGCGACTATCTGGTTCGCATTCTGCGCATCACCGGAGGAAACGTTGCGCAGGCGGCAAGGCTTGCACGCCGCAATCGCAGCCAGCTCTACAAGCTGCTCGAGCGCCACGGCCTCGATCCGAAGGCTTTCAAGGCGTCCGCGGCGTAGGAGGCCGGCGAAAGCGCTCGCTGGGGGATGTGGACGCGCTTTCGCCGGCGATTGCCTTTACTTCTTACTTGCCCTTGCCTTCTTCCTTGCCCTTGCAGGCGGGATCCTGAGGCTTCTCCTTGCAGTCGACCGGCGTCTGCTGCCCGGAGTCCTTGTCGGCCGCGATGGCGCTCGACCCGACGGCGAGGAAGCTCGCGGCGAGAATGGCGGAGGTCAGCTTGAGCAGTTCGTTCTTCATTGCGTTTCCTTTCTTGATGTTCACGACAGGTGCGGCTGCGGCGTGCGCCGCTCCGCAGCTTTCACCAAGCGATGGTCGTGCCAGGAGAAAACGCCACGTCGAATCAGAGGCTTGCGGAAATACTGGGCGCCAGGCGCGCGGAAGTGTCGAGCTTATGCAACGCCATTTCCGCGGTTGGCGCGGGCTGAAGCCGATCCTGTTGCGTAAACCGTACGCCGCGTCTTCGGGTTTGCCTCAGCTCATTGATCCGGCGGCGGTTTTTTGTCTCAAAAAGGAGACAGGCCGCTGCCGCTAGCGACGGCGCTCGCGTTCTTCGAGACTTTCGGACAGCGTGACGTCCCGGTATTCGCCCTCGACCACGGCGCCGCCGGCGTAAGGCCGGTTCTCCTTTGGGAGCGTGCCGCGCGTGCGCCACCACAGCCAGCCCCAGGCGACGAGGCCGACGGCGAGCAGCACGCCGAGCGCGAGCGAGGCGAAGACGAGCACGCCGACCAGAAAGACGAGCGCGAGAACGACTGCAACGATGCGTTGGATCAGGCCCATGTAGGATTGGAACGCACGGAGACGTCGTGGTTCATCGACAGACGAAACATAGCAGACTGCGCCGCTCCGGGCCGGGCGCTTCTCAGAAGGCGTAGTCGACGCCGAGGAGAAGGGTTCGATCGGTCCGCACGCGCCCCGGGGCAGGCGTGCGCTCCCAGTCGATGTTCACCTGCGCCGTGGCGTTGAGCCGCGCCACGAGCGGCACGCGCACGCCGGTGCGCGAGCGGATGAGCACCGTGTCGGTGTCCTGCAGGTTGAGGAAGCCGTCCTGCTCGTGGAAGAGCTCGACGCGCGCGCTCCAGGGAACCCAGGTCGCGCTGACGCCCCAGCCGAACGCCGGGTAGCTCTCGTCCTCGGCGGCGAGCCGGTCGACATCCACGTAGTCCACGCCGCCGCGCAGCGTGAGCTTGAATCCCGGCGAGTCGAAAAGGTGGCGGCCGTAGCCGAGGCCCGTGGTGGAGCGCAGATCGATATCCTTCGCGCGGTCGTGCTCGAAAGAGCTTCGCACATAGGCGAAATGCTCGGCGCCGAGGAAGCGATCGTAGTTGCCGCCGAGGAGCCACGCGGTGTTCGCCTCGAGCTCCTCGTCGCTGCGCCGCTCCACCTTGGCTGAAAGGCCGTAGCCATACTCGAGCGCCCGCGCGGCAAGCTGGCCGTCGAGGTAGAGGCGCTCGCTCTCCGTGTTGCCGCTCGAGTAGGCCGCGGAGACTGCAAGACGGCCTGAATAGGTGGTCCCTTCGCCCGTCTCGTGAAGCGCCGGATTGATGAAGTCGATGTCTCCGAGCGCCAGGCGCCGGGCGGCGCCGGAAGGCGACTCGAGCACGAGGCCCCCGTCGTCCTGGGGGACGAGGCGGCCGCGCACGACGGTGCGTTCCCCGTCGGCCCCGAGCATGATGCGGATCGGCCGGTCCGTCGCGATCGACGCCACCTCGCTCCACTCGATGGAGATCTCGCCCGCATACCGGGTGCGCACGACCACCCGCTCGCCCGATTTCTCCACCACCTCGCCCGTGATGCGGTCGCCGTTCAGGAGGCGCACCTCGTCCGCGGCCGCGGCCCCGGCGACGAGGAGGAGCACCGCGCTCGCGATCGCCCGGAAGCCGGCACCGAGGCGCGCATTGATGTGAAAAGCCGGGAAGTCGATGGGTTCTCTCATGCCGCTCCTTTCGAATGGTCCAGCGCCCGCATGCTAAAGTCGCGGCACCGGAATTGGAAACCGCATGCCGTACTCGGTCGATGGCAAGCTCGTCGTAGCGATCTCGTCGCGGGCGCTCTTCGACTTCGAGGAAGAGAACCGCGTCTTCGAGGCCGACGGCGAGGAAGCCTACATCGCGCTGCAGTTCGCGCGCCTCGATGTGCCGGCGCGCGAAGGCGTCGCGTTTCCGCTCGTGAAGAAGCTGCTCGCCTTCAATACGCGCGAGGCTCAGCGCGTCGAAGTCGTGATCCTGTCGAAGAACGACCCGGTCTCTGGCCTGCGCGTCTTCAATTCGGCCGCGCTCGCGGGGCTGCGCCTGGAGCGCGGGGTCTTCACCCGAGGGCGAACGCCCTACCGGTATCTCGACGCGCTCAAGGCGAATCTCTTCCTGTCGGCCAACGAGACCGACGTGATGAACGCGCTCGAGGCCAAGGTGCCGGCCGCGCGCGTGTACCCGGAGTCCATGCTGGCGGCGAGCCGCCACGCCGACGAGGTGCGCATCGCCTTCGACGGCGACGCGGTGCTGTTCTCGGACGAGGCCGAGCGGGTCTACCAGAGCGACGGCCTGAGCGCGTTCACGCGGCACGAGACCGCGCGCGCGCAGCAGGCGCTGCCGCCCGGGCCGTTCAAGCCCCTCCTCGAGGCGCTGCACCGGCTGCAGACCGCCTCGCGCACGGAAGCGGGGCTCCCCATGAAAGTGCGCACGGCGCTCGTCACGGCGCGCAGCGCCCCGGCGCACGAGCGCGCGGTGCGCACGCTCCTCGAATGGAACATCTCGGTGGACGAGGCCATGTTCCTCGGCGGCCTCGACAAGAGCGCGTTCCTCCGCGCCTTCGAGCCCGACTTCTACTTCGACGACCAGCGCGGCCACATCGATTCGGCGCGCGCCCACGTCGCCGCCGGGCACGTGCCGTTCGGCATCGCAAACGTCCGCTAGGCAAGGCGCGAACCCGCTACCCCGCGAAAGCGGGGTCCAATTCATGAGCGGCTAGGCGAAGATCTCGCGCGGGTCGATCTGGAGCCTCGTCTGCTCCATGGTGCGCTTGATGCGATAGGGCTCGTCGGGCGCCACCTTCGGGTCCTTGTCGAGGTCGAGGATCTTGTGCGGCCGCATGGGGTTGCCCTGGCTGTCGAGCACCACCATCACGCGCGGCTTCAGGCGGCGCACCAGGTTCTGCGTGATCACGATGCCGACCTCGCCGGAGTTCAGCTCGACGACGCTTCCCACCGGAAATACGCCCACGCACTGGATGAACTGCTCGACGAGCTCCGCGTGGTAGCCCGTGCCGCGCTCCTTGTAGAGGAAGCTGAGCGCGTTCGAGGGGGAAAGCGGCTGTGCGTGCGGCCTTGCCGTCGTCAGCGCATCGAAGGTGTCGGCAATCGCGGCCATCGAGCCGTAGAGGCCGATCTGCTCGCCCTTCAGCCCGCGCGGGTAGCCGGTGCCGTCCTGACGCTCATGGTGCAGGAGCACGAGCGCCGGCAGCTTCGGATGGAGCCCCGGCGTGCTGCTCACGATCTCGGCGGAGTATTCCACGTGCTTCTTCGCAAGCTCCATCTCTTCGGGCGTGAGCGGCGTGGTCTTCTCCAGCAGGCTCGCGGGAAGCCGGGTCTTGCCGACATCCTGCAGGAGGCCGAGCATGCCGAGGAGCTCGATGTCCTCGCGCGCGAGCTCGAGGTAGCGGCCGAACACCATGAGGTAGATGGACACCTGGAGCGCTCGCGCGTGGGCCTCGGCGCTCTTCTCCCGCAGCCGGGTGACGAGGATGAGGGCGTCGGGGTTGCGCACCACGCTGTCCGCCAGCCGGGTGACCGACTCCTTCACCTCCTTGCCGTCGAGGACCCCGCCGGGCTTCGCCACCGGCCGCAGCAGCTCGCCGACCTGCGCGACGCTGTGGGTGTAGACCGCCTGGGCCTGCTTGAACTCCACCTCGACGGGCTTCGCCTCGGGGTACTTCGTCGTCCCGCGGATCTTGAAGGTCGGCGGCGGGACCGCCGCCGCCCGCGCCTTTTCCGGCTCCTCGGTCTTCTCCAGGTCGACGAAGACGTGCTTGCAGTACTTCTTCAGCGCCTCGAGCTGCTGCTCGGTTCGCAGGTGGAAGCCCTGGAACATGAACGGGGTTTCCGTCCAGGGGCGATCCAGCTCGGCGACGTACATGCCGAACTGGAGCTCTCCGACGGGAATCTGCCTGCGTTCCATGGCGGCGCAGATTGTAAGCCTGACCCGCAGCCGGGCGCCGTGACGCGCGCCGCAGCGGGCGCTAGGCGCTTGCAGCGGGCACGGGCAGGGCGGTTTCGACGAGCGCCGCGAGATAGCCTGCGCCCAGCGGGATCACCGCATCGTTGAAGTCGTAGTGGGGGTTGTGCAGGAAGCAGCCATGCGCTCCGCCGCCCTGGCCCAGGAACACGTAGGCGCCCGGCCGCGCGAGCAGCATGTAGGAGAAGTCCTCGCCTCCCATCACGGGCGGGTAGTCGGTGATGACGTTTTCCTTGCCGAACAGGTGCGCGCCGACCTCGGCGGCAAAGGTTGCCTCCCCGGCGCTGTTGACCGTGGCCGGGTAGCCGCGTGCGTACTCGACGGTGGCGCTGCAGCCGAACGCCTCGGCGACCTTCGTGGAGAGCTCGCGCACGCGGCGCTCGGCGAGATCCCGCGTCGCGGCGGTGAAGCTGCGCACCGTGCCGACGAGCTCGACCGAATCGGGAATGACATTGAAGGCGCCGACCTGGCTCGTGGCCATGGAGCAGACGCTGACGACGACGGCCTCCACCGGGTCGATGTTGCGGCTTGCCACGGTCTGAAGCGCGCCGACCACCTGTGCGGCCGCGACGACCGGATCGACCGCGAGGTGCGGGAACGCTCCGTGGCCGCCGGTACCTCGAATGACGATGCGCAGCTCGTCCGTCGCCGCCATGACCGGCCCCGGGCGCACGGCCACCTTGCCGGCTGGGAGCCCCGGATAGTTGTGCAGGGCATAGACCGCGTCGACCGGAAAGCGCTCGAACAGGCCCTCCCGAACCATGACCTGCCCGCCGCCGCCGGCTTCCTCGGCCGGCTGGAAGATCACCACGGCGGTGCCTGCAAAGCGCCGCGTTTCGGCGAGGTAGCGCGCGGCGCCGAGAAGCATCGCGGTGTGGCCGTCATGGCCGCAGGCGTGCATGCGGCCCGGGTGCTGCGAGCGGTAGGGGACGGCGCCGGCTTCCTCGACCGGCAGGCAATCCATGTCGGCGCGCAAGCCGATGCGGCCCGGACCCGCGTGCGCGCCGCGGATGACGCCGACCACGCCGGTGCGCGCGAGGCCGCGATGCACTTCCACGCCCCAGCTCGCGAGCTTCTCCGCCACGATCTGCGACGTGCGCGTCTCCTCGAAGCCGAGCTCGGGATGCGCATGGATGTCGCGCCGAAGCGCGCGCAATTCGTCGTGGTACTTGCGGATGTAAGCGATGGCGGACATTCCTGCGAGAATGGTAGCCCATGAAGATCGACCAGCGCCCGGCGGCGCTCGACTTCGCCGCCTCGGTCGTCGCGTGGCAGCGCGTGCACGGCCGGCACGACCTGCCCTGGCAGCGGGACCGCGAGCCTTATCGCGTCTGGATTTCCGAGGTCATGCTGCAGCAGACGCAGGTCACGGCCGTTCTCCCCTACTACGAGCGCTTCCTCGCGCGGTTTCCCGACGTCGCCACGCTCGCCGCAGCACCGCTGGACGACGTCCTCCGGCTGTGGTCCGGCCTTGGCTACTACGCTCGCGCGCGCAATCTGCACCGTGCTGCCCGGGAAGTCATGCGTGTCCACGGGGGCGTTTTCCCGCGGACCGCACGAGCGCTGGAGGCGCTGCCCGGCATCGGCCGCTCCACCGCGGCCGCGATCGCCGCGCTCGCTTTTGGCGAGCGCGCGGCCATTCTCGATGGCAACGTGAAGCGCGTGCTCGCGCGCTGCTTCGGCGTCGAAGGCTGGCCCGGCACGCCGGCCGTCCAGGCACGCCTGTGGGAGCTCGCCGAATCCCTTGCTCCGGCGCGCGAGATCGAGACTTACACGCAGGGGCTCATGGACCTCGGCGCCATGGTCTGCACGCGCACGCGCCCCGGCTGCGAAGCTTGTCCTGTTCAGGAGGCCTGCGTCGCGCGCCGCACCGGCAGGGTAGAGCGTTTTCCTTCGCCGCGGCCGGCACGGGCGACGCCGGTCAGGAAGGCGTCCTGGCTCGTCGTTCGGCATCGCGGCGCGGTCGCGCTCGAGAAACGCCCGACCTCGGGCGTATGGGGCGGCCTGTGGAGCCTGCCGGAGCTCGTCGCAGGAAAGCCGGAAGCGGGCTGCGAGGAGCGCTTCGGCGTGCCCCCGGCGACGGTGCGGCGCCTGCCTTTGCTCGAGCATGGCTTCACCCACTTTCGCCTGGTGGTGCGGCCAGTGCTGTGCGAGCTTGCCCCGCAGGCCCGGCGCCCGCGTCGGAAGAACATGCGTTGGCTATCGCTCGACAAAGCCATCGACCACGCCGTCCCCGCTCCGGTGCGGCGCCTTCTCCTCTCGATCGCCGGAGACCGAAGAACGAAAGCCTCTTGATGTCGGGAAGGCCTCTTGATGT
>CAYWSG010000046.1:2199-12345 GCA_964461055.1 uncultured Enterobacteriaceae bacterium | reverse complement strand
CCGGGATACCGCCCTAAAAAACTAGGCTGCCGCGCCCTGGAGCAGGCGGTGGACCTCTTCGAGCCGCGCGAGGCCGTCGGACATTTCCATGAGCTGCTGCTTCGCCGCGAGCGGCAGCGGCAGCGCTTCCGCGATGCGGGCGCCCACCCACACGCACGAATCGAGCTTGCGCGGCTCGGGCACGAGCTCGGGCGCCTGCGCGATCGCGCGCTCGAGGAGCTTCGCGCAGGCGTTCAGCGAGTCGGGGACCGGCGCGTCGTCCTCCTCCGGCAGCAGCTCCACGGTGGCGCGCAGCAGCTGATCGGCCTGGGCGCGCCGCTCGGTGATCCGGAAGCGCCGCCCGCCGCGCACGATGACGTGCAGGACCCCGAGCTGCTGCATGTCCCACTCCACGATGTGCGCGAGGCAGCCGACCGGCTCGGGAATGGCCGCTTCCCCGACTTCCGTGCCTTCGCGGATGAGGCACACGCCGAAGGGCGCGTCCTCCCGCAGGCAGGCGCTCGCCATGTCCATGTAGCGCCGCTCGAAGATCCGCAGCGGGAGCCGGCCTCCCGGAAAGAGCACCGTGTTCAGCGGAAAGAGCGGGAGGTCGGTCACGTGGCGCTCCGCCGCGCGAGCGAGCGATGGCGCACCAGCACGCGCCACTGCGGCCGGAACGCCTCGGCGAGACGCTCGGCAAGATAGACGGACCGATGGCGCCCGCCCGTGCAGCCGATGGCCACGGCGACGTGGCTGCGGTTCTCGCGCACGACGGCGGGAAGCCACCGCGCGAGCAGGCCCTGCACGTCGGCGAGCCACTTGCGCGCGGTCTCGTCGCCCTCGAGGTACCGGACGACCGGCTCGTCGAGCCCGGTGTGCGGCCGGAGCGCCGGATCGTAGTGAGGGTTAGGCAGCATCCGGGCGTCGAGCACCCAGTCGGCGTCGAGCGGAATCCCGTCCCGGTAGGCGAAAGACTCGAAGAGCAGGGTAAGCGCGTCCGCCCCGACGCCCAGCATGTCGCGGATCCAGTTCTGCAGGAGCCGCGGCTGGAGCTCGCTCGTGTCGATGCGCTGGCCGAGCTCGGCCACGCGCGCGAGGAGCCCGCGCTCCTTCTCGATCGCCTCGGCGAGGGTGAGCTTTCCGCCGGCGAGCGGATGGCGCCGGCGCGTCTCGGAGAACCGGCGCAGCAGCGCCTGCGGGCTCGCCTCGAGGAAGAGGACCCGGCAGTCGACGCCGCGGCTTCGCAGGCGTGCGATGTGCTCGGGCAGCGCCGCGAGCGCGGCGCTCCGCGCGTCGATGCTGACGCCGACGCGCTCGTGGCCCGCGTCCTCGAGGAAGTCCACGACCTCGAGGAGCAGCGTCGCGGGCAGGTTGTCGACGCAGTAATAGCCGCCGTCCTCGAGGACGTGCAGCGCGATGCTCTTGCCGGAGCCCGAGAGCCCGCTGATCAGGACGAGTTGCATCGGCGTTCCCGCGAGGCGTCTTCCCTCACGAGGCGTCGCCCGTCTCGCGCGCGTCTGCCTCGAGCGCCTGACGCTGGCGGGCGAGGAACTCGGCCGTGGAATCGACGCCGCGCAGGAGCAGGATGTGGTTGCGCACCGCCGCCTCGGTGAGCACCGCGAGGTTGCGCCCGGGCGCGACCGGGATCACCACCTTGCGCACCGTCACGCCGAGGATTTCCTCGGCCATGTCGGCGAGCGGCAGGCGCTCGCCCGTCTCGCGGCCGCCGGGCTGCGGCCGCTCGAGGTGCGCGACGAGCTTGAGGCGCATGCGCGGGCGCACCGCCGTCTCGCCGAAGATGGTGCGGATGTTGAGCAGCCCCAGCCCGCGCACCTCGAGGAAGTCGCGCAGCATCGGGGGGCAGCGGCCCTCGAGCGTGTTGGCGGCGATGCGCGAGATCTCGACCACGTCGTCGGCGACGAGCCCGTGGCCGCGGCTGATCAGCTCGAGCCCGAGCTCGCTCTTGCCCACGCCCGACTCGCCGGTGATGAGCACGCCCAGGCCGAGCACGTCCATGAAGACGCCGTGGCGCTGCGCCGTGTCGGCGAGCGCCTTGCCGAGGTAGCGGGCGAGCTTCTCGATGACCTGGGCCGCGGGCAGCGGCGAGGTGAAGAGCGCGGTGCGCGTGCGCTCCGCCGCCTGCACGACCGCGGCGGGAGCGGCAAGCCCGTCGGCGAGCACGACCGCCGCAGGCGAGGCGGCGAAGAGCCGCTCGGAGTACTCCGCCACCGTCGCCGCCTCGTAGGCGCCGACGACCTGGATGCTGTTGGGATGGGTGAGATTGAGGTGGCCGATGAGCGAGGCCGAGGCGGCCGCCTCACGCTGCACGACCGCGGTGCTCTCGCGTCCCGCTATCCAGGCGAGCGCGAGGGCCTCGCGGTTGTCGTCATGCAACCGCGCGACTTCGACCTGGAGCATCGGGCTGCCATGCCGCGACGAGCCCGTGCAGGGCGGCGGCGTCCGGAGCGCGGGCGAGCGCCTCGCGCAGCGGCCGGTCGCTCAGCAGCTGGGCGAGCTCGGAGAGGATCTGCAGGTGCCGCTCGGTCGCCTGCTCGGGCACGAGCAGCACGAAGACCAGCGTGACCGGCTGGCCGTCCGGCGCGTCGAAGGGCACGGGCTGCGCGAGCCGGATGCAGGCGAGAAGCGCCTCCTTGAGGCCCTTGATGCGGCCGTGCGGGATGGCGACGCCGTGGCCGAGGCCCGTCGAGCCGAGCTTCTCGCGCGCGAACAGGCTGTCGAACACCTGGCTTCGGCCGATGCCGTGCTGGTTCTCGAAGAGCAGGCCCGCCTGCTCGAACAGGCGCTTCTTGCTCGAGGCCTGCAGGTCGAGAACGATGTTGCTTTCGGGCAGGAGCTTGGCGATGAGGCTCATCGTGGTGCTTGCATGAGCGGGGCGCGGATTATAGCCCAGCCTTCCGGACGCGGTCCGGCGCGACCATCCGCGCGCCGCGGGCTCGCAATCGGGCGAATCAGGCGCCGGGGGGCTGGTGCTTCAGCGCCTCGTGCGGCCGCTCCTGGAGCTTGCCCTTGTAGCGCAGCACCTGGCGGTCGAGCTTGTCGGCGAGGAGGTCGATGGCGGCGTACAGGTCCTCTTCCTCGCTCTCGCAGTGCAGGTCCTTGCCGCGCACGCGCAGCGTGACCTCCGCCTTCTGCATGAGCTTGTCGACCGTGAGGATCACGTGGGCGTCGATCACGTGGTCGAAGTGCCGCATCACGCGCTCGAGCTTCGAGCGCACGTAGGCCTCGATCGCCGGGGTCACCTCCAGATGATGCCCGCTCACGTTCAGGTTCATGCCGTCTCCTTTCGGTTGGCTCGCCCGCAGGCGACAGCCTACAGGCTCTTCCTCTGGTTGACAGGAGGGATCTGGAGCGATTCCCGGTACTTGGCGATGGTGCGCCGTGCGACCACGATGCCCTGCTCCGACAGGATCTGCGCGATGCGCGAGTCGGAGAGCGGCGCGCGCGTGTCCTCTGCCGCAATGAGCTGCTTAATAAGCGCGCGGATCGCGGTGGAGGAAGCGGCGCCGCCCGCGTCGGTGGCGACGTGGCTGCCGAAGAAGTACTTGAGCTCGTAGGTGCCGCGCGGCGTGGCCATGTACTTCTGGGTCGTCACGCGCGAGATCGTGCTCTCGTGCAGGCCGAGCGTCTCGGCGATCTCGCGCAGAACCAGGGGCCGCATCGCCACCTCGCCATGCTCGAAGAAATGGCGCTGCCGGTCGACGATGGCCTGCGACACCCTCAGGATGGTCTCGAATCTCTGTTGCACGTTCTTGATCAGCCAGCGTGCTTCCTGGAGCTGCGAGGAGAGCGCGTTGCGCGAGCCGGCGACGAGCTCCGCGTAGAGCCGGTTGATGCGCAGCTTCGGCATCGCGTCCGGGTTGAGCGTCGCACGCCAGACGTTGCGGGTCTTGCGCACGATGACGTCCGGCACGACGTAGCGCGCCTCCACCCGGGCGAAGGCGGCTCCGGGCCGCGGATTGAGGCTCTGGATGAGGCGCTGCGCCGCCCGCAGGCTTTCCTCGCTCGCGCCCGTGGCGCTCTTGAGCCTGGTGTAGTCGCGGGAAGCGAGAAGCTCGAGATGCTTTTCGGCGATCTCCAGCGCGAGGCGCAGGTCGCGATCGTCCGGCCGATGGACCGCCATCGCCCGCAGCTGCAGGCACAGGCACTCGCCCGGGGAGCGCGCGCCGACGCCGGCGGGCTCCAGGTTCTGCAGGTGCCGCAGGGCGATCGAGAGCTCCTCCAGGTCCGCCTCGGCCTCCGCCGGAAGCAGGGCGAGGATCTCGTCGAGCGGCTGCGTCAGGTAGCCGTCCTCGTCGAGCGCGTCGATGAGGATCTGCACGAAGGCGCGATCGCGCCCGGAGAGGTTGGTGAGCGAGAGCTGCGTGCGCAGGTGCTCGCGCAGCGTCGGCGTGTCGGCCGCGGCGAAGCCGCGGTCGTTCTCCTCGTCGTCGTCGCCTGCGCGCCAGCTTACCGGCACGTCGATCGACCAGTCGTGCTCGGCGGGCGCCTCGGCACTCGCCGGCGCCGTGGCAGCCGGCGCCGCGGGACCCGTGGAGAGCGACTCCTCGTGCGCCTCGCCTTCTTCGCGCTCGAGCACCGGGTTCTCCATGAGCATGCGCTCGATCTCCTGGTTGAGCTCGACCGTGGAGAGCTGCAGCAGCCGGATCGACTGCTGCAGCTGCGGCGTCAGCGTGAGGTGCTGCGAGAGGCGAAACTGAAGGGAGGGCTTCATTGGTTCTGAGGCCGCCCTCGACTTTCACATCCGGAAATTCTCGCCCAGATAGACGCGGCGGACGCTGTCATTATAAACAATCTCCTCGGGCGCGCCCGAGGCGAGGACCGCGCCCTCGTTGATGATATAGGCGCGGTCGCAGATGCCGAGCGTCTCGCGCACGTTGTGGTCCGTTATGAGCACGCCGATGCCGCGCTCCTTCAGGAACCTTATGATGCGCTGGATGTCGAGCACCGCGATCGGGTCGACGCCGGCGAAGGGCTCGTCGAGCAGGATGAAGGCCGGATTGGTGGCGAGCGCGCGCGCGATCTCGAGCCGGCGCCGCTCGCCGCCCGAGAGCGAAATCGCGGCGTGGTGGCGAAGGTGCGAGATGTTCAGGTCCTTGAGGAGCTCGTCCAGCCGCTCGCCGATCGCGCCTTTCGGCAGGTCCTGCAGCTCGAGCACCGCCTGCACGTTCTCCTCCACCGTGAGCCGCCGGAAGACCGAGTTCTCCTGCGGCAGGTAGGAGATGCCCATCCGGGCGCGCCGGTGGATGGGCAGGTGCGTGAGCTCGCCGGCGTCGAGATAGATCGCGCCCGCGTCCACCGGAATGAGCCCGACGATCATGTAGAAGCAGGTCGTCTTGCCCGCGCCGTTCGGCCCGAGCAGCCCGACCACCTCTCCGCTCGCCACCTCGAGCGACACGTCCTGCACGACGGTGCGCGACTTGTAGCGCTTGCGCAGGCTCTGCGCGCGCAGGCGGGAGCCGTTCGCGCTCCCGGGCGCCTGCGATTCGTTCGCGCTCGCGTCCGGATGAGTTCCGTTGGCGCTCATTGCGCGCCTCCCGCGGGCGCCTTCGGCGCCTGCGCCGGCGGCTTGGGCGTGGAGGAAGCTTTGGGTTGTATGGTGGCGCGCACGCGGCCGCCGTCCTTGCCTGCGGTGGCGGAGAAGAAATCGGCCCGCTGGTCGACGAAGATGTGCTCGCCTTGCACGATATCGCCGTCGCGCTTTACCCAGGCCTTCTCGAAGAGCTCGACCGTGCTCTTGCGGTCGTCGATCTCGATGCGCTGCGCCTCGCCCTGCACCCAGCCGGCGGGCTCGCCGTCCTTCGGGTCCTGGCGCTGCTTGAAGCGCACCGGATCGCCGGTGGCCACGGACTGCTGGTAGCCGTCGGCGTCCTGGCGCACGACGATCCGGTCGGCATGGACGGTGAGCGTTCCCTTGGTCAGCACCACGTTGCCGTCGAAGATGTTGAGCCGCCGCGTCTCGTCGGCGCTCATGCGGTCGGCTTCGATCTGCGTCGGCTTGTCGCTGTCGGCCTTCTCCGCGCGCGCGCCATGCGGGGCGAGCCCGAGCGCCAGGAGAAGCACGAGGGGGAGCATCGCGGCGCAGAGCCTGTCACGACGCGTCATTGGGAGCCTCGCGGATCGAAGCTGCCGCGCACTTCGGCGTGCAGCACGAGCTCGCCCGTGCCGTAGTTGTATTCCATGCCCCGGCCGGCGAGCCGGCGCGAGGGCTCCTCGAAGCGCACGGGCCGGTCGGTGCGGGCGAGCGAGCGATTGCGCACGATGTGGAGAAAGCTCGTGGTCATGCGCGCTTCCGGCCGGTCCGCGCTCGCCTCGCGCACGAGGCGCACGTTGTCGTAGAGGAAGATCTCGTCGCCTTCGCTGGAGAGAAGTCCCCGGTCGGCGCGCACCGTCATGCGCGGCTCGTCGGGCTTGAGCTGCACGACGTGCGGCCTTTCGAGCTCGGTGGAGTCGTCGTCCGGATAGTGGATCATCTTGTCGGCCGAAAGGATCGACTCGGCCCTGCCGGCGGCGTTGTACGTCGTGGTGGTGAAGTTGGTCACGATGTAGTCGGGATCGTGGCGGCGAAACGAAGGATGGCGCTCCTCCTCGCGCACCGTCCGCTCGAGGTAGAAGGTGAGGAGCGCCAGCGCGAACATGAGCGCGATCGGCAGGAGGCGCGCCGGATGCAGCCGCCTCATCTCGTGTAGGCCTCCAGCGCCGGGGCGAGAGTTCCCTGCGCGCGCATGAGGTACTCGCAGGCCTCGCGTGCCGCGCCACGGCCCGCAGCGGCGCTGCAGACGTAGTGCGCGCGGCTGCGCACGGGCTCCGGCGCCTCGCGCACGGTGCAGGCAAAGCCGCAGCGCACGAGCACCGGCAGGTCCACCACGTCGTCGGCCATGTAGCCGGTCGACTCGCTCGGCATGCCGAGCTCCGCGAGGAGCGCCTCGTAGCGCGCGCGCTTGTCGCTCACGCCCTGGAAGACGATGTCGATCTCGAGCTCGGCGGCGCGCGCCGAGACCGCCGGCGAGGATCTGCCGGAGAGAATGCCCACGCGCACGCCGCTTCCGGCGAGCATCTTGAGCCCGTGGCCGTCGAGCGCGTTGAAGCCTTTCAGGGCCTCGCCGCCCGGGCCGTACCAGAGAGTGCCGTCGGTGAGGATCCCGTCGACGTCGAAGAGCATGAGCCGGACCCGCCGTGCACGCTCGAGCGCGTCGGATGCGGGGGCAGCCATGGGGGCTAGAGCGCCTTTGCGCGGAAGAGGTCGTGCATGTTGAGCGCTCCGACGAGCAGCCCGCGCTCGTCCACGACCAGCATCTGGTTGATCTTGTGGAGCTCCATGAGCCGCACGGCCTCCGCGGCGAGCGCCTGGGGCGCGATCGTGCGCGGCGAGCGGGTCATCACCTCGCCGATGCGCGTCGCGTTCACGTCCGTGGTCGTGTTCTCGAGCACGCGCCGCAGGTCGCCGTCGGTGAAGATGCCGAGCACGCGCCGCTCGGCGTCGACCACCGCGGTCATGCCGAGCCGGCCGCGCGACATCTCGACGATCGCCTGCTTCAGCGTCGCCTCGGGCGGGATCGCCGGGACTTCCTCGCCGCGGCGCATCACGTCGCCGACGAGCGAGAGGAGGCGCCGGCCGAGCGTGCCGCCGGGGTGCGAGCGATGGAAGTCTTCCGCGGAGAACCCGCGCGCGTCGAGGAGCGCCACCGCGAGCGCGTCGCCGAGCGCGAGCGCCGCCGTGGTGCTTGCGGTGGGCGCGAGGTTGAGCGGACAGGCTTCCTGCGCGACGGCCGCATCGAGAAGCGCGTCCGCCTGGCGGGCGAGGGTCGACTCGGGCCGGCCGGTGAGCGCGATCAGCCGTGCGCCGCGGCGCTTGACGGCCGGCAGGATGCCGATGAGCTCCTCGCTCTCGCCGGAGTTCGAGAGCGCGATGACGACGTCGCCTTCGTCGATCATGCCGACGTCGCCGTGGCTCGCTTCGGCCGGATGCATGAAGTACGCCGGCGTGCCGGTGCTCGAGAGGGTGGAGGCGATCTTGCGCGCGATGTGGCCCGACTTGCCGATGCCCGTCACGAGCACGCGCCCCTTGCGCTCGAGGATGAGCGAGAGCGCCGACAGGAAGTGCTCGTCGAGCCGCGCGGCGAGCGCGCTGATGGCATCCGCCTCGATGGCGAGCACGCGGCGCGCGAGCTCGAGCGCCGCTGGCCGCGCCGCCTTGGCGGCGGCGGGGTCATCGCACGCCGGCTGCCGCGAGCGCACTGCCTTTATCATAGGCGCGCAGTATAGCCGACGCTGTTCCAGAAACAGGCCCCGGGAGGCTTCGCGTTGCTCGTCAGGTTGCGCCATCTGCCGGCCCACGAGGCGCTCGGCCTTCGCCTCGGCGGCGCGACGGCGGCAGGCCGGCTCGCGCTCGCGCTCGGATTCGTCGCGCTGTGGCTTCTCGCCCGGCGCTACGCGGGCATCGCGCACGACGCCACGGTCTACGTGGCGCAGGGGCTGCGGCAGCTCGATCCCGCCGCCTTTGCAGCGGATCTCTTCTTCGCCGGCGGCGCGCAGGACGCCTACACGCTCTTCCCGCGGCTCTATGCGCCGCTCATCGAGGCGCTCGGTATTGCGGGCGCGGCGGCGGCGGTCACGATCGCCGGGCAGCTCGCGTTCGTCGTCGCGGCCGTCGCTCTCGTCTCACGCCTGCTCGAGCGGCCGCTGCGCTGGTGGGCGCTCGCGCTCCTCGCCGTTTCCTCCGGCTACTACGGCGGTGTCGGCGTCTTTCGCATCGCCGAGCCTTTCGCGACCGCGCGGACGCTCGCCGAGCCGCTCGTCGTCGCCGCGCTCGCCTTCACGCTCGCGCGCCGCCCTGGCGCCGCGCTCCTCTCGCTCGTCGCCGCCGCCTCGCTCCATCCGATCGTCGCCGCAGCCGGCATCGCCGTCGTCCTCCCCGTCGTTCTCCTCCTTTGGCGCGCGCCGCTCTCTCGCCGTGCGCTCCTGGCTTGCGGCGGCGTCGCTTTGCTTATCCCGTCAGGGTTGCTCATCGCGCCGCTGATCTCGTCCCCATCGATGCCTTTCCTGCCGGTCGCGCTCGACGCCCGCTTCGATCCGGCGTGGCGCGCCGCGGTGGTGGAGCGCTCGCCGCATGTGTTCCTTTCACAGTGGCATGCCGCGGACTGGTCGCGCCTCGCGTGGGGCGCTGTGATTGTCATCGCTGCAGCCCGCTTCCTGGATGTGCCGGCGAAGCGGCTCTCGTACAGCGCGCTTGCGGTGACGATCGCGGCGCTTGCCGTCACCTGGATCGGCGTCGATGTCCTGGAGCTCGCGCTCGTGGCGGCGATCCAGCCGTGGCGCGTCCACTGGCTGCTGCATTTGCTCGCCATCCTGCTCGTGCCGCTCGTGGTGGCGGGCGCCTGGCGCCTCGGGCCCGCAGGCCGCGCCGGCGCGGCCTGCATCGCGGCGAGCGTCTGCTTCGGGCGGGCGGAGCTTGCCGCCGGCGCTGCCCTCGCCGTCCTGGGCCTCTTCTTTTCCGCGAGCGCCTTGCGCGCGCCGGACTGGCTCGGCGAGCGCGCATCTCGCTTCGTCATCGTCGCGGCATTGGCGGCCGCGGCGGTCGGCCTGCTCTTTGAGATCCAGTCTCGCGTTCCGCCGCAATACGTGGCGTACACCCTGCCGTCGTTGGAGCGCTTGCTTCAAACCGTCGGAACGGTCGGTGCGCTGTTGCCCGTTGCGATTGCCATCTGGCTCCTCGCGCATGGGCCCGTACCTGCAGCTTCGATGGCATTCGCGGCTGCACTGCTCGCAACCGCCGGGTGGACATGGGATGCGCGCAATCAATGGCAGCGTTTCATCGAGCAGGAAGCGCCGCAGGCGAATCCTTTCCGCCTTGCGCTTTCACCAGGGTCCCAGGTCTTCTGGCGCGACCCGGGCACCCCGGCCTGGCTCGTGCTTCGCACGGCGAGCTGGGTGAGCCCGAACCAGGGCGCGGGCGTCGTGTTCGACCGAGGCACCGCGCTCGCGTACGCCGAGCGCATCGAAGCGTCCGAGGCGCTCATCGCAGAGCTTGCCGATTGCGCCATGGCTTCGCCCGGCCCGTGCGCCATCGAGCCTGCGCTCGCCAGGCAGCTATGTGCACGGAGCGACGCGCCGGACGCGCTCATCGTGAATGCGCCGATCCACGGCGCA
>CAYWSG010000046.1:0-2099 GCA_964461055.1 uncultured Enterobacteriaceae bacterium | reverse complement strand
AGCAGCAGCCCGATGATGACGAGGACGATCGCGATCTCGACCAAGGTGAAGCCCCGTTGTTTTGTCTTCATCTTTCGACTCTTTCCCCCGGATCCCCCAGGTATAGGTGGCTTCCTGCAATTCCCGTGCCACTACGAAATGCCTGCAAAATCAGGCGAATCCTATCACGCCGGGCCTGTGCTTTCGTCGGTATCCCGACAGCCCCGACGGAAACCTGACATCCCCTGACCTTTGGCGCCGTCGGCCCCCCTACCGACCCTTGAACTTCGCCTCGAGCTCATCCAGGCGCTCCTTGAGGAAGCGAAGCTCGCCCGGGTCGGTCACCGTGCCGCTCTCGAGCATGCCGCCGAGCATGATACGGGCAGCCTCGAGCTCGTTCATGTCCTCCAGGATGAAAACCTCCATTTGTTTCGCCCAGAGCGGGACCTCGGGGTCGGTCGTGAGGCGCTGGAGCGCGGCGGCGTAGCGGC
The DNA here is from genome assembly GCA_964461055.1 of uncultured Enterobacteriaceae bacterium. GTDB lineage: Bacteria > Pseudomonadota > Gammaproteobacteria > Burkholderiales > SG8-39 > SCGC-AG-212-J23. The sequence continues at coordinate 1,629 of CAYWSG010000046.1, read as the reverse complement.
GGGCGAGGGGCAGGTCGCCCAGGCGGTGCTTGGCGAGGAGCGCCGCATGGGCGAGCCATTGCCAGCGCTGGTTGGGCGCGAGCAGATACTGCTCGTAGATCAGCTCCAGCATGAGCCGCATGCGCGCCGGGTCGTCGACCTCGGCGTACAGCCGCGCCGCGGAGAAGAGCGGGTAGCCGCTCCTCGGGTCGAGCGCGAGGATGGCGCGCAGCCAATCGGCAAGGACGCGATAGTCGAGGTTCCGGTACGGCTTGGCATTGACGCCCCCGAGATCGAACGACTGGAGGTAGAGCATGAGGGCGCGTGCAAGCGCTTCAGGCTCGCCGAAGGCGGCGAGGCGGAGGGCCTGCGGCGCGGGGGCCGGCGGCAAGTCTTCGCCCGCCTGGGCGGGGGGCGGGCGCAGCGCCTGGAAGCTCACCTGGGAAACGAAGGCGACGACAAGGACCCCCCACAGCCAAAGAGGCACCGACGCGAGCGGCCGCTCGTCCCGTGCGCTCACAGGCTGCGGCGGTGGAAATCGAACAGGCCCGCCGCCGTGACCAGCACGGCGTAGAGCGCCATGCCGCCGAGTGCGAGCAGATATTGGCCGTCCACGCGCGCGCCATAGAGAAGCCAATGCGTCTGGGTGGCGAGGTCGAGGCGCGGCAGGAGCAGGGCGAGTGCGTCCACCGCCCAGCGGGCGGCCTGCCCGGCAGCGGAGTCCTGGGCGAGCGGGCTCGTGGCGATGGCCTGGATGGCGGCGATGGCGCGCGCGAGGAGATAGAGGCCGGCCGTCGCCGCGATCGCGGGGACGAGCTGGGCGAGCGCCATGGAGAAGAAGAGCGCCGCCGCAGCGACCAGCATGCACTCGATCGCGAGCGAGAGGCCCCAGAGGGCGACGGCCTGCGGCGATGCGGCCACGAGCATCGCAGCCGCGAAGCACACTGCGAGAATCGCCGCGATGGCGCAATAGCCGGCGAGGCGCCCGAGATACTGGAGCGTCCGTGCGAACGGCAGGGAGAGGAAGAGCTCGAGCGCCTTGTCGTTCAGCTCGCGCAGCGTGCTCGAGGCGACGTGCAGCGCGACGAGGAACACGGCCGCCATCCGCAGGAACGCGCCCATGGCGGCCGCCTGCAGCTCGCGCGTCTCGGTGAGCGCCACCTGCGAGAGGAACGCCGCAAGGATCAGCGCAAGCACGACGGCGCCCAGCGCAAGCCAGGGCAATCCGCCCCGGCGCGCTTCGAGCAGGATGTATCGGGCGAAAGTGGCCGCGGCCATCGGTTCGTTTGTTTAGACTAGACGCAGGGTCTACATGATGCAACAAGCCGCGCTTTCCTCGCGCCCGTCGTCGCGCCTCGCGAATGCCGCCTGGCAGCTCAGCCAGCGGCACTGGAAGCTCGTGCTCGTCGGCATGCTCGGGCTCCTCCACGTCGCCGTCTTCCGGGGCGTCGCCGATCCGTGGGCCCGGGCGCTGCTTCTCGCGCACCTCGGCCTTCTCCTGCTCTGGCAGCCGTTCGTGCGCGGCGAGCAGCGCGTGTCGCCCGCGCAAGCGCTCGTCCTCGCCCTCGGCGCCTTTGTCGTGATGCTGCGGCTCGACTGGTGGCTGCTCGCGTTCTGGGTGGTGGTTCTTGCCGGGCTCGTGGGCGGCAA
>CAYWSG010000045.1:0-23265 GCA_964461055.1 uncultured Enterobacteriaceae bacterium | reverse complement strand
GTGACGATGGGGCTCTGCTACGAGAAGAATCCGCGCTTCTCGGGCGGGGTCTACAACTCTTTCGTGAGGCGGCTGACGGAGTTCAGTGACGAACCACTAAGCAAAGCCTTGAAAACCCATGAGCGGCAGGCCGAGATGCTGATGGCGCTCGACGAGAAGGTCATCGAGGTCGTCGACCGGCTGAAGGCGAAAGGCTTCAAGAGCCCGTACCTGAAGACCTTCGTGGTGGCGCGCTGCAATCCGCTGCGGTTCATGAAGGAGCCGCCGGAGCTCGAGGACCTGATCCGCACGATCCGCGGCAAGGTCGAGCGCTTCAACGTCGACAAGGTGAAGCAGGAAGACATCAACGCGAGCGGCGGCGGCGCGCCGGACGAGGAAGGTTGAAGAAGGGAAAGAAGGGGAAGAAGGAGAAGGCGCACCGCCACCACGTCTACGTCGTGGAGCTCGGGCGGGGCGTCCTCTACGAGCGGAAGTTCCAGAAGGCGAATCCCGACTACAACCCGGAGAAGCCGTGCGTGTACGTCGGCATGACGGGGCTCACGCCCGAGGTGCGCTTCGCGCGGCACAAGGCCGGCGTGAAGTCGAACCGGTTTGTAGAAAAATACGGAATCCGGCTTCTGCCGGCGCTCTACGCGGTCTATAACCCGATGCCCTACGAGGCCGCGAGGGAGATGGAGGTGGAGCTTGCCGTGGCGCTTCGCGAGCAGGGCTACGGCGTATGGCAGGGGTAGGGTTGGCCGGTAGTTCGCGGGAACCAAAACTGTTGCGCGCGCGCCACGCCCGTAGCGGGTTTTCCTGTAGATAAGCGCGCTGCGGCGCCCAAGCGTCGCGCAATCGCATAGCTCTTCCGGACCCCTCGTCCAAATCGCCAGCCCTGCCGCGGAATATTTCGGGCGCGTGGTGTTAGCAAGTCAGGCGCCGGTGTCCTCGTACGGGCCCGGCGCAGCTAGAGCGTCCCGTGTCCAGCCTCGCAGAAAGCGTTACGGTGGTGCGCCGGCGCGCCGTCTCCCCGGGGGATGGTTGCGCTGTCATGACACGCCGCATGCCCAAATCCATCCCAACGGCCCACGACCGTGGGCCGCGCCGACCATTGAGGCCGGTCTGCCTGCCATCCCAGCATCGGGCTGAAAGATCGCGCAAAGAGAATGGCGACACGATGAACCTGAACCCCGGCGAAATGGCATTTGCGGCGCTGGCGCCCGACGCGCCGGCGGCGAGCCTCGTCGGGGCGAGGGCGCTGGAGGTCGCGACGCTGACTACGGAGGAGGCGTTCGTCTCGCTCGCGGTGGACTGGAACCGCGTCCACGGCGAGTGCGGCACGGCGAGCATCTTCAATTCCTGGTTCTGGCAGTACACGTGGTGGCAGGTCTACGGCGGCGGCCGGCCGTTGCGGATCCTCGTGGCGTCGGAGGGCGACACGCTCGTGGGCATCCTGCCGCTTCACCTGCGCACGGTTCAGGCGCTCGGCCGCACGGTCCGCGTATTGCAGTTCATCGGCACCGGCGGCGACACGCACCCCGACGACCTCGGCGCGATCCTCCTGCCGCGCTGCAAGGAGGCGGCCGCGGAGGCGCTCGCCGAGGCGGTGCTCTCGCTCTCCGGCTGGGACGTGCTCGCGCTGGGCGACATGGATCCGCGCTCGCCTTTTCCCGAGGCGCTCGAGCGCGCCGCGGCCAGGCGGGGGCTCGCCCGGGAGAAGGGCGTCTCCCAGCGCATTCCGTACGTGACCCTGCCCTCGTCGTGGAACGCTTTCCTCGCCTCGCTCGACGCCAAGCGCCGCGCGCGCTTTCGCAAGTTCCCGCGCCGGCTCGCCGAGGCCTTCCCGGCGCGCTTCTTCGTGTGGGACGACGCGGCGCGGCTCGACGAGGCGGTCGATCGCCTCGCGCACCTGCACCGCAAGCGCTGGAGCGAGTACGGCGTGAGCACCTCGTTCGCTACGGCCGAGTACGTGGAGTTCCACCGGCGCGTCATCAAGGGCTGCTTTCCGCGCGGGTGGCTGCGGCTCTACTGCCTGGAGATCGCCGGCGAGGTCGCCGCGATGCTCTACTGCTACCGCTTCCGCAACGGCATCTACGCCATGCAGACGGGCTTCGATCCCGGCTACGCCCAGTACGCCGCGGGCACGGTGCTTCTCGGCCGGGCGATCGAGCACGCGATCGGCGAGGGCAACCGCGTCTACGACTTCCTGCGCGGGCGCCATCGGTACAAGGACGAGGTCGCCACGGCGAGCCGCTCCACGGTGTTCGTGCACGCGTACCGGCCGACGCTCGCCGGGGCGGCGTACCGGCTCCGCCACCTGCGCTGGCCGGCGTGGAAGCGCCGGCTGGCGGCTTTGAGGCCGAAGCGCCGCGCCTGGGGCGGCTGAGCGCTCCGGGAAAGGCTCGAGATGGCGCTCTACGGCGTCCTGGGGGACATCCACGGCAATCGCGAGGCGCTTTCGGCGGCGCTCGAGGCGCTCGAGACCCGCGGGGTGGAGCGCATCCTCTGCGTAGGCGACGTCGTCGGCTACAACGCCGACCCGGACGAGTGCGCGCTCTTGCTCCGCGCCCGCGGCGCTCTTTCCGTCGCCGGCGACCGCGACCTCATCGGCACCGGGCGGCTCGGCTTCGAGGGCTATCCGGGGCGGCTGCGCTACTCGCTCAAGCGCACGCGCCGGCGGCTCTCGACGCCCGCGCGGGAGTGGCTCGCCGCGCAGCCGCCCACGCGCCTCGTGGAAGGGGACATCGCGCTGGTGCACGGCGGCGTGCGCGACGTGCAGCTCGCCCAGCGCGGGCCGCAGGACGTCAAGCGCAACGCCGTGCTGCTCGCCGAGGACCTGCCCGGCGCGCGCATCTGCTTCTTCGGCCACAGCCAGGTGCAGAAGCTCTACGAGGTGGAAGACGGCGAGGCCGAGGAAGTCTTCTTCCCGCTCGAGCGCGTGCTCTTGCGCCGCGACGTCGTCTACTTCGCCAATCCGGGCTCGGTCGACGCCCAGTCGAAGCCCGAGCAGCGCTTCGCCGAGTGCGCCGTGTTCGACAGCGAGCACTGGGCGATCGAGTTCGTGCGCGTGCCCTACGATGCCGCAGCCGCCGAGGCGCGCGCCGCGGCCCGCGGCTATCGCCTCGGGCCCCTCACGCGCCTCGCCTATGGCCTGTGCCGGACGTGACAAGAACGAAAAAGGGGTCAGAGCAATTTACGGGAAACGAATTCCTGCCGAGAGGAATTAGCAGTAATTTGTTCTGACCCCTTTTTCGCCTCTAGGGTTGAGCCTGCTGCCATCCGCCGCCGAGGGCGCGGACGAGGGCGACGGTGGCGGCGAGGCGGCGGTTGAGGAGGTTGGCGGAGGCGCGCTGCTCCTCGAGGAGCGCCGTCTGCACCTGCACGACGTCGAGGAACCCGACGGTGCCGGCCCGGTACTGGTTGAGGGTGATGCGCAGCGATTCCTGCGCGGCCCGGACGGCCGCTTCCTGCAGGCCCGCCTCCTCGCCGAGGATGCGAAGGGCGGCGAGGTTGTCCTCCACTTCGGCGATGGCGCTCAGCGTCACCTGGCGATAGTCGGCCACCGTTGCGTCGTAGAGCGCGAGCGCCTGCTCGCCCTGCGCGCGCCGCAGCCCTGCATCGAAGAGGCTCTGCGCGAGCGCGGGGCCGAGCGACCAGAAGCGGCTCGGCGCCGAGAGCCAGCTCGCGGCCTCGCTGCTGCGGTAGCCCAGGCTCGCGCTGAGAAGGAGCTGCGGAAAGTAGGCGCTTTGCGCGACGCCGATGCGCGCATTGGCCGCCGCGACGCGCCGCTCGGCGGCGGCGACGTCGGGCCGCCGCTCGAGGAGCGCCGAGGGCAGTCCCGGCGGAATGGGCGGCAGCGCCGCCGTGTAGTCGGGCCGCGGCGCGATGGTGAGCTCCGAAGGCGGCAGGCCGGCGAGGATCGCGATCGCGTGCTCGAGCTGCGCCCGCTCCACGCCAAGGTCGAGCGCCTGGGCCGCGGCGCTCTTCAGCTGGGCGTCGGCCTGCACCACGTCGCCGCGGGCCGCCACGCCGGCGCGGTAGCGGTTCTCGGTGAGCTCGCGCGCGCGTGCGAAGGCGGCCGCCGTGTCCTCGAGGAGCCGCTTCTGCACGTCGAGCAGGCGCAGCCGGAAGTAGCTCGTGGCGAGCTCGGCCTGCAGCGAGAGCCGCGCCGCGGCGAGGTCGGCGGCGCTCGCCTCGGCCTCGGCGCCGGCGGCCTCCAGGTCGCGGCGTACGCGGCCCCACAAGTCCACTTCCCAGCTCGCCGACACGCCGGCGCTGAAGTTGGTGAAGTGCCGTCCGGCGGTCGTGCCGCCGATCGCGCCGCGCGGCGAGCGGCTGCGCGTCACCGACGCGTCGGCGTCGACCGTAGGGAAGAGTCCCGAGCGCGAGATCGCGACCGCCGCTTGCGCGGCGCGATAGCGCGCCGCCGCCGCAGCGACGCTGTAGTTGCCGCTCTCGACCCTCTCGGCGAGGGCGTTCAGCTCGGCATCGCCGAAGAGCTCCCACCAGCGCGCGCGCGCGATCTCGTCGCGCGGCTCGGCCTCCTTCCACCCCGCAGGGATCTCGCGGAAGGCGCCGGGCGCCGGCGCCGCCGGGCGCTCGTAGTCCGGCCCGGCGGCGCAGCCGCCGACGAGGAGGACGAGGAATGCCGTTGCGGTTCGCATGGCTGGTTCTTTTACAAGGCCCTGGCGAGCGGCCTTCTTGAGAGCACCCGCTGCCGCAGCCGGTCGAGCGAAAGATAAACGACGGGCGTCGTGTAGAGGGTGAGGAGCTGCGAAAGCGCGAGGCCGCCGATGATGGCGATGCCGAGCGGCTGGCGAAGCGCCGAGCCGTAGCCGAAGCCGATGGCGAGCGGCACCGCGCCGCCGATCGCGGCAAACGTGGTCATGAGGATCGGCCGGAAGCGGCGCAGGCACGCCTCGAGGATCGCCGCCTCGGCGGGCTTGCCTTCGCGGCGCTCGATCTCCAGGGCGACGTCGACCATCATGATCGCGTTCTTCTTCACGATGCCGATCAGCAGGATCACGCCGATCAGGCCGATGAGGTCGAACTCGCGTCCGAAGAGCATGAGCGCGAGGAGCGCGCCCACGCCCGCCGAGGGAAGCGTCGAGAGGATCGTGAGCGGATGGAGGAGGCTCTCGTACAGGATGCCGAGGACGATGTACACGGCGAGCAGGGCCGCGAGGATGAGCCAGGGCTGATTCGCGAGCGACGCCTGGAACGCGCCCGCCGTGCCCTCGAAGCCGCCGTGGATGGTGGCCGGCATGCCGATGCGCGCCATGGTGTCCTGCACCGCGGCGGTCGCCTCGGAAAGCGACACGCCGGGAGCGAGGTTGAACGAGAGCGTGGTGGCGGCGAACTGAGCCTGGTGGCTCACCGAGAGCGGCGCGGTGCCGATCTCCCAGGTGGCGATGGCCGAGAGCGGCACGAGGCCCCGCTCGCCTTCCGGGGTGCTCGAGACGAGCCGCACCGCCTCCAGCGCCTCGGGCCCCTGCCAGTGCTCCGGCGCGACCTCCATGATGACCCGGTACTGGTTCAGCTCGCCGTAGATGGTCGACACCACCGCCTGGCCGAAGGCGAGGTTGAGCGCGGTGTTGATTTCGCGCGGGGTGATGCCCAGGCGCGCGGCCGTCTCGCGGTCGACGGTGAGGTAGGCCTGCAGGCTTCCCGTCTCGTAGTCGCTCGAGACGTCGGCGATCTCGGGCACCGAGTGAAGGGCCTCTTCGAGCCGCGGCGCCCAGGTGCGAAGCTCCGCCAGCTCGTCGGCGAGCAGGGTGTACTCGTAGCTCGAGTCGCTCTGGCGGCCCCCCACGCGGATGTCGCGCGCGGGCACGAGGAAGAGCCGGGCCACCGGCTCGTGCGCGAGGCGCGCGCGAAGGCGCGCGACCACCTGGTCGGCCGAGACGCCTCGCTCGCCGATCGGCTTCAGCGAGACGAACATGACGCCCCGGTTGCGCCGGGAGCCTCCGGTGTACGCGGTCACCGATTCCACCGCCGGATCCTCTCGGACCAGGGCGACGAGGCGCTCGAGCTTCTCGCGCATCGCCTGGAACGAGATGGCCTCGTCGGCGCGGATGGCGCCGAAAAGCCGTCCGGTGTCCTGCGAGGGCACGAAGCCCTTCGGCACGATGGCGTAGAGATGGATGTTGAGGGCGACCGTGCCGGCGAGGACGAGGAGCACGACGGGCGAGTGGCGAAGCGACCAGGCGAGCGTCGTCCGGTAGGCCGAGCGCAGGCCCTCGAAGGCGCGATCGAGCGCCCGGGAGAGGCGCCCCTCGGCCTCCTGGTCGGCGGGCCGCAGGAGCCGCGCGCACATCATGGGCGTGGTGGTGAGCGACACCACCATCGAAATGAGGACCGCCACCGAAAGGGTGACCGAGAACTCGCGGAAGAGCCGTCCGACGATGCCGCCCATGAGGAGGATCGGGATGAACACGGCGATGAGCGACAGGCTCATCGAGAGGACCGTGAAGCCGACCTCGCGCGCGCCGCGCAGCGCCGCCTCGAGCGGCGGCACGCCGCGCTCGATGTGCCGCGAGACGTTCTCGAGCACCACCACCGCGTCGTCGACGACGAAGCCGGTGGCGATCGTGAGCGCCATGAGCGAGAGGTTGTTCACGCTGTAGCCGAGGAAGTACATCGCGACGAAGGCGCCGACCAGCGACACGGGCACCGTGACGGCCGGAATCAGGGCCGCGCGCAGGCGCCGCAGGAAAAGGAGGACCGCGAGCACGACGAGCGCGACCGCGATGGCGAGCGCGCGCTGCACCTCCTCGATGGCCGCGCGGATGGTGCTCGTTCGCTCCATCACCACGTCGAGGTCGATCGCCGCCGGCACCGCGCCGCGCAGCACGGGCAGCAGGGCCTCGATGCGCTCGACCGTCTCGATGATGTTCGCCCCGGGCTGGCGGTAGACGACCACGACCACCGAGGGGCGGCCGTTCACCGAGCCGGCGTGGTGGAGGTCCTGCACCGAATCCTCGACGCGGGCGATGTCCTGGAGCCGCACGGCGGCGCCGTTGCGGTAGGTGACGATGAGCGGCAGGTATTCGCGCGCCGTGCGCGCCTGGTCGTTTGCGTAGATCTGCCAGGCGCGCCGGTCGTCCTCGACGAGCCCCTTGGGGCCGTTCGCGTTGGCGGCGCGGATCGCCGAGCGCACCTCGTCGAGGCCGATGGCGTGCTTCTGCAGCGCATACGGATTGAGCTCCACGCGCACCGCCGGCGCCGAGCTTCCGCCGACCGTCGCCTGGCCCACGCCGGGGACCTGCGAGAGCCGCTGGGCGATGACGGTCGAGGCGACGTCGTACATCTCGCCCTTCGTGTAGCGGTCGGAGGTGAGGGCGAGGATCATGATCGGCGCGTCGGCGGGGTTCACCTTGCGGTAGACGGGGCTCGCCGGCAGCGAGGTCGGCAGCAGCGGCTGCGCGGCGTTCAGCGCCGCCTGCACCTCGCGCGCGGCGGCGTTGATGTCGCGCGAGAGCTCGAACTGCAGCGTGATCCGCGTGTTGCCGAGCGCGGAGCGCGAGGTGATCTCGGTGACCCCGGCGATGCGCCCGAGCGCGCGCTCGAGCGGCGTGGCGACCGTCGCCGCCATGACCTCGGGGCTCGCCCCCGGCAGGTTCGCGGTAACCGAGATCGTCGGGAACTCCACCTGCGGCAGCGGCGCCACCGGCAGCAGCCGGTAGGCGATGAGCCCGGCGAGCGCAATGCCCAGGGTGAGGAGCGTCGTTGCGACGGGCCGGCGGACGAAGGTTTCCGAGAGGTTCACGGGTTCGGAGCGGCTCGCCTCAGGCGGGGGCGCGAGGCCTCTTCTTCAGCGAGTCGAAGAAGAGGTAGATCACGGGCGTGGTGAAGAGCGTGAGGACCTGCGAGACGATGAGCCCGCCCACCATCGTGAGCCCGAGCGGGAAGCGCAGCTCGTGCCCGACGCCCGGGCTCAGCATGAGGGGCAGCGCCGCGAGGAGCGCCGCCGCCGTGGTCATGAGGATCGGCCGGAAGCGAAGGAGCGCCGCCTGCGTGATCGCCTCGCGCGGCGAGCGTCCCCCGGCGCGCTCGGCCTCCAGGGCGAAGTCGATCATCATGATGGCGTTCTTCTTCACGATGCCGATGAGGAGCAGGATGCCGATGACGGCGACGATGCCGAGCTCGGTGCCGGTGAGGATGAGCGCCGCCAGCGCGCCGATGCCGGCCGAGGGCAGCGTCGAGAGGATCGTCACCGGGTGGACGTAGCTCTCGTAGAGCACCCCCAGCACGATGTACATGGCGACGACGGCGGCGAGGATGAGGAGCAGCGTGTTGGTGAGCTGCGCGCGGAAGGCGAGCGCCGCGCCCTGGAAGGTGGCGCGCACCGTCTCGGGAAGGCCGATCGCGCGCTGCGCCGCCTCGATCGCCGCCACGGCCTCGCCGAGCGAGGCGCCGGGCGCGACATCGAACGAGATGGTCGCGGCCGGGAGCTGGCCGAGGTGGTGGATCGCGAGCGGCGCAGGCCGCTCCACCACGCGGGCGAACGCGCCGAGGGGCACCTGCCCGCCGCTCGAGGAGGGCACGTGCAGGCTGAGGATCGCCGCGGGCCCGTCGCGAAACGCCGGCTTCACCTCGAGCACTACCCGGTGCTGGCTCGACTGGCTGAAGATGGTCGAGACGAGCCGCTGCCCGAAGGCGCTGTAGAGCGCGCTCGTGACCGCGGCGGGCGTGACGCCCAGGCGCGCCGCGGTGTCGCGGTCGATCTCGACGTAGGCCTGCAGTCCCCCTTCCTGGAGGTCGGTGGCGACCTCGGCGAGCTGCGGCAGGCTGGCGAGGCGCGCGACGAGGCGATGCGTCCATTCCGAGAGCTCGGCGCCGCTTCCCGCCTCCAGCGTGAGCTGGTACGGGGTGCGGCTCACGCGGTCCTCGATGGTGAGGTCCTGCGCCGCCTGCAGGTAGAGCCGGATGCCGTCGACGCCTTCGGCGCGGGCCCTGCCGTCGAGCGCATTCGCGCGGGACTGCAGCCGCGCCATCACCGCGCGGATGTCCTCGCGTGAGGCGTGCGGGACGAGGTTGATCAGCATGCGGCCGGTGTTCAGGGTCGCGTTCTGGCTGTCGATGCCGATGAAGGAGGAGAGGCTCTCGACCGCCGGGTCCTCCAGGAGCGCCTCGGCGAGCGCCGTCTGGCGCTCGGCCATCGCCGTAAACGAAATGGATTGCGGCGCCTGCGTGAACGCGCGCACGAGGCCCGTGTCCTGCACCGGAAAGAAGCCTTTCGGCGCCCAGACATAGAGAAGCGCGGTGAGGACGAGCGTGCCGAGCACGACCCAGAGCGTCGCCGTCTGCCGGTCGAGCACCCACTCGAGGGCCCGGCCGTACGCGCCGACGGTTCGCTCGAACCAGCCTCGCCCGGAGGCCGCCTCGGTGCGCGCTCTGCGAAGGAGCCGCGCGGCCATCATCGGCGTGAGCGTCAGGGAGACGACGAGCGAGATGAGGATCGCGACCGCGAGCGTGACGGAGAACTCGCGGAAGAGCCGGCCGACCACGTCGCCCATGAAGAGGAGCGGGATGAGCACCGCGATGAGCGAGAACGTGAGCGAGAGGAGGGTGAAGCCGATCTCGCCGGCGCCCTTCAGCGCGGCCTCGAGGGGCGGCAGGCCCTTCTCGACGTGGCGCGAGATGTTCTCGATCATGACGATGGCGTCGTCCACGACGAAGCCCGTGGCGATGACGAGCGCCATGAGGGTCAGGTTGTTGATGGAGAAGCCGGCGAGGTGCATCGCGCCGAACGTGCCGACGAGCGAGAGCGGCACCGCCACGCTCGGGATGAGCGTCCCGGAGGCGGTGCGCAGGAAAAGGAAGATGACGAGCACGACGAGCGCCACGGCGAGCAGGAGCTCGAGCTGCACGTGCCGCACCGAGGCGCGGATCGTGTGCGTGCGGTCGGTGAGGAGCGCGACGTCGACGCCGGGCGGGAGCGAGGCCTGCAGCCTCGGCAGGAGCGCCTTCACCCGGTCGGCCACCTGGATCACGTTCGCGCCGGGCTGGCGCTGCACGTTGACGAGGATGGCCGGCGCGTCGTTCATCCAGGCGGCGAGGCGCGTGTTCTCCGCGTCCTCCACCACGTCCGCCACGTCCTCGAGGTAGACGGGCGCGCCGTTGCGGAAGGCGACGACCACGCGCCGGTACTCCTCCGGCGAGCGCAGCTGGTCGTTCGCCTCGATGGTGAAGGCGCGCTCCGGGCCGTCGAAGCTGCCTTTCGCCTGGTTCACGTTGGCGCCGGCGATGGCGGTGCGCAGGTCCTCGAGGCCGAGCCCGTGCGCCGCGAGCGCGCGCGGGTTCGCCTGCACCCGCACCGCCGGGCGCTGGCCGCCCGACAGGGTGACGAGGCCCACGCCCGCGACCTGCGAGATCTTCTGCGCGAGGCGGGTGTCGGTGAGATGCTGCACCTGCGGCAGCGTCAGCGTGCGGGAAGTGACGCCGAGCGTGACGATCGGCGCGTCGGCCGGGTTCACCTTGTTGTAGATGGGCGGTGCCGGGAGGTCCGTGGGGAGCAGCGTCGCGGCGGCGTTGATCGCCGCCTGCACTTCCTGCTCGGCGACGTCGAGGCCGGTCTCGAGCTCGAAGCGCAGGGTGATGAGCGAGGCGCCGCCGGAGCTCGTGGAGGACATCTGCGCGAGGCCGGGGATGCGCCCGAGCTGGCGCTCGAGCGGCGCGGTGACCGAGGAGGTCATGACTTCCGGGCTCGCGCCCGGATAGAAGGTGACGACCTGGATCGTGGGGTAGTCGACCTGCGGCAAGGCGGAAAGCGGCAGCTCGCGGTAGGCGAGGAGCCCGGCGAGCAGGATGGCGAGCATCGCGAGCGAGGTCGCGACGGGCCGCAGGATGAAGGGCCGGGAGAGGTTCAAGGCGCCGGGCCCGCGCGCTAGCGGCGGTCGCTCGCCTCGACGCGGACGCCCTCGCGCAGCCGGTCGAGCCCGTCGACCACCACGCGCTCGCCCGCGGCGAGGCCTTCCTCCACGGCGACGCGCCCGTCCTCGGAGGGCCCGAGGGACACCGGGCGCACGCTCACCGTGTCGTCCTGGCCGACGACGTAGACGAAGCGGCCTTTCGCGCCATGCTGCACGGCGGCCGCCGGAATGGTGACCACGCCGCGGCGCGTCTCGACCCGCATGCGCGCATTGACGAACTGGTTGGGGAAGAGCATGCCGTCTTCGTTCGCGAACTCGGCCTTCACCTTGACCGTGCCGGTGGCCGGGTCGATCTGGTTGTCCACGGTGAGGAAGGCGCCGGTGGCGATGCGCTGGCGGTTCTCGCGGTCCCAGGCCTCGACGGGGAGCTTCTCGCCGCTTCGCTTCAGCACGAGCGGAAGCTCGTGCTGCGGGATGCTGAAGACGACCGCGATCGGCTTCACCTGCGTGATCACCACGATGCCGCTCGCGTCGGTCGGGCGCACGATGTTGCCGGGGTCGACGAGGCGAAGCCCGAGCCGGCCGCTGATCGGCGCGTGGATCCGCGCGTACTCGAGCTGCAGCTTCGCGTTCGCGACCTGCGAGCGGTCGGCCTTGATCGCGCCTTCGTACTGGCGCACGAGCGCCGCCTGCGTATCGACTTCCTGCCGGGCGATGGAGTCCTGCTCGTAGAGCGTCCGGTAGCGCTCGAGGTCGACGCGCGCGTTGGCGAGCAGCGCCTCGTCGCGGGCGAGCTGGCCCTCGGCCTGCAGGAGCTGCACCTGGAACGGGCGCGGATCGATCTCGGCGAGGAGCTCGCCTTCGCGCACGAGCTGCCCCTCGCGGAAGGCGACGCGCAGAAGCTCTCCCTCGACGCGGCTTCGCACGGTCACCGTGCGAAGGGGCGTGACCGTGCCGAGGCCCTGCACGTAGACGGAGATGTCGCCGGTGCGGGCCGCCTCCGCGAGCACCGGCACGGGGCGGCTCCCGTCGAAGCCGCGCCCGCCTTTTGCCTTCGGGGTCTTGGTCGCGGCCATTTTGGTAGCCGACCCGGAGGGCGGCGTGGTAGCCGACCCGGAGGGCGGCGCCTCGGCTCGGATGAAATACCAGGCGCCCACGGCCACGGCGCCGGCGAGCAGCACGGCGAGGAGGAGCGCCGGGGACTTTTTCATCCCGACCAGGCGAGCGAGCGCTGCACCGCCTCGCGCCAGCGGTCGAGCCGCGCGGCGGCCTCGCTTCGGTCCATGCGAGGCTCGAAGCGCCGCTCGAGCTTCCACTGCCCGGCGAGCTCCTCGCGCGAGCGCCACAGGTTCACGGTGAGGCCGGCGAGGTAGGCCGCCCCGAGCGCGGTGGTCTCGAGCACGCGCGGGCGCACGACGGGCACGCCGAGGAGGTCGGCCTGGAACTGCATGAGGAGGTCGTTCGCCGCCGCGCCGCCATCGACGCGCAGCTCCGCGAGCTTCACGTCGGCGTCGCGCTGCATCGCCTCGAGCACCTCGGCGCTCTGGAAGGCGATCGACTCGAGCGCGGCGCGCGCGAGGTGCGCCCGGGAGGCGCCGCGGGTGAGGCCTACGATCGTGCCGCGCGCGGCGGGATCCCAGTAGGGCGCGCCGAGGCCGGTGAAGGCGGGCACGACGTAGACGTCGTTGCTGTCGAGGACGCTGGCCGCGAGCCGCTCGATCTCGCTCGCTTCCTCGAAGAAGCCGAGCTCGTCGCGCAGCCACTGCACGACCGCGCCCGCGACGAAGACGCTGCCCTCCAGCGCGAACTCCTGCCGGTGCGTCCAGGCGCAGGCGGTGGAGACGAGGCCGTTCGCCGAGCGCACCTGGTGCTCGCCGGTGTGGAGCAGCATGAAGCAGCCCGTGCCGTAGGTGTTCTTGGCCATGCCCGGCGCGTGGCACGCCTGGCCGAAGAGCGCCGCCTGCTGGTCGCCCGCCACGCCGCCGATCACGAGCGGCTCGCCGAGCACCGCCTTCGGCAGCATGCCGAAGGCGTGTGCAGACGGGTGCACGTCGGGCAGGAGCGCGCGCGGCACGCGCAGGAGCCGCAGGAGCTCCGGGTCCCAGTCGCCCGCGCGGATGTCGAAGAGCATGGTGCGCGAGGCGTTGGAGGGGTCGGTGACGTGGGTGCGGTTGCCGGTGAGCTGCCAGATGAGCCAGGTGTCGACCGTGCCGAAGGCGAGCTCGCCGCGCTCGGCGCGCTCGCGGGCGCCGGGGATGTTGTCGAGGAGCCAGGTGATCTTGGTGCCGCTGAAGTAGGGGTCGATGACGAGCCCGGTCTTCGCCTTGACGAGCTCCTCGGCGCCCTCGGCGACGAGGCGCTGGCAGAGGGGCGCCGTGCGCCGGTCCTGCCAGACGATGGCGTTGTGGACCGGCTCGCCGGTCTGCCGGTCCCAGACGAGCGTGGTCTCGCGCTGGTTGGCGATTCCCACCGCCAACAGGTCCGCGAGGGGCACGCGCGCCTGGGCGAGCGCCTGGCGCGCGACGTCGCGCTGGCTGCGGAAAATCTCGAGCGGGTCGTGCTCGACCCAGCCGGGCTGCGGATAGAGCTGCGGGAACTCGCGCTGCGCGACCGCGACGGGCGAGCCTTCCTCGTCGAAGACGATCGCGCGCGAGCTCGTCGTGCCCTGGTCGAGGGCGAGGATGTACTTCACGCGGCAAATTCTACTTGGGATACGATTGGCCCCCGATGAGCCGGCCACGAAAACAAGAAGGCTCGGGGAGCCTTTTTCAATTGCTCGCGCTTGCTGCGGCGCTCTACGCGTTCTGGCTGCTGATGTCGGGCTTTTTCACGCCGTTCCTGCTGGCGGCCGGGCTCGGCTGCGCGCTCGGCGTGGCCTGGCTCGCCCGGCGCATGGAAATCGCCGACCGCGAGGGGCTGCCGCTGCACGTCAGCCCCGCCGCGCTCTGGTACTGGCCCTGGCTCGTCAAGGAAATCCTGAAGTCGGGCTGGCAGGTCGCGCGCATTATCGTGCACCCGCGCCTGCCGATCAGCCCGGCCCTCGTGCGCTTCAAGCCCTCCCAGAAGAGCACCGTGGGCCTCGTCACGCATGCGAACTCCATTACGCTCACCCCGGGCACGGTGACCGTGGAGGCGGACCACGGCGAGTTCCTGGTGCATGCGATCACGCTGGAGAACGCCGAGGGGCTTGCGGGAAGCGAAATGGACCGGCTCGTGAGCCGCTTCGAGGGGCAGCGCTGATGTTCGCCGTCGTGACCGTTGCGCTTCTCGTTGCCCTGGTGCTGCTGCTCGCCCGGGCGGTGCTCGGCCCGACGGTGTTCGACCGCCTGCTCGCCGCCAATACCATCGGCACCGTGGCGGTCCTGCTCCTGTCGGTCATCGGCTTCCTGGCCGGCCGGCCCGAGTTCCTCGACCTCGCCATCGTCTACGGCCTTCTCAATATCGTCGGAACCATCGCCGTGCTGAAGTTCTTCGAGCGCGGGAGCCTGGGCGAATGAGCGCGCTGCTCGACGTGGCGAGCTGGGTGCTCCTCGTCGCCGGGGGGCTCTGCTGCATCGTCGGCGCGATCGGGGTGCTCCGCATGCCCGATTTCTATACCCGCATCCATGCCGCGAGCGTGTCCGACGCGGTGGGCGCCGGCCTGATCCTGCTCGGGCTCATGCTGCAGGCCGGCTGGACGCTCGTGCTCGTGAAGCTGGTGGTCATCGGCCTGCTCATCTTCTTTACCAGCCCGGCGGCCGCGCACGCCCTCGCGCGCGCGGCGCTCGGCCGGGGCCTGGAGCCGCTGCTCGACCCGAAGGCGCCGCCATGGAAACGCTGATCGTCAACGTGCTGCTCACGGGGCTCGCCGTGGTGGTGGTGGCCATGGCGCTGCAGCGCAACCTCTTCGGCGTCGTGGTGCTCTCGGGCATCTACAGCTTCCTCATGGCGACGGCGCTCGTCGCGCTCGACGCCGTCGACGTGGCGATGACCGAGGCGGCCGTCGGGGCCGGGGTCTCGACCGTGCTGCTGCTGGGCGCCCTGCACCTTATGGAAAGCCGCGAGGCAAAGCCGCTGCACCGGCCGCTGCTGCCGCTCGTGATCGCGCTGACCGTCGGCGGCGTGCTCGCCTACGGCATGCTCGGGCTGCCGGCCTTCTCCGACGCGCAGGCGCCCATCCACGTCCACGTCGCCCCTGCCTACCTCGCCAATGTGATGCGGGAAACAGGGGTCCCGAACGTCGTGACCGCCGTGCTCGCGAGCTATCGGGGCTACGACACCCTGGGCGAAACAGTCGTCGTTTTCACCGCTGGCGCGGGCGTCATCGCCCTCCTCAGGCGCAGGAGGAAGTCCAGAGCGCAGGGCCCTAAGGAGGCGGCATGAAAGACGACATCATCCTTCGCGTCATCGCCAAGATCGTCATGCCGTTCATGCTGCTCTTCGGTCTGTACGTGCAGTTCCATGGCGATTTCGGGCCCGGCGGCG
Organism: uncultured Enterobacteriaceae bacterium; assembly: GCA_964461055.1. Classification (GTDB taxonomy): domain Bacteria; phylum Pseudomonadota; class Gammaproteobacteria; order Burkholderiales; family SG8-39; genus SCGC-AG-212-J23. The sequence goes on along the minus strand of CAYWSG010000045.1, from coordinate 7,948 downwards.
GCTTCCAGGCAGGCGTCATCGCCGCGGCGGCAATCGTCTTCTACGGGCTCATCTTCGGCATTGAAGGGGCGCGCCGGCTGGTCTCCGAGCGCGTGGTGGAGGCCATGGTCGCGCTCGGCGTACTGGTGTATGCCGGCGTAGGGTTCGCCGGCATGGTCTTCGGCGGCGCGTACCTCGACTACTTCGTCCTCGACGCGCACGACACGGTGCACGGGCAGCATCGCGGCATCTTCTGGGTCGAGGCGGGCGTCGGCATCACCGTCTCGGGCGTGATGCTGAAGCTTTTCTACATGTTCGCCGGCCGCGGGCACGAGGCATGACCGCGTTCTGGGGGCACTACACCTACTTCATCACCGTCTTCCTGATGGTCGCCGGGCTTTACATCATCATCGCGCGAGGCAATCTGCTGAAGAAGCTGATCGGCCTCGCCATCCTGCAGAGCTCGGTGTACCTGCTCTATATCGCGCCCGGCAAGCTGCTGGGGGGGACGGCGCCGATTCTTGCCGAAGGCTACGCGACCTACTCCAATCCGCTGCCGCACGTGCTCATTCTTACGGCCATCGTCGTGGGCATCGCCACGCTGGCCCTCGGCCTCGCGATCGTGGTCCGCATCCGCGAGGCCTATGGCAGCATCGAGGAAGACGAGATCCTCGAGCGCGACCGCTCGGAGCTCGCCGGGACGCATCCTTCTGCCGAGACGGCGCGCCGCTGATGCCGCAGTCGATCCTCGAGCACGCGCCCGCCCTGCAGGTCGTCCTGCCGCTCGCGGCTGCGCCGCTCATCGTGCTCGTGCGCAACGCCTCCTTCGCCTGGGTCCTGGCGAGCGTGGCGAGCTACGCCTCCCTCGCCGTCGCCATCCTGCTCGCCGTGCAGGTCGCCGAAGTCGGCGCGATCTCCTACGCGCTCGGCAGCTGGGCGCCGCCCCTGGGAATCGAGTACCGGGTGGACGCGCTCAGCGTTTTCGTGCTCGTCGCCGTGTCGCTGACCGCGGCGCTGGTCGCCCCGCACACCCGGCGCATCGTCGAGGCCGAGATCGCCGCCGACCGCGTCTACCTGCTCTACGCCATGTACTGCCTGTGCCTGGCGGGCCTTCTCGGCATGGCCATCACCGGCGACGCCTTCAATCTCTTCGTCTTCCTGGAGATCTCGTCGCTCGCGATGTACGTCCTCATCGCGCTTGGCCCGCGGCGCAGGGCGCTCCTCGCCGCGATCCAGTACATGCTGCTCGGCACCGTGGGCGCCACGTTCTACGTGATCGGGGTCGGGCTGCTCTACCTCATGACCGGGACGCTCAACCTGCTCGACATGGCCGAGCGGCTGCAGGCGGCGCAGGACCTGCGCCCGGTCCTCGCCGCGCTCGCCTTCATCACCGTCGGCATCGGACTCAAGCTTGCGCTGTTCCCGCTCCACCAGTGGCTGCCGAACGCATACGCCTTCTCGCCTTCCATGGCGGCAACGTTCATTGCCGCCACCGCCACCAAGGTGTCGGTGTACGTGATCCTGCGCTACTACTTCCTGGTTTTCGACCCGGCCGCGCTGTTCGACCGGCTGCCCACCCGCGAGATCTTCATCGGGCTTTCCGTGGCGGCGATGGTGACCGCATCGCTCGTCGCCGTGTTCGAGCAGGACGTGAAGCGCCTGTTCGCCTATTCCAGCGTGGCGCAGATCGGCTACATCACCCTGGGCATCGGCGTCGACAACCTCGAAAGCCTGACCGGCTCCGTCGCGCACATCCTCAACCATGGGGTGACGAAGGGCGCCATCTTCGCCCTCCTCGGCGGCGTGGCCCTGCGAAGCGCCGGGCCCTCCATGAGCGTGGCGAGCCTGGCAGGCCTCGGCGCGCGCATGCCGCTGACGGCCTTCGGGCTGGTCATAGCGGGCTTGAGCCTGATCGGCATCCCGGGCACGGCGGGTTTCGTGACCAAGTGGTTCCTCATCCTCGGTGCCCTCGACCTCGGCCTGTGGTGGGTCGTGGCGGCGATCCTTGCCAGCTCGCTCATCGCCGCGGTCTACGTCTGGCGCATCGTGGAGATCGCCTACCTGCGGCCTGCTCCGGCCGGTGCAGCCCGAGGCGAGGCGCCGGCCTTCATGCTCGTCGGCTCGCTCGCCCTGGTGGCGCTGTGCGTGTACTTCGGCTTCGACACCTCCTTCAGCGTCGGCGGTGCGCGCGAGGCTGCGGAGCTGCTTCTCAAGGGGCAGGAATGAATACGTCCTTTCATCCGGCGGAGCGGCCATGAGCCTCGAGGTGGCGCTCGCGCTTTCGCTCGTCCTGCCGGCGGCGGCGGCCGGGCTGATCTCGCTGCTCGGCCGGGCGCCCAACCTGCGCGAGGCGGTCTCCCTCGCCACGTCGGCCGTCGTCTTCGTCGCGATCGTCTCCCTGTCGGGGGACGTTCTGGCAGGCGAGCGCCCGGCGCTTCGGCTGATGGAGATATTCCCGGGGCTCGCGCTCGCCTTCGAGGTGGAGCCGCTTGGCCTTCTCTTCGCGCTCATTGCCTCGGGCCTGTGGTTCGTGAGCGGGATCTACTCGATCGGCTACATGCGCGGAAACGACGAGGCGCACCAGACCCGCTTCTTCGTGTGCTTCGCGCTCGCCATCGCAGCCGCGCTCGGCGTCGCCTTCGCCGGCAACCTGCTGACGCTGTATCTCTTCTACGAGGCGCTGACCTTCGTCACCTACCCGCTGGTCACGCACCACGGTGACGCCGACGCCCGCAGCGGCGGGCGCACGTACCTGTCGCTGCTGCTGCTCTCATCGATGCTGTTCCTGCTGCCCGCGATGGCGATCACCTGGTGGGTGGGCGGCACGCTCGACTTCACGCCCGGCGGCATTCTCGGCGGCAAGCTTGAAGGAGGCGCAGCCGCCGTGCTGCTCGCGCTCTTCGCCTTCGGCATCGGCAAGGCCGCGCTCATGCCGCTGCACCGCTGGCTGCCGGCCGCGATGGTGGCGCCCACGCCAGTGTCCGCGTTGCTCCATGCGGTGGCGGTGGTGAAGGCCGGCGTCTTCTCGATCGTCAAGGTCGTCGTGTATGTGTTCGGGCTCGACTTCGCCACGGACGCGTTCGCCTGGCTGCCCTGGGTCGCAGGGTTCACGATTCTCGCCGCCTCCGTCGTGGCGCTGCGCTCCGACAACCTCAAGCGCCGCCTTGCCTACTCCACGGTGAGCCAGCTCTCCTACGTGGTGCTTGCCGCGGCAATCCTCGCCCCCCTCTCGGTCGCCGGCGCCGTGCTGCACATCGCGGCGCACTCCATCAGCAAGATCACGCTCTTCTTCGCCGCCGGAGCCATCTACACCGCCGCCCACAAGACCGAGGTGAGCCAGCTCGACGGCATCGGCCGGCGCATGCCGGTCACCATGGCGGCCTTCACCGTGGGATCACTGTCGCTCATCGGCATTCCGCCGTGCATCGGCTTCGTGAGCAAGTGGTACATCCTGCAGGGCGCCTTTGCCGCGGAGATGACCCTCGCGGCAGCCGTGCTCCTCGGAAGCACGCTGCTCAACGCCGCCTATTTCATGCCCATCGTGTACGCCGCGTTCTTCCGCAAGCCGCAGGGCGAGGCGCACGGCGAGGCGCCCGCGACGATGGTCCTTGCCCTGGGCGCAACGGCCGCCGGCACGGTGGCCCTCTTCTTCGTCCCGACGCTGCCGCTCGCGGTCGCGCGCGCGGTGGCCGGATTGTGAGGCGCTCATGAGAACGATGCTTCTTGTCGTCGCCGCCCTTTGTGCGCTTCTTTTTGCAGTCGAGCCCCTGGTGCACAAGCACGGCGAATTCCGCTTCGAGGAGTGGTTCGGCTTCCATGGCATCTTCGGCTTCGTCGCCTGCGTGGCGCTCGTCATCGCGGCGAAGGGGCTGCGCCGCCTGCTCATGCGGCCGGAGGACTACTATGAGCGGCGTTGAGCTTTCCCCGGCCTGGACGCTGATTCTCGGCGCGGCGCTCGTGCCGTTGCTGCGCGGCGCGCCGCGCGCGGCCTGGACGCTGCTCCTGCCCATCGCCGGCATGGTGCAGCTCGCCCTGCTTGCGCCGGGCGAGTACGGCCAGCTCTCGTTTCTCGGCCAGGAGCTTCTCCTCGTGCGTGCCGACCGCTGGAGCTTCGTCTTCGGCTGGGTGTTCCTGATCGCGGCGCTCCTTGCCGCCATCTACAGCCTGCATGTGCGAGACGCCATTCAGCCGGCCGCGGGGCTTGCCTACGCCGGCGCGGCGCTCGGCGCCGTTTTTGCGGGCGACCTGCTCACGCTCTTCGTGTTCTGGGAGCTCACCGCAGTCACCTCGGTATTCCTCATCTGGGCACGGCGCAGCGAGCGCTCGTATCGAGCCGGAATGCGCTACCTCCTGATCCAGCTCGCCTCCGGCATGCTGCTCATGTTCGGCGCCATCCAGCATCTGGTCGAGACGGGGAGCCTGCGCTTCGACCACCTTGGGCTCGATGCGCCCGGAGGCCTTCTCATCTTTCTCGCCTTCGGGATGAAGTGCGCTTTCCCGTTGCTCCATAACTGGCTGCAGGACGCCTATCCCGAGGCGACGGAAGCGGGCACCGTCTGGCTCTCCGCCTTTACCACCAAGCTCGCCGTGTACGCCTTGGCCCGGGGCTTCGCGGGCACCGAGGCGCTCATCTGGATCGGCGCCATCATGACCGCGTTCCCCATCTTCTACGCCGTGATCGAGAACGATCTGCGCAGGGTGCTCGCCTACAGCCTCAACAACCAGCTCGGCTTCATGGTGGTCGGCATCGGCATCGGCACCGAGCTCGCTCTGAACGGCACCGCCGCGCACGCCTTCACCCATATTCTCTACAAGGCGCTCCTCTTCATGTCCATGGGCGCGGTGCTGCTGCGTGCGGGCACGGTCAACGGCAGCGAGCTTGGCGGCCTCTACCGCTCGATGCCCTGGACGGCCACTTTCTGCATCGTCGGCGCCGCCTCCATCTCCGCCTTTCCACTCTTCAGCGGCTTCGTCAGCAAGTCCATGATCCTCTCGGCCGCCGGAATGGACGGCCTGGTCGTAACCTATCTTGTCCTGCTCTTCGCCTCCGCCGGCGTCTTCCACCATTCGGGCATCAAGATCCCGTACTTCGCCTTTTTCGGCCACGACTCCGGCAAGCGCTGCGAAGAGGCGCCGGCGAACATGCTGATCGCCATGGCGATCGCCGCGGTGCTCTGCATCGGCATCGGCGTGTACCCGGCGCCGCTCTACGCCATGCTTCCCTACCCGGTGGACTATGTCCCCTATACGGGTAGCCACGTGCTGACGCAGCTCCAGCTCCTCATGTTCTCGGCGCTTGCGTTCTGCGTGCTCATGTACACGCGCGTCTATCCCCCCGAGTTGCGCTCGGTGAATCTCGACACCGACTGGCTCTACCGGCGCGCGGGTCCGGTGGCCGCCCGCTACGGCGAACGCGTCGTGACCGCCACCCGCGGCGCGGCCTGGGAGGCCACTCGAGCGCTCCTCGGCACCCTCGAGGCGTGGGCCCGCTATCTCCACGGGCCGCAGGGACCGCTCGGGCGCACCTGGGCCTCGGGCGCGATGGGGCTGGGCGTGATGCTCATGCTGCTCGGCTTCCTCCTCTCCTATTACCTTGTCTAGTTGAACTAATCCTCAGTCGGGCGCGCCCAGTTCGTTAAAATGCGCGCCCTATGCCATTGCCGGAAACCGAGGTCTCGCGCGAGCTCCGCCACACCCGGCGCATCCGCTACGAAGGCTACAAGCGCGCCGATGGGCTTTGGGACATCGAAGCCCACATCACCGACATCAAGAACCACGACTTCCAGCTGAGGACGGGGGTCCGGCGCGCCGGGCAGCCCGTGCACAGCATGTGGGTGCGCGTGACGATCGACCGCAAGTTCACCATCGTCGCCGCGGTCGCCAACTCCGACGCCGTCCCGTATCCCGGCTGCGAGGCCATCGCGCCGGCCTACGGCAAGCTGGTCGGCTTGAGTTTGGTCAAGGACTTCCGCCGTCGGGTGCGCGAGATTCTCGGCGGCGTGCGCGGCTGCACGCACCTGACCGAGATGCTCGGGGGACTGCCCACGGCGGCGATCCAGACCTTCGCCGGCGAGATGGCGCCGGAGGAGAGCGAGGAGGGCCGCAAGCCGTTCCAGCTCGACCAGTGCCACGCGCTCGAGACCTCGAGCGAGGTGGTCCGGAACTACTATCCGAAGTGGTACCGGCCGCGCGAGAAGGCGTAGCCACACCAACTGCAGGGGGAAGCGGGCGTGAAGATCCACGAATACCAGGGCAAGGAGATTTTCCGCAAGTACGGCGTGCCCACGCCGCGGGGCTACGCCGCGTTCGGCGTGGACGAGGCAGTCGATGCGGCGAAGAAGCTGGGCGGCGACGTCTGGGTGGTGAAGGCGCAGATCCATGCCGGCGGCCGCGGCAAGGGCGGCGGCGTCAAGGTCGCCAAATCGCTGGACGAGGTGCGCCGATGGGCCTCTTCCATCCTGGGCATGCAGCTGAAGACCCATCAGACGGGACCCGAAGGCCAGACGGTCCGGCGCCTGCTCATCGAGGAGGGCGCCGACATCCGCAAGGAGCTGTACGTCGGAATGGTCGTGGACCGCGGCACGCAGAAGGTGGTGCTGATGGCCTCGTCCGAGGGCGGCATGGACATCGAGGAAGTCGCCGCGAAGACGCCGGAGAAGATCCACAAGGCGTTCATCGACCCGGAGCTCGGCCTTACCGATGCGCAGGCTGCGGAGATCGTCGAGAAGATCGGAATTCCCGACGCGGCGCGCCCGGAAGCCGTGGACCTGCTGAAGCGCCTGTACAAGGCCTTCTGGGACACGGATGCGTCGCTCGCCGAGATCAACCCGCTCGTCCTCACGGGCGACGACCGCGTCATCGCGCTCGACGCCAAGCTCAACTTCGACGACAACGCGCTCTTCCGCCATCCCGAGATCGTCGCCATGCGCGACCTCGACGAGGAGGATCCGCTGGAAGTCGAGGCGTCGAAGTACGACCTCAACTACATCTCGCTCGACGGCGAGATCGGCTGCATGGTGAACGGCGCGGGCCTCGCCATGGCCACCATGGACACGATCAAGCTCTTCGGCGGCTCGCCCGCGAACTTCCTCGACGTCGGCGGCGGCGCCACGACCGAGAAGGTGACCGCGGCGTTCAAGATCATGCTCTCGAACCCGAAGGTGAAGGCGATCCTCGTCAACATCTTCGGCGGCATCATGAAGTGCGACACCATCGCCGCCGGCGTGGTGGCGGCCGCGCGAGAGGTGAAGCTTTCCGTGCCGCTCGTCGTGCGCATGAAGGGCACCAACGAGGACCTTGGAAAGCAAATCCTGCGGGAATCGGGCCTGCCGATCATCTCGGCCGACAACATGGCCGATGCCGCGCAGAAGGTCGTCGCCGCCCTGAAGAAGACGAAGCCCGCGAAAAAGAAGGCAAAGCCGGCGAAGAAGACGGCAAAGCCCGCGAAGAAGAAGGCTGTTGCCGTCAAGAAGAAGAAAGCCGCTGCCGTCAAGAAGAAGAAAGCCACTGCCGTCAAGAAAAAGAAAGCTGCTGCCGTCAAGAAAAAGAAAGCCGTGACGAAGGCGAAGACCCGGAAGCCTGTCAGGAAGAAAGCCAAGTCCAAGGGAGCCAAGCGGGGGAAGAAGAAATGAGCATCCTCATCGACAAGAACACCCGCGTCGTCACGCAGGGCATCACCGGCAAGACCGGCCAGTTCCACACGCGCACGAGCCGCGCCTACGCATTCGGCAACGACTGCTACGTCGCCGGCGTGAATCCGAAGAAGGCGGGCGAGGACTTCGAGGGCATTCCCATCTTCGCCTCCGTCGCCGAGGCCAAGGAGAAGACGGGCGTGAACACGTCGGTGATCTACGTCCCGCCGCCCTTCGCCGCCGCGGCGATCTGGGAGGCCGTGGAGGCCGACCTCGACCTCGTCATCTGCATCACCGAGGGCATCCCGGTGCGCGACATGATCGAGGTGCGCGACCGC
>CAYWSG010000044.1:1764-23479 GCA_964461055.1 uncultured Enterobacteriaceae bacterium | reverse complement strand
GCCAGCTTCGCGAGCTCGGCGTGCGAAGGGTCGCGCTCGTCTCCGACTCGGCGGAGCTCTTCGCCTCGCACCAGTACATCGAGCTGCTTGCCGCCCAGCGGGGCGCGCCGCTGCGGGCCTTCCGCGACGAAAAGAGGGCGCTCGGCTGGCTTCTCGGCGAGGAGGGCCGCGGTGGTTAGCGAAGCCGCGCGTCGTTATAGTGCAGGCCTGCATGGTATCCGGTGATCCGATCCGTCTTCCGCTACGCTGGCAGTTCATTCCCGTGAAAGACGGGAGCGACGGCACGATCCGGTGGACCTGGGAGGCTTTCACGCACACGGGCGAGCCTGCGATGAAGGCCGAGCGTGTCTTCGAGACGTTCACCGAGTGCGTGGCCCACGCGCGTGCGGCCGGCTACCTCGGCCATTGAAAGTGAAAGGAGCAGTCCACATGAGCCATGAGGACCACAAGCGCGGCCATGAGCCTCATGAGCCGGCCATGAGCGAGCTCATCGATCCGTCGATGTTCCGCTACATGGTGCAGCAGGCGCGCGAATACGCGCTGTTCGTCCTCGACCCGCAGGGGCGCGTCATGACCTGGAACGCCGGCGCCCAGCGCATCAAGGGCTACGCGCCCGAGGAGATCGTCGGCCGGCATTTTTCGGTCTTCTACTCGATGGATGCCGTGGCGCAGGACTGGCCGGCCTACGAGCTCAAGATGGCGACGCGCGAAGGGCGCTTCGAGGACGAGGGCTGGCGCGTGCGAAAGGACGGCTCGCGCTTCTGGGCGAACGTGGTCATCACGGCGCTGCGCGACGAGGAGGGCCGGCTCATCGGCTTCTCCAAGCTCACCCGCGACCTCTCCGAGCGGCGCCAGCACGAGGAGGCGCTCCTGCAGAGCGAGGAGCGCTTTCGCCTCCTCGTCGAGGGCGTGGTCGACTACGCGATCTACATGCTCGACCCCGACGGCGCCGTGACGAGCTGGAATGCGGGCGCCGAGCGCATCAACGGCTACACGCGCGAGGAGATCGTCGGCAGCCACTTCTCGCGCTTCTACAGCGACGAGGACATCGACGCCGGCCGCCCCTGGCAGGAGCTTGCCCGGGCGCGGCGCGAAGGCAGGGCCGAGGACGAGGGCTGGCGCGTGCGCAAGGGCGGCGAGCGCTTCTGGGCGCGCGTGGTCGTCACCGCGCTGCACGACCCCGAGGGGCGCCTGCGCGGCTTCGCCAAGGTGACGCAGGACCTCACGCAGATGCGCCAGCTGCAGCATCTGGAGAAGGCGGCGAAGAACCTGCAGGAGTTCATCGCCGTGCTCACCCACGAGCTTCGCAACCCGCTCGCGCCGATCCGCAATGCCGTCGAGGCGCTCCGCCAGGGAGGCCTTCGGCCCGAGCAGGAAGCGATGCGCCAGACGATCGACCGCCAGAGCGCGTTCCTCGCCCGCATGGTGGACGACATGAGCGACATCGTGCGCGTGAGCCGGGGCAAGCTGACGGTCGTGCGCGCGCCGGTGCGGATCGACACGGTGGTGGAGCGCGCGCTCGAGACCGTGGCGCCCGCCATGTCGGCGCACGGCCACCGGGTGGAGCTCGAGCTGCCCGAGAAGGAGACGGTGGTCAACGGCGACGCCGACCGCCTGACGCAGCTCCTCGCCAACCTGCTCACCAACGCCGCGCGCTACACCCCCGATGGCGGCCTCATCGCCGTGCGCGCGTGGCGCGAGGCCGACAGCGTCTACGTCGCCGTGCGCGACAACGGCCGCGGCATCGAGCCCGACATGATCGACCGGATCTTCGACATGTTCGTCCAGGGCCGGGCGCCGCTAAAGCGCGTGGGCGGCGGGCTTGGCATCGGGCTCGGGCTCTCGCGCCGGCTCGCCGAGCTGCACGGCGGCTCGCTTACGGCGAGGAGCGAAGGGGAGAACCGCGGCGCCGAGTTCACGTTGCGCCTTCCGCTAGCAGCGGCTGCCGCGCCGCGCGCCGGCCGTGCTCGACCGGCGAAATCGAAGGCGAAAGAGCCCGCGAAGGCCGAAGCGCCGGCGCACGGGCGCAAGGTCCTCGTCGTGGACGACAACGTCGACGCCGCCACTACGCTCGGCGAGCTTTTGCGCGTCCTGGGGCACGAGGTGCGCGTGACGCACGACGGCGCCGCCGCCCTGCAGGCGGCGGAGGCGTTCCTGCCCGACGTGGTGCTGCTCGACATCGGCATGCCGGGCATGGACGGCTACGAGGTGGCGCGGCGCCTGGCCGCGCTGAAAAAGGCCGGCCGGCCGCTACGCATCGTCGCCGTGACCGGTTGGGGCCAGGAAGCCGATCGCAGGCAGGCCGTCGAAGCCGGCTTCGACACGCACCTCGTGAAGCCGGTGGATCTGGATGCGCTCGTAAAGGTGCTCAGCGACCGGGACGGCGCGCTGCTGCACTAAAGGGAGAAGGCTAGCCGGTCGCCAGGGCGACCATGGTCCTTTCGCGGCGCTTCAGCAGCAGGCGGTGCATGCCGTCGGCGAGGTCGATCGCGCGCTGGCGCATCCGGTCGCCGAGGCTCGAGCTGAGCGGCTGCGGCGTCACGTCGTAGAAGCGGGCGAAAGCCGCGTCGACGTTCCGGTACGGGCAGACGGGGTACATCTCCACGCGGGTTTCGAGTCGGACCACCAACTGCGTCCCGGCGTGGATCGTCGCTGTCCCGGCGATCGTCTCTTCCCTGGGCATCGGCGCGTCCATGAGCCCAAGGTAGGCCGAGGCCGAGCGCCTGTGCCACCTTTATCGCCCCATCGTTCCGCAAATACAAACTAGTGCCCGTCGCCGGGGGGCGACATGTTGCGCTTACGCCAGTGCGGCACAGCCGCCCGGGCACTCAAGTCCGTTGTTTCGAGCGGAATTCGCCGGACAAACGGGGAAATTCCTTGCAAGTCAGCGGTCGAGCAGCACCGGAACGGGCGAGGCGTTCAGGACCTTCTGCGTGTTGCTGCCGAGAAGCACTCCGCGGCGGCTGCGGCGGCCGTGCGTGGCGATGAAAATCAGGTCGCAGCGATACCGCTTGGCAGCGGCCACGATGGCGTCGGCCGCAAAGTCGTTCGTGGTGCTGTAGACGCGGCAGCGCACGCCGGCGCGCCTCGCCGCGTCCTCGACCACCTTGAGGTGGCGCGCGGTCTGCTGCTCGATCTTCGCCTTGCGCTCGTTCATGTCCACGAGCTTGGGCAGGATGCCCCGGTACTCGACCGGCGTGACGGGCGGCGCGGCGTGAAAGCCGGTGACGGAGGCGCCCAGGGCGCGGGCGAGGGCGATGCCGTGGCGGATGGCGCGGCCCGCGTTCTCGGAGCCGTCCGTGGGCAGCAGGATGTTCTTGTAAGTCATGGCCGTATCCTGTTTTCGGAAGAATGGAAACTAGGGAAGGCTTCGATGGTTCCTTCTCGGGCTCATCCGGCGTAGGGCAGCACCCAGATGAGCATGCCCAGGATGTAGCACACCCCGCTTGCCACGATCGTGAAGGGGATGCTCCAGGCGAGGAACTCGCGCAGCGACACCTTGCGCGACTCCTCCTTCTCGGCGATGTTGAGCGCCACGTAAAGCGCCGGCGCGCCCGCCACCGTGAGGTTGCTGCCCAGCGTGCCGCACCACAGCAGCATCCACCAGAGCGGCCAGGGCTCCACGCCCGCCGTGCTGAGGTCGCGAATGGTGTAGAGGAAAGTGAGGATGTAGGCATCGTGCTCGACGAGGCCGACGATCGGGATCGTGACCCAGTAAAGGATCGTCGCGCCCAGGGCGTAGTTCTCCGAGAAAAGCGGCTTCAGGGCGTCGGAGAGCAGGTTGAGCACGTGGGTCTTCTCCAGCCCGCCCACGAGCGCGAAGAGCGCGATGTAGAAGAACACCGCGCGCCAGTCGAGCGCCTGGATGATCTCCTCGAAGCTCGGCGCCTTCAGCCGCTTGCCCATCGTCTCGAGGATCACCACGAGCGCCACCGCGCCCGTCATGGCGATGAAGCCCAGGCGCACGTCGAGCGCCTCGCGGAAGGCCATGCCCACCACCGTGAGGAGGAACATGCCGACCGTGATGGCGGCAAAGCGCGGGTCGGGGATGCTCGCGTCGATGCCCGCCTCCTTCACCTCGATGCGGCGGCCGACGCGCCGGAAACCGTAGATCCACATGAAGGCGAGGGTGATCACGAAGGTGACGACGAGGATCGGGAACGAGGAGGGCCGGCCCTGGTGCCACAGGAAGTCGCCGAACTCGGCGCCCGCGACGCTATGCAGCATCTGCGGCGGCAGGTCGCCAAGCAGCAGCGCCGAGCCCATGAAGTTGGCCGCGAAGCCGATCATCAGGATGAGCGGCGTGACCGGAATGGAGAGCGCGCGCGCGAGCGGCAGCGCTACCGGCGCCATCATGAGGATGGTCACCACGTTGTCGACGAACATGGAGATGACGCCGGCCAGCATCGAGAGGACCATGACCAGCAGGCCCGGACGGCCGCCCGAGAGGCGCAGCGCCTGGACCGAGAGCCAGCTGGGCACCCCCGTGTGGCCGAAGTAGCCCGCGATCACCCAGATGGCGACGAGGATCGCCATCACGTTCCAGTCCACCAGGTTGAAGGCGTCGACCTCCGTCATGACGCCCATCCACACCATGACCACGACGCCGATGAGCGCCGCGGCGGTGCTGTCGATGACGTTCGTGACCACCGCGAGGATCGTCACGGCGAACACGAGTATGGTCAGCCACTGGAATGCTTCCACGGGTGCCTCTCCCCCTAGATCGACTTCGCGCAAGCGTGCTCACCTCGGACGGGCGTTCGTCCAGGCAAAGGTCTCGCTTGCATCGGCTATGGATGCCGGCAGGGCCGGGGCTCGTTCTCCGGAGCCCGTGGTGACGGCCGTGCCGCAGGAGCATTGACGCCCCCGTGGCTACTCCCCTTTGGTTGCGACCGGTACTACTCCCCCTCAGAGGCGCGCTTCCCTCTTGCATAGGAAGCGCTGGACCGCTTTTTACCAGAAATCGCCTAGTCGCGCCTCAGGCGCATCTCGTAGGCGAAGCGCTCGGCGGCGTGGAGGGAGTCGGAGGCCTCGAGGAGGCGCTCGTTCGCGTCGTAGTAGTACCGGCGCACGCGCAGCCCGCAGCCGGGCGCCGCTCCGAGGCGTTTCGCATCCTCTTCGCCGAGCGGCACCGCCTCGATGCGCTGGCCGATCCAGGCGATGCGGGTGCCGAGCGCCTTCTCGACGAGCGGGTAGATGACGCCGCACTCGCGCGGCAGGCGCCGCTCGAGCCCGGCGAGCGCGCCGTTCAGGTAGACGGAGACGAGGCAGAGCGGCGTCTCCATGCCGGGCCGGCGCCGCACGCCCTGCAGCTTGATCCACGCCTGCCCGCGCCGGCATTCCAGGGTGAGGAGGTCTTCGCCGCTCGCGCGGATGCGCTGCCGCTTCTCGATGAAGAAGCGCGTGTCGGAGGCGTAGCGGAAGAGATCCTGGGCGGAGCTGACCGGGAGGCTGAACGCGCTCGTCGCGCTTGCCGCGGCGACGGTGGTTCCGGTGCGCGGGCGGCGGCTGATGAGCCCCGCCTCGCGCAGCCTTCTCAGCGCCTCGCGCGCGGTATAGCGGCTCACGCCGTACCTGCGGCAGAGCTCCGCTTCGGTGGGCAGCGCTTCGCCCACCGCCACGCGCCCGGAGAGGATGCGCTCGCCAAGCGCCTTGGCGATGCGCTCGTAGCGGTGCTGCTTCATGCCACCGCGCCCGAGGCCCGAAGGCTCGCCACGCGCTCGGCGCTGTAGCCGAGGCCCCGCAGCAGCTCGTCCGTGTGCTCGCCGAGCGCGGGCGCCGCACGGGCGGGAAGCTCGGCGTCGGAGAGGCGAAGCGGGCTTCGGAGCAGCCTGATCGTCCGTCCGCCGGGATACGAGAAGGGCAGGACCCCCTCGCGCTCGGCGACGAAGGGATTGTCCAGCGCCTGCGCGATGTCGTTCACCGGCGCGACCGGAACCTTCCCGGAGAGGCGCTCGAGCCATTCTGCGGTCGTCCTTTCCGAGAAAGCCGCATCCAGCATCGCTGTCACCTCGTCCCGGCGCTCGAGGCGGGCGGCGAAGGTTGCGTAGCGCTCGTCCGTGGCCCACTCGGGGTGGCCGAGCTCGGCGGCGAGCACCCCCCAGAATTTCTCCTTGTTGCACATCACGAAAAGCCAGCCGTCGCGGGTGCGCACGAGCTGGCTCGGCACGAGCGACGGATGCGCGGAGCGCTTCTCGCGCCCCTGCACGGTCCCGGCGTTGAGATACCACGTTCCCGGATAGTTGAGGTTGAAGAGCGCGAGGTCGAAAAGGCTCGTGTCCACGTCGCGCCCCTTGCCCGTCTCGCGCGCAGCGGTGATGGCCGCGAGCAGCCCGAAGCAGGCCACGAGCCCCGTCATGAGGTCGACGACCGAAATCCCGTAGCGCTCGGGCGGCCCATCGGGATCACCGGTGAGCGACATGTGGCCCGCCTCCGCCTGCATGAGATAGTCGTAGCCGGGCCAGGCCTTGCGCGAGCCCTCCCGCCCATAGGCCGAAAGATGCGCGCAGACGATTCTTTCATTCCATTTTTTCAGTTGTGAATACGTTAGACCGAGCTTGTGGGGCAGGTCGCCGCGCAGGTTGTCGAGCACCCCGTCGGCGCCACGCACGAGGTCGCGGAACACCGCGAGGCCTTCCGGATGCTGCAGGTCGAGGGCGATCGACTTCTTGTTGCGGTTGAAGGTCTGGAAGAACTGGCTGTCGCCCGGACCGAAAAAGTGCGGCCCGACCCGGCGGCCGACGTCGCCGCCCTCGCGCAGGTTCTCGACCTTGATCACCTCCGCGCCGAGGTCGGCGAGGTACACGCTGCCCGCCGGTCCGGCGCCGTACTGCTCCACGGCGAGGATCCGCAGGCCGGCGAGCGGCAGCGGCTCTATGGCTTTCCTCCCGGGAGGGGCTCGGGAAGCAGCGCCTCGAGCTCGGCCAGGCGGGAGAAGCGCTCGAGGCCGAGCACCGCGTCGCGGATCTCCCGGGCGCGCGCTTCGGAGACCGCGAAGGCGGCGTTCTCCATGAACTTGGCCACGATCTCGTCGTTGCGAAGCGGCCGGTCGGCGGCGCCGCGGTTCACCTGCTCGCGATGGCGGTGCTCGGTGCCGTCGCGCAGGCGCAGGATGACTTCGCCCGAGTAGTGGCGCGGAAAGCCCGACGCAGGATCGACCTCGTAGCGGACCTTGTCCGACAGCGCGAGGATCGCCGGGTCGCCGAGCCGCGACGGCTCGAGCTCGGCCAGCCCGAGCCTGCCGCACACGAGCCCCGCCGCGACGACGAACGGCACGCTGAACTTGGCGTCGTAGTCGTTGGCCGGCCGCTTCTTGGCAGCCTGCGGCTCGCACACCGTCTTGACGACCCCCGCCGGGACGAGGGCTATGAGCTCTTGAATGTCGTCCAGCGTGAACTTCTCTTTCGTGGAAATCCCCTGGTCTGTGGAGAGATGCTTCCTGTGGAGCGCGATCGCGGCATCGGCGAGCGAGTGCACGAAATGGCAGGCGGGGAAGGGCTTCACCGCCACGTTCATGGTCTCCCACGTTTCGCCGAGGGCGCGGGTCGCGGTCGCGAGGTCGACGGCTTCCTTCTGGAGATAGAGATTGAAAAGGCCGAAACGGCCTTCGTACGCGCGCGCAGGGGCGACGAAGCCGTGCTTCGCCAGCGTGGCGGCGGTGATGCCGCCGACGCCCGCCCAGCCGGGGTGGAAGCGCTTCGTCCAGGCGCCGTCCTCGAGGAACTCGAGGCTTCCGGCGGCGACCGACAGCGCGATGCCTTGCGCATTCACCGCTTCTTCGGCGCTCGAGCCGTACAGGACGGCGCAGGCGATGGCCGAGGCGAATGCGCCGATCACGCCGGTGGGGTGGAAGCCCACCTGGTGGAAGGCGCCCCTTGCGACCGAGCCCAGGCGCGCGCCAGCCTCGACGCCGGCGACATAGGCGCACAGCGCTTCGCCGCCGCTCCTGCCGAGGCTCGAGGCGAGCGCCAGCACTGCAGGAAATACGCCCACGGTGAGGTGCACGACGCCCTCGGTGTGCGTGTCGTCGTAGTCGAGCCCGTGCATGAGGATGCCGTTGGCGAGCACCGCGTCGCGAAGCGGCAGCCGGAGCGGCTGGCCGACGACGGCGTGCGGCCCGCTTCCGCCGAGCGCCTGGAGCGCCGCGAGCGACGGGCCGGCGAAATAGAAGCGCCGCGCCGCGAGCCCGCAGCCGATGGCGTCGAGGATCAGGTGCTTCGCGCGCTCGCGCACCTCGGGCGGGACCGCCGCGGGCGCGAGGCCGGTCGCGAACTCGGCAAGGCGCGCGCTGACGGGGCGGGGCGGTTTCATGCGGGGCGCGGGAGTTGCATCCGGCGCTATTCTACAATTGTCCGGACAATTCCCGAGGAACCCTCCCATGGCAGCCCCGCAGAAGCGCTATCACGTCGCCGCCGATTCGGCGGAGGCGGCGCAGATCCTGGACGCGATCGACCGCTGGCTCACGCGCGAGGTCGCCCCGCACGTCATGAAGCTCGAGCACGACGACGTCTGGCCGGCCGGGATGGTGGAGCAGATGAAGGCGCTCGGCCTCTTCGGCGCGACCATCAGCCCCGACTACGGCGGCCTCGGGCTCTCCGCCGAGCTCTACGCGCGCATCGTGTCGCGCATCTCCGAGACCTGGATGTCGCTCACCGGCATCTTCAACTCGCACCTCATGATGGCGCTGCTCGTGGAGAAGTTCGGAGCCGAAGAGCTGAAGCGCAAGTACCTTCCGAAGTTCGCGAGCGGCGAGATCCGCGGCGGGCTCGCGCTGACCGAGCCGAACGCGGGCACCGACCTGCAGGCGATCCGCACGCGCGCGAAGAAGGAGGGCGACCACTACGTGCTGAACGGCACCAAGACCTGGATCTCCAACGGCATCCAGGGCTCGTGCTTCGCGGTGCTGGTGAAGACCGATCCCGAAGCCGAGCCGCGCCACAGGGGCATGTCCATGTTCCTGTGCGAGAAGGGCGCCGGGTTCTCGGCGAGCCGCAAGCTCGAGAAGATCGGCTACAAGGGCATCGACTCGGCCGAGCTCGTCTTCGACGGCTACCGGGTGCCGGCATCGAACCTCATCGGCGAGGAGGGCCGCGGCTTCCACCAGGCCGTGGGCGGCCTGGAGCTCGGTCGCATCAACGTCGCCGCGCGCGGCGTGGGCATCGCGAAGGCCGCGCTCGACGAGGCGCTCCGGTATTCGCAGCAGCGCGAGACCTTCGGAAAGCCGATCTGCGAGCACCAGGCGATCCAGCTGAAGCTCGGCGAGATGGCCACGCGCGTGGAGGCGGCCCGCCTTCTCGTGGAGAACGCCGCCCGGGCCTACGACCGCGGCGAGCGCTGCGACCTCGAGGCCGGCATGGCGAAGTACTTCGCCACGGAAGCGGCCTTCGAGAACGCCCACGAGGCGATGCGCATCCACGGCGGCTACGGCTACTCCAAGGAGTTCCCGGTGGAGCGCCTTTACCGCGACGCGCCGCTGCTTTGCATCGGCGAGGGCACGAACGAGATGCAGCGCATTATCATTGCGCGGCAGATCATCCGCCGAAACGCCGCCTGACCGGAGGGAACGCCGTGCACTTCGAGCTGCCGCAGCACATCCAGGAATTCCGGGAGCACGTGCGCCACATCGCGCAGACCGAGATCGCGCCGCACGCGGCCGAGACCGATCGCACCGAGCAGTATCCATGGCAGTGCGTGGAGGTGCTGAAGCGCGAGGGCTTCATGGGCATGACCATCCCGGAGGCCTATGGCGGCAGGTTCGGGGCCAAGGGCGCCTCGTACCTCCAGACGGTCGTGCTCATCGAGGAGATGGCGAAGGCCTGCAGCGCCACGGGCCGCATCTGCGTGGACTCCAACATGGGCGCGGTGGGCGCCATCCTGAAGTACGGCACGGAGGAGCAGAAGCGCCTCGCCGCCGGCCTCATCCTCGCCGGCGACAAGCCCGCCATCTGCATCACCGAGCCCGAAGCGGGCAGCGCGGCGACCGAGATGACCACGCGCGCCGAGCGCAAGGGCGATCGCTACGTGCTGAACGGCAGGAAGCACTGGATCACCGGCGGCGGCGTGAGCCGGCTCCATCTGGTCTTCGCCCGGGTCATCGAGGAGGGCAAGGACCAGGGCATCGGCGGCTTCATCGTCGTGCGCGATCCGAAGGAGAACGCCCCGCGCGGCTTCGTGATCGGAAAGCGCGAGCCGGCCATGGGCGTGCGCGGCATTCCGGAGAGCGAGATCCTGCTGCAGGACCTCGAGGTGCCGCAGGAGCGGATGGTGGTGCCGCCCGAAGGCATCCGCAAGGGCTTCGCCGGCCTCATGGCGGCGTACAACGGCCAGCGCGTCGGCGCCGGCACCGTGGCGCACGGCATCGCCGTGAGCGCCTACGAGCTCGCCCTCGACTACGCGAAGCGCCGGCGCCAGTTCGGCCGGCCGATCGCCGAGTTCCAGGGCATCCAGTGGATGCTCGCCGACATGTCGATCCAGCTCGCCGCCTCGCGGGCACTCCTCTATGGCGCGGCCGCGCGCGCGGGCGACGGCTTTCCCAACCGCCTCGACGCCGCGCAGGCCAAGGTGTTCGCCGCCGAGACCGCGGTGCGCGTCACCAACGACGCGCTGCAGATCCACGGTGCCATGGGCTACTCGCGCGACCTCGCGCTCGAGCGCAAGGTGCGCGACGCGCGCATGTTCCCCATCGCCGGCGGCACGGCGCAGATCCTGCGCACGCAGGTCGCGGGCGAGATCCTCGGCATGCGCACGCCGCAGACGCGCGACGGCTACCTGAAGGCCGCTTCATGAAGGGCGCCTTGCAGGGCCTGCGCGCGCTCGAGATGGGCCAGCTCATCGCCGGGCCGTTCTGCGGCCAGCTCCTCGCCGACCACGGCGCCGAGGTCATCAAGATCGAGCTGCCGGGCGAGGGCGACCCCATGCGCGCCTGGGGCCGCGGGAAGCCCGTGTGGTTTCCCATCATCGGCCGCAACAAGAAATGCATCACGCTCAACCTGCGCACGCCGAAGGGCCAGGAAATCCTGCGCAGCCTCGCCGCCAGGAGCGACTTCCTCATCGAGAACTTCCGTCCGGGGACGCTCGAAAAGTGGAACCTGTCGTACGAGTCGCTCAGGCAGGTAAACAAGGGGCTCATCATGGTCCGAGTTTCGGGATTCGGGCAGACCGGGCCCTATGCCTCGCGCGCGGGCTACGGGTCGATCGGCGAGGCCATGGGCGGCATGCGCTACCTCGCGGGCGATCCTTCCACGCCGCCCTCGCGCATCGGGCTTTCCATCGGCGACTCGCTTGCCGCCACCTACGCCTGCCTCGGCGCGCTGCTCGCGCTCAACCATCGCCACGTGAGCGGCGAGGGGCAGGTCGTGGACAGCGCCATCTACGAGGCCGTGCTTGCCATGATGGAGTCCACCGTGCCCGAGTACACGGAGGCGGGAATCATCCGCGAGCGCACCGGATCGATTCTTCCCAAGATCGCGCCTTCCAACGTGTACGACACCCGGGACGGCCAGATCCTGATCGGCGCCAACCAGGACAGCGTTTGGCGCCGCATGGCCGAGGCCATGGGGCGGCCGGAGCTCGGCACCGACCCGCGATACGCGACCCACGTCGCCCGGGGCGAGCACCAGCAGGAGCTCGACGAGCTGATCAGCGAATGGACAAAGACGTTCAGCTCCAAAGACCTGCTCGAGCTCCTGCACGCCAACGGCATTCCGGCCGGGAAGATCTACCGCGCCCCGGACATGCTCGAGGACGAGCATTTCGCGGCGCGCGAGGCGCTCGTGAAGGTTCCGCATCCCAGGTTCCCCAACCTGTGGATGCAGAACGTGGTCCCGAAGCTCTCGGACACCCCCGGCGAGGTGAAGTGGCCGGGCCCGGAAGTCGGCCAGCACAACGAAGAGGTCTACGGGGAGCTTCTCGGCTACGACTCCGCCCGCCTCGCCGAGCTGAAGGAAGAGGGCGTGATCTAGCGAAATCTCCGCAAGGAGATCCGAAGGCGTCGCCCCCGCGGAACGCATCTTGCTGCCTCCCGGCGTTCCGAGAAAAGGAGGCATCGTCATGGCAACCTCAGTCCCGCCGGGGTCGGCGAACCCACCCGGCTCACCGCAGGGCAGGCCGCAGCATCTGGGCGAGTTTCCCTCGCCGTCAGGCGAGGCGGCGGCGCGCGCCGGGCAGGCGCGAGAGAGACAGCCGCGAGAGGGGCAGGCCCGAGAGACCGCGGACGAGATGAAGGACGAGGCGCGTCGCGTTTTCGACGACGCCAAGGACACGGCGCGCGCGAAGATGGGCGAGCAGCAGCGCGCCGCCGCCACCGGGGTGGGCGAATTCGCCCGTGCGCTGCGCGAAGCCGCGCATCGCGGTGGCGAGCGCAGCACGCTCGCTTCGCGGGCGGCCGAGACTGCCGCCGATCGCCTCGAGCAGCTCTCCGGCGTTCTGAAGAACAAGGACCTCGACTCGGTCGTGCGCGACTGCGAGTCGTTCGCCCGGCGCGAGCCAGCGCTCTTCTTCGGGGCCGCGGTCGCCGCCGGATTCATCGCCATGCGCCTGCTGAAGGGCGCGGCGCCCAACGCCGAAGACGTCCAGAGGAGGCTCTGATGGCCGCGACGATGGAACACGACTACGAGCGGCGCGACGACGACGACAGCCGCCGCTACCGGACCGCCGAGCCCGGCCGCGAGCGCTCGCTCGTCGGGCTCTTCTCCGACCTGTGGCGCGAGACCACCACGCTCGTGCGCGACGAGGCGGAGCTCGCCAAGGCGGAGCTCTCCGACAAGGTGAGCCAGGTGCAGTCGGCGGCCGTGGAGCTCGGCGCGGGCGCGCTCATTCTCTATGCAGGCTTCCTCGTGCTCCTGTGGGCCGCGGCGATGGGGCTCGCGCAGTTCCTGCCGCCCGAGCACGCGGCCTGGCTCGCGCCGCTCATCATCGGCCTGGTGGTGGCCATCGCGGGCGGGATCCTGCTCATGGTGGGCCGCAACAAGGTGAAGGCGGGAAGCCTCAAGCCGGAGCGCACGATGCAGTCGCTGCGCCGCGATGCCGACATGGCGCGCGAGCACGGCGAGTATGCGAGGGACCAGGTGAGAGGGCACGCGCAATGAGACACGACGGCAACGGCGGGCGCCATCCCGACGAAATCCTGGCAGACATCGAGCGCACGCGGCGCGAAATGGACTCGACCCTGGGCGCGATCGAGGAGCGCCTCACGCCGGGGCAGCTTCTCGACCAGGGCATGGATTACCTCAAGCAGAGCGGCGCGGTGGACTACGCGCGCAACCTCCGCGGCGCGGTGACGGAGCATCCGCTCCCCGTCGCACTCGTCGGCATCGGGCTCGCCTGGCTGGCGGCGACCGATCGCATGGACCGCCGCCCCGCCCGCTACGGCGCGAGGTCTTCGTCGCGCCTGCGGCAGGAGTGGAACGAGGAGCATGCGCACCTTGGCGAAAAGGGCTCGCATCTTAGGGAGAAAGGCGCGCACCTCACAGAGGAAGCCTCCGGCATGCTGCAGCGAGCGAAGGAAGGCGCGTCCTCCCTGCGCGAGCGGGCGAGCGGCGCGGTCGGCTCCATGAAGGAGCATGCCGGCGGCACGGCGGGATCGATGAGGGAGCGAGCCTCCGGGGCGCTCGAGAGCGGCCGCCAGGCGTTCGACAGCACTTCGCGCATGGCACGCGAGCGCATGGGCGAGCTGCGCGGCAGCTACGACCGGATCGTGAACGAGCAGCCGCTCGCCCTCGGCGCCATCGGCCTCGCCGTCGGTGCCATGCTCGCCGCCTTCCTGCCGCGCACCCGCAAGGAGGAGGAGCTTCTCGCAGGAACGCGCGAAAGGGTGGCCGACAAGGCTTCCGAGCTTGCGCGGCAGGCGAGCGAGAAAGGCAAGGAGGCGCTCGAGAAGGGACGCCAGACCGTGGAGCAGGCCGGGCGGCAGGCGGTGGAGCAGACGAAGCCGCCCGAGCCGGCGAGGCCGGCCGCCTCCGGGGCAAGCCAGTCGCAGTCGACCCAGGCGCGCCAGCAGCCGCCCGGCACGCAACGCCCGCCGGCCGGACGCTGATCCATGGCAACCGCCACCTGGGGCCGCGGGCACCATGAGGAGCGGCGGCGCGATCGCGGCGCCGGCCGTGGCCGCTCGGCGGAGAAGCCGACCGACATCCCGAAGCGCGGCTGGCTCGACATCGTCAAGCGCACCGGCAAGCAGCTTTCGGAAGACCGCATCTCCATCATTGCGGCGGGCGTAGCTTTCTACGGGCTGCTCGCGATCTTTCCGGGACTCGTGGCGCTCGTCTCGATCTACGGCCTCGTCTTCGACCCTCAGCAGGTGGCGCAGCAGATCGAGGCGCTCGGCGGCATGCTGCCGGAGGAGGCGACGAAGCTCGTCGCCGGGCAGCTCCAGGCGCTCACCAGCGCGAGCGGCGGCAAGCTCGGCCTCGCCGCGATCGTCGGCGTGCTGCTCGCCCTCTGGAGCGCGTCGGCCGGCGTGCGAACGCTCATGCAGGCGCTCAACGTCGCCTACGACGAGGACGAGAAGCGCGGCACCGTGCGCTTCTATGCCACGGCGCTTCTCCTGACGCTCGCCGCCATCGTCGCCGCGATCGTGGCCATCGCCGTCATCGTGGCGCTGCCGGCCGCCATCGCCTTCCTCGGCTTGAGCAGCTTCGCCGAGCTGCTGATCGCCGTGGGGCAGGTCCTGCTGCTCGCAGTGCTGATGATCTTCGGCCTCGCCGTGGTCTACCGCTTCGGCCCGAGCCGCCACGAGCCGAAGTGGCGCTGGGCGAGCGCGGGGGCCGTGCTCGCCACGGTGCTCTGGATCGTCGGCTCGGTGCTCTTCGGCATCTACGTGCGCAACTTCGCGAGCTACAACGAGACCTACGGGTCGCTTGGCGCCGTGGTCATCCTGCTCATGTGGTTCCTGCTCACCGCCTACGCGGTCCTCATCGGCGCGGAGATGAACGCCGAGATGGAACGCCAGACCGAGAAGGACACCACCGAAGGCGAGCCGCGCCGCATGGGCAGCCGCGGCGCCCACGCGGCGGACACCGTAGCCCGCTAGAGAAGAGGGGAAGTCGCCCCCGCGCAGGCGGGGGCCCATTCGTCCTTAGAATCCGGAAATTTGCTTCCGGAGTTCCCGTGAGCTGGAAGAGAACCGACCTCGAGCGCCTGAAGGCGGCAAGCCTTACCGATCGCCTGCGCCAGTCGCCCACGCCCGATCGCTACGGCAAGGCCTCCGCGATCGTCAGCCGCAAGGAGCAGCGCCGCCGCGACCGGGACGCGGGCCTCGTGCCCTTCGCCGTGAAGTTGCCTGTTGATCTGGTGAGGCGGCTCCAGGAGAAGGCGCAGGCCGAAAGCCGACCGCTTGCGGAGCTTGTCGCTGACACCCTCGAAAAAGGATTGCGCTAGAAAAAGGGTCCGCAGCCGCGCGGGACGCAGGAAACAAGTTGCGCCCCAGCAACCCAACCCCAGCAGAGTCTCCGGCATTCCCGCCGCGGCTGCGGTAGAGCCCTACAGTGCGCCGCGCTTGCTTAAGCCACGCTTAACGCGGGCGCCGTGACCGTCTCGAGCGCCGGGAAGCGCACGCGCACCGCAAGCCCGGGGCGCGGCAGCCCGGGGTGGGTCTCGCCGAGCTCGATCGTGCCCTGGTGGCGCTCGACGATGGCGCGGACGATCGAGAGCCCCAGCCCGCTTCCCGCGGTCGGGTCGCCGGCCACGCGGTAGAAGCGCTCGAAGACACGCGTGCGCTCGGCCGACGGGATGCCGGGGCCCTCGTCGACGACGCTGAGCTCGAGGTCGTGCTCCAGGCGCCGCACGGCGACGGTGACCGAGGTGCCCTCGGGCGAGTAGCGCAGCGCGTTGTCCACCAGGTTCTCGATGAGCGAGCGCAGCTCCGCCTCGCTGCCCAGCAGGCGCGCCGGGCCCTCGGCGTCGGCGCCGAGATCGACGCCGCGCTCGTCGGCCCGCGCGGCGTAGAGGCCGACGGTCGCGCGCGCGAGCGCGGCGAGATCGAGCTCTTCGAAGGGCTCGAGCGTCACGCCCGGCTCGAAGCGCGCGAAGTCGAGGAGCTGCTGCACGAGGCGCCGCGCGCGCTCGATGCCGCGCGAGAGCTCGTGCAGCGCCGCGGCGCGCGCGGGCGGCGTCTGCGCGCGCGCGGCGAGCTGCACCTGCAGCGCGAGCGCCGCGAGCGGCGAGCGCAGCTCGTGCGCCGCGTCGGCGAGGAAGCGCCGGTCGGCGTCGAGCTGCGCCGAGAGGCGCGCGAGGAGCGCGTTGATCTGCCCCACGAGCGGCAAGAGCTCCGTCGGCACGTTGTCGTCCGGCAGCGGATCGAGCCGCGCGGCATCGCGGTCGCTCACGCGGCGCGAGGTCTCGGCGAGCGGCCGCAGGCCGCGGCGCAGCGCCCACGGCGTGACGAGCGCGACGAGCGGGATCAGGAGCGCCATCGGAATGAGCGCGCGGAAGGTCACGTCGCGCGCGAGCGCGTCGCGCGTCTCGAGCGGCTGGCCGACCTGCACGATGCCTTCCTCGGCCACGTGCGTGAAGACGCGCCAGGGGCCCTGCGCCGTGGCGATGGTGCGGAAGCCCTCGGCGAAGGTCTGCGGCAGGTCGGCCGGCAGCGAGGGCAGGGCGGACTCGAAGTGCACGCGCCCCGTGTCGTCGTAGGCGCGCAGCGAAAGCGAGAAGCCCGGGCGCGCGATGCGCAGGCTCGGCTGCTCCCAGTCGAGCCGCAGGTGCACCGCGAGCGCCACCTGGCGCAGCTCCTCGTCGAAGAGCCGCCCGACCTCGTTCCGCGTGAGGGCGTAGGTGGCGGCGAGCACGGCGAGCACGCCGACCACGAGCGCGCTGACGAGCCAGAGGACGAGGTTCGCCCGGATGGACCTCATCGCAGCCCGGCGGGCGCTGCCGCGCGCACGCCCTACTCGATGCGGGCGATCTGGTACCCCACGCCCCGGACGTTCCGGATGATCTGCGGCTCGAGCTTGCGCCGCAGGTGGTGCAGGTGCACCTCGATCGTGTTGCTCCCGACCTCCTCGCCCCAGCCGTAGACGGCGTCCTCGAGCTTCTCGCGCGAGATGACCGCGCCGGGCTCCTTCATGAGCGCCTCGAGCACGGCGAACTCGCGCGCCGAGAGCTCCACCTGGTCGCCCTTGAAGGTGACCTGGCGCTTGACGGGATCGAGCGTGAGCGCGCCGTAGGTGACCTCGGGCGAGGAGCGCCCGCCATGGCGGCGGATGACGGCGCGCGCGCGGGCGAGGAGCTCGTCGAGGTCGAAGGGCTTGACGAGGTAGTCGTCGGCGCCGTGGTCGAGCCCCGCGATGCGGTCGGCGACCGAGTCGCGCGCGGTGATGATGAGCACGGGCAGGGCGTTGCCCGAGCGGCGCAGCGACTTCAGGATCTCGAGGCCGTCGCGCCGCGGCAGGCCGAGGTCGAGGAGCGCGAGGTCGTACACGCCGTTCGCGAGGGCGAGCTCGGCCTCGGCGCCGTCGCGGACCCAGTCGACCGCATAGCCGCCGTCGTGCAGCCCGGCGACTACGGCGCGGCCGATCATGGGATCATCCTCGACGACCAGCACTCTCATGGCTCTCGCAACGGATGGTAGCCTTGGTATGTTAAGGGGTCCGATGTTAAGGGCTCCTTAAGGAACGCAGGAACAAGGGAGGGCGTATCCGGGCACTGAAGTCCACGCTGAGCGTCGAGCGGTTCTTCGCGAGCCTCTCGCGGGCCAACGAGCGCGTGCTGCTGCTCGATTTCGACGGCACGCTCGCGCCCTTCGATGCCGATCCGGGCCGCGTGCGGCCGTATCCCGGCGTCGCCCGGCTGCTCGACGACATCATCGCGGTGCCGGGCAACCGGGTGGTCATCGTGAGCGGCCGTCGCCTGGACGATCTCACGCCCGCCCTCGCCATGGAGCGCCCGCCGGAGCTCTGGGGCTCGCACGGCTGGCAGCGGCTCTCGCCCACCGGCGAGATCACCGACTTCGTGCCGCATCCGCAGACGAGCCTGCGGCTCGACGAGGCCGAGACCAGCGCGCGCGCCCTCGAGGCCTGGGGCGCGCGGATCGAGCGCAAGCCCGCGAGCGTGGCGGTTCACTGGCGCGGCCTCGCCCCCAAGGTCGCCGAGGCCGTGCGCGAGGCGCTCATCGAGCGCTGGCTCGGCGCCTCGCAGAGCGAGGACCTCCAGCTCACCGATTTCGAGGCGGGCCTCGAGCTTCGCGCGCGCGGGCGGAACAAGGGCTCCGTGGTGAACGAGGTGCTCGCCCAGTCCGGGCCGGGCACGGTGGCGGCGTATCTTGGCGACGACACGACCGACGAGGACGCCTTCGACGCCATCGACGGCCGCGGCGTCGGCATCCTCGTGCGCCCGCTCGTGCGGCGCACGCGCGCCGGCGCGTGGCTGCGCCCGCCCACCGAGGTGCGGGCGTTCCTCTCCAAGTGGCGTGCCTGCTCCGGGGGGCTGAGAGCTTGAGGCGAAGGACGAACGCGAGGCAGGCCCGGGGGCGGCAGAAGCCGGAGGCGAAGCGCCGCAAGCCCGGGGAGCGCCTCATCGTCGTCTCGAACCGGCTGCCCTACGCGTTTCGCCGCGGCGGCGACGGCCGCATGCGGGCCGAGCCGGCGAGCGGCGGGCTGGTGACGGCGCTGCGCCCGGTGCTGCGCGACCGCGGCGGCGTCTGGATCGGCTGGGGCGGCACCACCGTGCCCGTGCGCGAGATCGCCGCCTCGCTCAACGCGGCGAGCGCCGAGGCGGGCTACACGCTCGCCGCCGTGCCGCTCGCCGCCGACCAGGTGCGCGACTTCTACCTCGGCTTCTCGAACGAGATCGTCTGGCCGCTCTTCCACGACATGCCTTCGGTGTGCAATTTCGAGCCGCGCTACTGGCGCACCTACTGCGCGGTGAATGCGCAGTACGCGCGCGCCGTGCACGCCGCTGCCGAGGCGAGCGACCTCGTATGGGTGCACGACTACCACCTCATGAACGTCGCCGAGGAGCTGCGCGCGCTCGGCAACCGCTCGCGCCTCGCGTTCTTCCTGCACATCCCTTTTCCGCCGCCCGACCTCTTCTTCAAGCTGCCGTGGCGCCGGGCGCTCCTGCGGGCGCTGCTTCGCTACGACCTCGTCGGCCTGCAGACGGTGCGCGACCGGCGCAACTTCGTCGCCTGCGTGCGCGCCATGGCGCCCGAGGTGCGCCTGGCGGGGAAGGGCAACGTCGTGCGCGCGCGCTCGGTGTCCGGCGTCACGCACATCGGCAGCTTCCCGATCAGCATCGACTACGCTGCGTTCCGGCGCCGCGCAGCCGAGCCCGATGTCGCCGACAAGGCGGCCGAGCTCCATCGCCTGCTGCCGCGGCGCAAGATCGTGCTGGGCGTCGACCGGCTCGACTACACCAAGGGGATTCCCGAGCGCCTGCGCGCCTTCCAGCACCTCCTCGGCCGCTACCCCGAGATGCGGGGGCGGGTGTCGCTCATCCAGGTGGTCGTGCCGAGCCGCGAGGACATCCCGCAATACCACCAGCTGCGCAACGAGATCGAGCGGCTCGTGGGGGAGATCAACGGCGCCTACGCACGCCCGGGCGGGTGGGTGCCCGTCTGGTACGAGTATCGCAGCCTCTCGCGCATCGAGCTCTTCGCCTACTACCGCGCCGCCGACATCGCCCTCGTCACGCCGCTCAAGGACGGCATGAACCTCGTCGCCAAGGAGTACTGCGCCTGCAGCATCGAGGAAGACTGCGTGCTCATTCTGTCCGAGTTCGCCGGTGCGGCGCAGCAGCTGAAGGGGGCGCTCCTCGTGAACCCGTTCGACGTGGAGGGCGTCGCGGAGGCGATCCGCGAGGCCTGCGAGATGCCGGCCTCGCGGCGGGCGGCCCGCATGCGCCAGATGCGCCGCTCCATCCAGCGCCAGGACGTCTACGCCTGGGTCGACGGCTTCCTGAGGGAGGCGGTGCGCCAGGGCGGGGCCGCCTACCCGCGGCTGCGCTCGCCCGGCACGGTCGACGCCGAGGAGCAGCTCCCGCTGTAAATCCGTCCGGTTTGCTATCGTTCGGCGGTGGAGGCCTGGAACACCGTCATCCTGATCGGCGCGCTGCTGCTCGTCATCAGCATCGTCGCGAGCGACGTTTCCTCGCGCCTGGGCGCGCCGCTTCTCCTCGTCTTCATCTTTCTCGGCATGCTCGCCGGCGAGGATGGCCCGGGCGGGATCCGCTTCGACGACTTCGAGATGTCGTACGTCATCGGGACGCTCGCCCTCGCGGTCATCATCTTCGACGGCGGGATGCGGACGCGGCGCGAGACCTTCCGGATCTCGGCCTGGCCCGCCGCGAGCCTCGCGACGCTCGGCGTGGTCGTCACGGCCGGCCTGACGGGCGCGTTCGCCGCCTGGGTGCTCGGCCTGCAGTGGCTGCAGGGGATGCTGGTGGGCGCGATCGTCGGCTCCACCGATGCGGCGGCGGTCTTCGCGCTTCTCCGGAACGCCGGCGCCACGCTCCAGGAGCGCGTCGCCTCGACCCTCGAGGTGGAGTCGGCCAGTAACGACCCCATGGCGATCTTCCTCACGGTGGTGTGCCTCGGCGTCCTCGCCGCCGGCGGCACGCGCTTCGAAGCGTCCGTGCTGCTTTCCTTCGTGCAGCAGTTCGGCATCGGCGCGGTGACGGGCCTCGTCGGCGGGCGGCTGCTCGTGCTCCTCATCAACCGGCTCAGCCTCGCGAGCGGGCTCTATCCGCTCCTCGCGGTGGCGGGCGGGCTGACGGTCTTCGCGGTCACGGCCCTCATCGGCGGCAGCGGCTACCTGGCGATCTTCCTGGCCGGCCTCGTGCTCGGGAACTCGCAGCTTCGCGCCGCGCAGAACATCCTGCGCGTGCACGACGGGCTCGCCTGGCTCTCGCAGATCGTGATGTTCCTGATCCTGGGCCTGCTCGTCGCGCCGCACGAGCTGGTCGGCGTGGCGGCGCCGGCGCTCGCCATCTCGGCCTTCCTCATCCTCGTCGCCCGCCCCGCGGCGGTGGTCCTGAGCCTGCTGCCTTTCCGCTTTCCCTGGCGCGAGCAGGTCTACGTGAGCTGGGTGGGCCTGCGCGGCGCGGTGCCCGTGGTGCTCGCGCTCTTTCCGGTGATGTACGGCGTCGAGAACGCGAGGCTCTACTTCAACGTGGCGTTCTTCATCGTGCTCGTGTCGCTGCTCGTGCAGGGCTGGACCATTGCCCCGGCCGCGCGGCTCCTGAAGGTCGAGGTGCCGCCGAGCACCGAGCCGTCCCAGCGCGTGACGCTCGACATGCCGGGGCACTTCGAGCACGAGATCGTGGGCTACGAGGTGCAGCCCGGAAGCCTCGTCGCCCTGCGCCCGGCGGCCGCGCTCGAGCTTCCCGCGGGCATGCAGCTCATGGCCATCCTCCGGGAGGGGCAGCCGCTGCCCCTCGGGCCCGACCTCATGTTCAAGCCCGGCGACTACGTCTACCTGCTCGCCGAGCCGCAGCGCATCGGGGAGCTCAACCGGCTCTTCGATCCGCACCGCGCGCCGGACCGGCTGGAGGAGCACCTTTACTTCGGCGACTTCACCCTGAACGGGGACGCGGTGCTCGGCGATCTTGGCGACGTGTACGGTCTCGAGGTTCCGCCCGAAGCGCGCGAGAAGACGCTCGCGCAGTACCTGGACGAGCGCTTCCACGGGCGCGTGGTCGTGGGCGACCGTGCGGCGCTCGGACGGGCGCAGCTCGTGGTCCGCGAGCTGCGCGACGGCCGTCCGGCCCAGGTGGGCCTCAAGCT
>CAYWSG010000044.1:0-1664 GCA_964461055.1 uncultured Enterobacteriaceae bacterium | reverse complement strand
TTCGCTTAAGGAAGCGCCCCGCATCCTCGTCGCCCCGGATGAAACGCACGCCGGAGCGTCGCCCGGCACGGGAATCACCGGAGGAGGAGCGCTGTAGCGGGGCAGGGCGGCGCCTTTGGCGCCGCCCATTTTTTCGCCTGGCGAGCGCCGGACGCCGCCTTCAGAGCTTCTTCTGCTCCGCCTGCTCCGCGAGCTTCGCGGCGCACATCATCGCGACGGTGTGGTTCGGCTCCTGGCGGTCGGGCATGGTGGCGTAGCCCGCCTCGGCGACCATGTCGCTGCGCTCGTACCAGCCGGTGTCGGCGAGCGTGGCAAGCCGCTTCCCGGAGTCCTTCGCCGCCATGAACTCGTCGACGCAGATCGCGGTCGCGAGCTGGTGGCGCGCCTCTTCCGCTGCCGTCGTGCGCATCTCCTCGGCTTTCGCGCCCGTCACCCAGCCCGCGAAGCCGAAGCCGGCGATGAGCGTCACCGCGACGGCCGCGGCGGCGAACCAGAACGCCTGCGTCTTCGTGGGGCGTAACTCGTCCCACTTCTTTCCGATGTCGAGTGCCATGGGCCTCCTCCGTAGTTGGACGCCCGATGATCGACCGTCGTGACTTAAGCGGCCCTTATGCCGCGGCCTGGGTCTTGCCCTTGGCGGAAGGTGCTTCGCCCCTAGCGGAAGGTGCTTCGCCCCTAGCGGAAGGTGTACTGGGCGCCGATCATGAGGGTGTCGACATCCTCCCTGCCGCCCTCGAACTTGACGCGGTAGCGGTCGAGGTCGGCGCGGATCGCCCAGTTTGGCGTGAGGCCGACCTGCAGGCCGAGGCCGTAGCGCGCGCCCCAGCCGTTCTCCTTGCCGCCGCCGGGGCCGTCGACGTCAGTGCGCGAGTAGACGCCCCCGAGCTTGCCGAAGACCGCCCAGTTCTCGAGGAACGGCACGCCGGCGATGAGCGCGAGGTCGATGCCGTGGCCGTCGGTGTCGCCCGGGCCGTTGTCGAACTTGCCGTAGTCGATGTAGCCGATCTCGACGCCCGCGATGTTGTTGAAGCGCCCGCCGCCGTAGATGCGCCAGGCCTGGTCCTTGAAGTCGCAGCTGCCCACGTCGCATTTCTCGTCGAGCTCCGAGCGGCCGTAGCTCGCGCCGACGTGCCCCCAGAAGCCGCTCTGCCACGGCATGCGCATGCCGTCGCCGGGACTGCGGGCGGTGCTCGTCTGCGCGAGCGCGGCGGGTGCGGCGAGAGCGAGGGAAAGCGTCGCGGCGAGCGCGGTCTTCGAGATCATCGAGGCCATGGAAAAGCTCCTGAAGGGAAAAAGGTTGCAGGATTTGCGTTGCGCCGGATG
The DNA here is from genome assembly GCA_964461055.1 of uncultured Enterobacteriaceae bacterium. GTDB lineage: Bacteria > Pseudomonadota > Gammaproteobacteria > Burkholderiales > SG8-39 > SCGC-AG-212-J23. The sequence goes on along the minus strand of CAYWSG010000044.1, from coordinate 341 downwards.
CTATGCAGAGCGCGTTCCCGCGTATATCGATCGAACGCTCATCGGCTCGTCGTCCCGGCCGTGACCCTCTGGAAAGTTCCCCGCGGAGGGAGGGGCGGGTACGCAACCTGCGAGGCTCCGGGAATGACATCGAAAACCCTGACTCCCGGAAGGTCCGCCATGCGCGGTTCCATGCTGCCGGCAGCCGGCACGGCGATTGCAGCTGCGGCGCTTTTCGGCTGCGCGACCACGCCGCCGCCCGTCGAGCAGATGGCCGCGGCCCGCGCCTCGATCGCCCAGGCGCAGCCCGAGGCCGAGCGCCACGCCCCCGAGCCGCTTCGCATCGCGCGCGCGAAGCTCGC
>CAYWSG010000043.1:0-24574 GCA_964461055.1 uncultured Enterobacteriaceae bacterium | reverse complement strand
AGCTCAGCTTCGCGGTGAGCCACTTCCAGCTGACGGCGCCGTACGCTTCGAGCGTGTCGGCGTCGGTCACGCCGGGCAGCTTGCGACCGGGGTAGTAGTAATGGAGAAGGCCGACGTCGTAGCCGAAGTCGCCTACGCTGCCCTTGTAGCCGCCGTAGAAGTCCCACTCCAGGCTGCTGCTGGTGTAGGCGCCGGAATCTGCGAGCCAGCTCACGTTCGAGGCCCACGTGCCGGCGTAGAGCCCGCTCGAGTGCGCGTAATCGAAGCCGCCCTGGAGCGCAGGCTTGCCGTCGGTCTGGCGGATGCCGCGGAAGATATACTGGCTGGCGAAGCCGACATTGCCACTGAGCGAGTGCTCGGTGTCCTGGGCGAGGACGGCCGGCGGAACGGCGGATGCCGCGAGCGCGGCGGCGAGCAACGACTTGCGCATGAACGGATCTCCCTTGAGTTGAAAGTGCTTGGCCTCCCTTAGCACCTCCTGTGCCAGTGATTTACCGATGAAAATTCAGAGCCTTATTCGACTCCCGAAGGTTGCACGCCCTACTCTGGTGCATGGCGGGCCCACGTACGCTCGAAGCTGGTGCCTTCACTTCGTACGGGTGACGCCATGATCGACAAGCGGCTCTTCGACGACCTGAACGAGCGCATCGGCGAAGCGATGCGCAACTCGCCCGCGGCGGACCTCGAGAAGAACCTGCGCGCGATGCTGCTCGCGTGGTTCGACCGGCTCGAGCTCGTGACGCGCGAGGACTTCGATGTCCAGCGCAAGCTCCTCGAGCGGGCGCAGGCGAGGCTCGCGGAGCTCGAGGCGCGCGTAGGGGAGCTCGAAGCCGCCCGCGCAAGCGACGCTCCCCCGGCAAAGCCCGGACAATCGGAGTAAACGCCGGGCGCCGCCTGGCGTTCCTTGAAGGGAACGCCATGAGTGTCGCCACCGTCCTCAGCCGGGCGCTCTCCGGAGTGCAGGCGCCCGAGGTCACCGTCGAGGTCCACCTCGGACCAGGCCTGCCCGCCTTTCACATCGTCGGCCTGCCCGACACGGAGGTGCGCGAGGCGCGCGATCGCGTCCGGGCGGCGCTCAACCATGCCCGCTTCGAGTTTCCGGCGCGCCGCATGACGGTCAACCTCGCGCCGGCGGAGCTGCCGAAGGACTCGACGCGCTTCGACCTGCCCATCGCGCTCGGCATCCTCGCCTCGAGCGGCCAGCTCGCGCCGGAGTCGCTCGAGGGCCAGGAGTTCGCCGGCGAGCTTTCGCTGACCGGGGAGCTGCGCGGCATCCGGGGCGCGCTCGCCATGGCGCTCTGCGCGCGCAAGGCGGGCCGTGCCTTCGTCCTGCCGGAGGCCAATGCGCCGCAGGCGGCGCTCGCGGAAGGCGCGCGCATCCTGCCCGCGCGCACGCTCCTCGAAGTCGTCGGTCATCTCGCCGGCGAAGCGCCGCTCGAGGCGTATTGCGCCGAGGCGCCCGGCACGGCTCCCGCCTACCCGGATTTCCTCGACGTGAAAGGGCAGCAGCAGGTGAAGCGAGCGCTGGAGGTCGCCGCGGCCGGGGCCCACAGCGTGCTCATGCTCGGCCCGCCGGGCACGGGCAAATCGATGCTCGCCGCCCGGTTCCCGGGCATCCTTCCGCCGCTCACCGAGGCCGAGGCGCTCGAAGTGGCGGCCGTGCATTCGGTGTCCTCCGGCGGCTTCGACGCGGCGCAGTGGGGCGCGCGGCCTTTCCGTTCGCCGCACCACAGCGCTTCGAGCGTCGCGCTCGTGGGCGGCGGGAGCGTGCCGCGCCCCGGCGAGATCTCGCTTGCACACCACGGCGTGCTCTTCCTCGACGAGCTGCCCGAGTTCGATCGCAACGTGCTCGAGGCGCTCCGCGAGCCGATCGAGTCGGGCCGCGTCTGCATCGTCCGTGCCGCCCGCCAGGCCGAGTTTCCCGCCCGCTTCCAGCTCCTCGCCGCCATGAACCCGTGCCCCTGCGGGCACTGCGGCGATCGCAGCGGGCGCTGCCGTTGCACGCCCGAGCGCATCGCCCGCTATCGCGGCCGCATCTCCGGTCCGCTCGCCGATCGCATCGACATCAAGCTCGAGGTCCCGGCGCCGCGCGAGGCGGAGCTCCTCTCGCCGCTCGCCGGAGAGCCGACGCTCGCGATCCGCGAGCGGGTGGCGAAGGCTCGGGCGGTGCAGCTCGAGCGCCAGGGCGTGGCGAACGCGCTGCTCGGCCCGGGCGAGATCGACCGCTATTGCGCGACCGACCGCGAAGGCGACCAGCTGCTTCGGCATGCGCTCGCCCGCATGCTGCTTTCCGCGCGCGCCTACCACCGGGTGCTGCGCGTAGCCCGCTCCATTGCCGACCTCGCGGGCGCCGCCCGCGTCGGCGCCGAGCACATCGCCGAGGCCATCCAGTATCGCCGCCTGGACGCAAGCTTCTGAGGCCGCCTGACGCTATATTCGCCGCATGGCGACGTACGCGATCGGCGACGTGCAGGGCTGCTACGACGAGCTGCAGGCGCTCCTCAGGGCGATCGCCTTCGACGTGCGAGCGGACCGCCTGTGGTTCGTCGGCGATCTGGTGAACCGCGGGCCCAAGTCGCTCGAGGTGCTGCGCTTCGTCCGCGGCCTCGGAAGCCGGGCGGTGGTCGTGCTGGGCAACCACGACCTGCACCTCGTGAGCCAGTACGAGCGCTTCGAGCGCACGCGGGCGGACGACACGCTCGAGGGCGTGCTGCAGGCGCCCGACGCCATGGAGCTTGTCGACTGGCTGCGAGAGCGGCCGCTCATGCACGTCGAGGGCGGGTTCGCCATGGTGCACGCCGGCCTGCTCCCGCAGTGGAGCGTGAGCAGGGCCCGCTCGCTCGCCGCCGAGGTGGAGGCGGCGCTGCGTGGCCCGGGCTATCGGGACTTCCTCGAGCACATGTACGGCAGCCGGCCCGAGGCCTGGAGCGACACGCTCGCCGGCTGGGACCGCCTGCGCGTCATCGTGAACGCCATGACGCGGCTTCGCTTCTGCACGGCGGAGGGACGGATGGATTTCCGGGCGAAGGGCACCGAAGCGCCGCCGGGCTACGCGCCGTGGTTCGAATTCCGGGACGACGCCGAGACGCTCGTCTGCGGGCACTGGTCGGCGCTCGGCCTTCGGCTCGGTCCCCGCCTCGCCGCGCTCGACAGCGGCTGCGTGTGGGGTGGCGCGCTCACCGCGATGCGGCTCGACGACCGCGCGGTCTTCCGGGTATCGTGCCCGGGCTACCAGGCCGTCGGAGGCGAGTGATGAGCGAATGCGTGTTCTGCAGGATCATGGCGCGTCAGATCCCGGCCGCCGTGGTGTACGAGGACGATCAGGTGCTGGCATTCATGGACATCGGGCAGGTGAACCCGGGCCATGTGCTGGTCGCGGTCAAGCAGCATGTCGAAAACATCTATGCCCTGGAGGAAAAGCAGGCGGGCGCCGTCTTCGCCGCAGCCGCGCGCGTGGCGCGCGCCATCCAGGCCGCCTTCGCGCCGCAGGGGCTTTCGGTGTATCAGGCGAACGGCCCGGCCGCCGGCCAGACGGTCTTCCACCTGCACCTGCACCTCGTGCCGCGCCACGAAGGCGACGGCATGGCGCTCGCCTGGCCGGTCAAGAACCCGCCGCGCGAGCAGCTCGAGGCGAACGCGGCGCGCATCCGCGCCGCGCTGGAGAAGCGAGCCCGCTAGTGCGTCACGCGCGTGACGCCGCCGGAGCTGACGAGACGCACCCGATCGCCCGGCTTGAACGCGATGTCGGCTTCCTGGACGATGGCGCGCAGCTCGCCGCTGTCGAGCTTTACGGTGATCTCCACGCCGTTCTTTCGCGTGGCGCCCTCCTCGATCGCGCTGCCGGCGACGCCGCCCGCGACGCCGCCGAGCACGGCGCCAACGGCCGATCCGCGCCCCTCCCCCACGCTGCTCCCCGCGATGCCGCCGACTACGCCGCCGGCGATCGTGCCGACCTGCGAGCGGCTGCCCTGGATCTCGACCTGGCGCACCGATTCCACGGTGGCGAACCGGACCGTCTGCTCGCGCCCCGTCTCGTGGCGGCCGTAGACATTGGCCGACTCGCGCGAGGCGCAGGCGGCGAGCATGGCGAGCGAGGCAACGAAGGCGGCGGCGAGGGCTGCTCTCATTTCTCTCCTTTCCACGGCGAATAGCCGAAGGCCTGGCGGAAGCGCGACTCGATCTCGTCGCGCGCCGGCGCGTGATTCTGCGCGCCGCGGTGCGCGATCTTCATCGCGCCCATCAGCGAGCCGAGCCGGCCGGTCGAGGGCCAGTCCCAGCCGTGCGCGATGCCGTACAGGAGGCCGGCGCGATACGCATCGCCGCAGCCGGTCGGGTCCACGATCGCCTGCGGCGCCACGCTGGGGATCTCGTAGCGCTCGCCCTGGGCGAGGATGACCGAGCCCTTGGCGCCGAGCGTGCAGACGAGGCCCTTCAGTTCCTTCGCGATGGCCTCCAGCGAGCGCCCCGTCTTCTCTTCGAGCATCTTGCCCTCGTAATCGTTCACCGCGACGTAGGCCGCGTCGCGGAGAAACGTCTCGAGCTCCTCGCGCGAGAACATCGGCAGCCCCTGCCCGGGATCGAACACGAACGGCACGCCGAGGGCGCGGCACTGCCGCGCGTGCTCGATCATGCCCTCCTTTCCGTCCGGGCCGATGATGGCGAGCCCCGCGCCGAGCGCGGCGGTGATCCGGTTCTGGTGGGCGCTGTTCATCGCGCCGGGATGGAACGCGGTGATCTGGTTGTCGTCGAGGTCGGTCGTGATGAACGCCTGCGCGGTGAACTCTCCCGCGATGCGCCGCAGGTGCGAGGTGCCGATGCCGAGCCGCTCCAGGCGCTCCAGGTACGGGCCGATGTCCTCGCCCACGCTCGCCATCACGAGCGGGTCCTCGCCGAGGAGGCGCAGGTTGTACGCGATGTTCCCCGCCGTGCCGCCGTACTCGCGGCGCATCTGCGGCGTGAGGAAGCACACGTTCAGGATGTGCAGCTGGTCGGGCAGCAGATGATTGCGGAAGCGATCGGGGAACACCATGATGGTGTCGTAGGCGATGGAGCCGGTGACGAGGATCTTCATTGGGGGAAGAAAAGATAGAGTCGATAGCCGGTCGCGCGGAGACCGCCGGCGTCGAGGTTCATCCGGAACGACGTCTCCGCGCCGGCGGGAAGGCCCTGGCTCAGCACCTCGGCGTCCGCCGGAGCGAGATATTCGGCCGGGGTGAGCACGCGTCGCACGACGGGACGGTCGGCGTCGTCGGTGAGCGTGAGCTCCAGGGAGGGATACTGCTGCGGAAACGGCGCCCGGTTGCGGATCACGGCGTTCAGCACGATGACCGACTCGGCCCCGGGTAGCGCCTGCAGGTCGGACGATTCGATGCCGACGAGGTCGGGGCGCCGCGGCAGCGGAATGTCGCACTTCGCGAGCCGGCAAGCCGCTTCGAGCACGGGGCGCGCCGGCGGCAGAAGGATCGCGATCTCCGTCCGGTACCGATAAGCCGCCTGGGCCGCCAGCACGGCGGCGGCGACGAAGGCGAGCAGCCCCCAGAGCCAGGGCCGCGTTTTCGGCTCCTCGCGAAGAAGGAACTCGGGCACTGGAATGTCTTCGTCCTCCTCCTCGCGCGTCGGAGGGGCGGGCCGGGGCGGCGGGGCGGCCGGACGCCGCGAAGGATCGAAAAGGCCGAGCTGCGGCGAGGGCTCGAGGCTCACGGGCTCGGCGCGCTGATCCACCAGGCCGGCGACGCCGTCGAACACCGTACGGCACTTGCCGCAGCGCACCCTGCCCGCCTTGGCGGCGAGCTGCGCCGGCAGCACCCGGAACGCCGTGCCGCACGTTGGGCAGCGGGTGACGAGGCTCATCGGCGCGTTCCCTCGACGAGCGCCCAGCCCTCGTGCGTCGCCGTCGGGCGCGCATCGAAATACGGCGCGTAGGCGGCCGCTACCTCGGCTGCCTGCGTCTCCAGGATGCCCGAGAGCGCGAGGCGGGCGCCCGGCGCGGCGTGCGCGGCGAGCAGGGGTGCCAGGACCATCAAGGGCTGGGCCAGGATGTTCGACACGACCACATCATAGACGCCGGCGCCGAGGGCGTCCGGAAGGAGCGCGCGCACCCGCACGTCGTTCGCCTGCGCGTTCTCCTCGGTCGCCCGCACCGCTTCCGGGTCGATGTCTACCGCCACCACCTCGCCGGCGCCTAGCTTGCACGCCGCAATGGCGAGGATCCCCGAGCCGCAGCCGTAGTCGAGCACCCGCTCGCCCCCGCGCACCGTCCTCGCCAGGAACTGGAGCGTGAGTCGCGTCGACGGATGCGTCCCGGTTCCGAAGGCGAGCCCGGGGTCCAGGCGCGCCACCGCCGCACCGGCCGCGGCCGGCGGAACGGCGTGCCAGCTGGGCACGATCCAGAGCCGCTCGTCGATGGCGATGGGCGCGAACTGCGCCTGCGTGCGCCGCACCCAATCGTCGTCCTCGACGGGCGAAGTCGTAAAGTCCGGCGCCGCGTTGAGGCCGGCCGCCTGCGCCGCTTGCGCGACGGTGCGCGCGGCGTCCGCGTCCTGTGCGACGAGCGCTTGCAGCCGCTGCCGGCCCTCGCCCGCCGGCTCGAGCGCGACCGAGTGCGCGCCGGCCTCGAGCAACGCGTCGCTCAGGGTGTCGGCTTGCGCCGCGTCCACTTCCAACGTGACGGAGAGCCAGGGCATTACGTCCCCGCACCCACTACGTCCGGCCGTGAATTGCCTTGTCCGCGCAAGCGCTACTTCTTCTTCCGTTCCTCGGCGAGCTTCTGCTCCAGGTAATGGATGGACACGCCCCCGCGCAGGAAGCGCGGGTCGTCGAGCAGGTCGCGATGCAGCGGAATGTTGGTGTTGATGCCCTCGACGACCATCTCCGAGAGGGCGATGCGAAGGCGGGCCATCGCCTGGTCGCGGTTCGCGCCGTAGGCGATGACCTTGCCGACCATGGAGTCGTAGTTGGGCGGCACGGTGTAGCCCTGGTAGACGTGCGAGTCGACCCGGATGCCCGGCCCGCCGGGCGGATGGTAGGAGGTAATCTTGCCCGGCGAGGGCGTGAACCGGTAGGGATCCTCCGCGTTGATGCGGCACTCCACGGCGTGCCCGCGCACCTGCAGGTCCTTCTGCCGCAGACGCAGCTTGTGCCCGGCCGCGACGTAGATCTGCTCCTGCACGAGGTCGACGCCGGTGATCATCTCCGTCACGGGATGCTCGACCTGGATGCGCGTGTTCATCTCGATGAAGTAGAACTCGCCGTTCTCGTACAGGAACTCGAACGTGCCCGCGCCCCGGTAGCCGATCTTGCGGCACGCCTCGACGCAGCGCTCGCCGATGCGGTCGCGCAGCTTCACGGGCAGGTCGGGCGCGGGCGCCTCCTCCATCACCTTCTGGTGCCGCCGCTGGAGCGAGCAGTCGCGCTCGAAGAGGTGCACCGCGTTGCGGAAGCCGTCCGCCAGCACCTGGAACTCGATGTGGCGGGGGTTCTCCAGGAACTTCTCGAGGTACACGACCGGGTTGCCGAAGGCCGCCTGCGCCTCCGCGCGCGTCATGCTGACGGCGTTCAGCAGCGCGGCTTCCGTGTGTACGACCCGCATGCCGCGCCCGCCTCCGCCGCCCGCGGCCTTGATGATCACGGGGTAGCCGACCTTGCGCGCGATGCGCACCACTTCCTTCGGGTCCTCGGGCAGCGGGCCGTCGGAGCCCGGCACGGTGGGCACGCCTGCCTTCACCATGGCCTGCTTGGCGCTTACCTTGTCGCCCATGAGGCGGATGTTCTCGGGGTGCGGGCCGATGAAGACGAAGCCCGAGCGCTCCACTTTCTCGGCGAAGTCGGCGTTCTCGGAGAGAAACCCGTAGCCGGGGTGGATCGCCTCCGCGTCGGTCACCTCGGCGGCGCTGATGATGGCCGGGATGTTGAGATAGCTCGCGCCGGCCGGCGCGGGGCCTATGCACACCGACTCGTCCGCGAGCTTGACGTACTTCGCTTCGGTGTCCGCCTCGGAATGCACCACCACGGTCCGAATGCCGAGCTCGCGGCACGCGCGCTGGATGCGCATCGCGATTTCGCCGCGGTTGGCGATCAGGATCTTCTCGAACACGGGCTCAGCCCAGGATGAACAGCGGCTGTCCGTACTCCACCGGCTGGCCGTTCTCCACGAGGATCGCCTTGACGACGCCCGCCGCGTCGGCCTCGATCTCGTTCATGAGCTTCATCGCCTCGATGATGCAGACGGTCTGGCCTTCCTTGACGCTGTCGCCCACCTCGACGAAGGGCTTCGCGTCCGGCGACGGGGCCCGGTAGAACGTGCCGACCATGGGCGCCTTGACGACGTGGCCCTCGGGCTGCGCGGGCGCCTCGGCGGGCGCCTGCGTGGACCCCGGCGCTGCGGCCGCGGACGCTGCGGTGGCGGGCGCTGCGGCCGCGGCCGGCGCGCCCGTGACCGCCGAGGCGACGCTCACGCCGCCGCCGCGCGCGATCCGGACCTTCTCCTCCCCTTCGGTGATCTCGAGCTCCGCGATGCCGGACTCCTGGACGAGATCGATCAGCTTCTTCAGCTTGCGTAGATCCATTGGGATGCTTCCTCCCGGCTGCGCCGTCAGCGCCGGCCGCGTGTTCCGGCCTTCGCGCCCGCGCGACCCGTGGTGGCGCGCAACGCGTAGTCGAGCGCGTAGTCGTAGCCCCGGCTTCCCAGGCCGCACACCGTGCCCACGGCGAGGTCGGAGAAGTAGGAGCGATGGCGAAAAGCCTCGCGCGCCTGGACGTTGGAAAGATGAACCTCGATGAACGGGATCGCCACCGCGGCAAGGGCGTCGCGCAGCGCGACGCTGGTGTGGGTGAATCCCGCGGGATTGATGACGATGAACGCGACCCCTTCGGCCTTGGCCCGCTGGATCCGGTCGATCAGCGCGCCCTCGGTATTGCTCTGGAAGACGCGCACCACGACCCCCGCCGAGCGGCCCTGCGCGACCAGCCGCCGGTCGATGGCCGCGAGCGACTCGCGCCCGTAGACCTCGGGCTCGCGGGTTCCAAGGAGGTTCAGGTTCGGTCCGTGAAGGACCAGGATGCTGCTTGTGTTTTTGGTGGTTTTGGGCATGTTCGCCGCAGAACGCGGCATTTTAGCCCAAGATGTCGTCCAGTACGGGTTCCAGTTCGCCCGGCTCCACCTGCCCGAGCTTGCGCCAGGCGATGCCCCCGGCACGGGAGAGGACGACAGTATAGGGCAACGCGCCGGCCCGGTTGCCGAGCGCATGGAGGATCTCGATGGCTCTCACGTCGCCTACCAGGAGCGGGTAGGAAATCTTGAAGTTCGCCGCAAATTCCTGGATTTTCGCGAGCTGATCGAGGGCGATCCCCACCACTTCCACGCCTTTGCCAGCGTATGCGCCGTGCAGGTCGACGAGAAGCGGGATTTCCTCGCGGCAGGGGGCGCACCAGGTCGCCCAGAAGTTGCACACCACGGGTCGGCCCTGCCAATCGGCAAGCTTGCGGGGGTGGCCGGAGAGGTCCGGAAAGACGGTCGAAAGGAGCTCCGGGGCGCCGCTCCTCGACTGAAGGAGCAACGGCCCCGCCACCACGCCGGCCAGCGCGCCGGCCACGGCCACGCCGCCGATGACGAGGGCCCTACGTCGAGCGGCCTGCATTCCGGACGAGTGCGTCGAGCTCGGCGATTCCGGCGCGACCGGCCACCTTCCCCGCGGCGGAGGTCTTCAGCGCCACGCGCTCGTCGCGCGGATCGAACACCGTCAGGCGTACCGGCGCGCCCTGCCACTCCAGCATGAAGACGCTGACCGCGCGCGCGCGGTCGCCCGAATAGCGCCGGCCCTCGCGGGTGTCGAAGGGGATGTTGCGGTCGAGGAGAAAGATCTCCACGTCCTTCGCGCTCTCGGGAAAGAGCTGCAGCTCGATCGCGGCATACGGGCCGGCGAGGCCCTCCAGCACCGGGCCGGTGAGATACGGGCTGAAATGCTCGAGCGCGAGCATGACCTCGAGCGCCTTGGCGCGCAGCTCGGCGATGCGCTCCGGGTGCTCTTCGGCCTGGTAGAGGGCGAGGTAGGCGCGCAGGTGCTCTTCGATCTCCTCGTTGGCGGGCAGGCCGTCGCGGCTCGAAGCGCCGAGCTGGCGGGCGGCCTTGCGCTTCGCGAGGGCGAAATCGTCGATGCCGTCCTCGGCCATGATGCGGGCCGCGGCGGCGGCGATGCGCGCCCGGACTCCGGTCTGGCGGTTCTGCTTGCGGGTCATGGCGGCGCCTCAATCATAGCGGAGCGCGCCTCCTGCTCGCATAGAATGAGCCGCTTTTCCCTGCCGCCTTCTCTGCCGCTCGAACTCCATGGCAGCACACATCCACATCCTGGGCATCTGCGGCACCTTCATGGGCGGACTTGCCGCGCTCGCCAAGAGCGCAGGCTTCCGCGTGACCGGATGCGACGCCAACGTCTATCCGCCCATGAGCGATCAGCTGGAGGCGCTCGGCATCGAGCTCGTGCAGGGATTCGGGGCCGAGCAGCTCGCGCTCAAGCCCGACGTCTGGGTGGTCGGCAACGTCGTCACGCGGGGCAATCCGCTCATGGAGGCGATCCTCGACGCGGGCGAGCGGTACGTCTCCGGGCCGCAGTGGCTGGCCGAGGCGATCCTGACCGGCCGCCATGTCCTCGCCGTGGCCGGTACCCACGGCAAGACGACCGCGACCTCGATGCTCGCCTGGATCCTCGAGTCGGCCGGGCTGCGGCCGGGATTCCTGATCGGCGGCGTCCCGCTCGACTTTCCGGTTTCCGCGCGGCTCACCGATCGGCCCCACTTCGTGATCGAAGCCGACGAGTACGACACCGCCTTCTTCGACAAGCGATCGAAGTTCATCCACTACCGGCCCCGAACCGTCGTTCTCAACAACCTCGAGTTCGACCACGCGGACATCTTCGACGACCTTGCCGCCATCGAGCGGCAGTTCCATCACCTGGTGCGCACGGTGCCGGCCTGCGGACGTCTCATCGTCAATGGTCGCGACGAGGCACTTGAGCGAGTCCTTGCTAACGGGACGTGGACACCGGTGGAAGCATTCGACGTTCCCGGCGGCTGGGCGGCGGAACCGGTCGATGCCGAGAGCTTTCACGTCCTCCTGGCCGGCCAGCGGGTCGGGACCGTGCGGTGGTCGCAGCTCGGCGCGCACAACCGGTCGAATGCCCTTGCCGCCATCGCGGCCGCCCGGGCCGCCGGCGTGGCGCCGGCCCGGGCGATCGAGGCGCTTGGCGCGTTCCGGGGCGTACGCCGAAGGATGGAAGTCCGCGGCCGCGCGCGGGGCGTGACCGTGTACGACGACTTCGCGCACCACCCGACCGCGATTCGCACGACGCTCGAGGGGCTGCGCCAACGCGTGCCGTCAGGGCGCGTGCTCGCCGTGCTCGAGCCGCGGTCCAACACGATGCGCCGCGGCGTGATGAAGGACGCTCTGCCGGGCAGCCTTGCCGCCGCCGATCGCGTGTACGTCTATACCGCCGGGCTCGGCTGGGACGCCGCCGCGGTCTTCGCGCCGCTTGGGGAGCGAGCCGTCCTCACCGACGACCTCGGCCGCCTCGTCGAGGCGGTGAGCGCGGCGGCGATGCCGCAGGACCACATCGTCGTCATGTCGAACGGCGGCTTCGGCGGCGTGCACGTGAGGCTGCTGCAGGCGCTCGAGCGGGGAGGCTGAAATGGGCGAGCCGAGGGTGATCTACCTGCACGGATTCAACTCGTCGCCCGCCTCGACCAAGGCGCGCGTCCTCGGCCGCTATCTGGAAGGGCTGGGCGTCGGGGAGCGCTACGCCTGTCCCGCGCTTCCGCCGCTCGCCGAGGCGGCGCTCGGGGAGGTCGAAGCGCTGATGCGACGTCACCCGGGAGCGAAGTACTGCTTCGTGGGCTCGTCGCTCGGCGGCTTCTACGCGACGCATCTCGCCGAGAAGCACGATGCGAGGGCGGTGCTTCTCAATCCGGCCATCGAGCCGCACGTCGGGCTGCGCGCCTTCCTCGGACCGCAGGAGAACCTCTATACCAGGGAGCGCTACGAGCTGACGGAGCGGCATCTGGAGCAGTGGGCGAAGCTCTACGTGCCGCGCATCACGCCTTCGCGCTATCTGCTCATCGTGGAGACGGGCGACGAGGTGCTCGACTATCGGGCCGCGGTGGCGCGCTACGAGGGGGCCGAGCAGATCGTCGTCGAGGGCGGCGATCACACGGTGAGGAGCTTCGAAGAGCATTTGCCGACCATTGCCCGGTTCGCCGGCCTTCTGACCTGACGCCTTCACGAAAGATCGACCGATGCAGGTGCTGTACGAGGAGTCGGGCGAGCTGAAGGTCGGCGCAGTGCTGGCCCGGGCGCCGGCGACGCTCCATGTCGAGAGCCCGCACGGGCGGCGCTCGAAGATCAAGGCGGCCAACGTGCTGCTCGAGTTCGAGAGCCCTGCGGGGCTCGAGCTGCTCGCGCAGGCGCAGGCGATGGCCGGGGAGATCGAGACCGATTTCCTGTGGCAGTGCACGGGCGGGGCGGAGTTCGGCTTCCTCGAGCTCGCGCGCGACTATGTCGGGCGCGAGCCGACGCCCGTCGAGGCCGCAGGGGTGCTGATGGCGCTGCAGTCGGCGCCGATCTACTTCCATCGGCGCGGCCGCGGGCGGTTCCAGCCGGCGCCGCAGGCCACCATCCAGGCGGCGCTTGCGGCGGTCGAGAAAAGGAAGCGGGTGCAGGAGCAGATCGGGCGCTGGGCCGAAGCGCTGCAGGCCGGCACCTGCCCGCCCGAGATCGCGGCGCTCCGCGACGAGCTCCTCTACGCGCCCGATCGCAACAAGCCCGAGACCAAGGCGCTCGAGCAGGCGTGCAAGGCGCTCGGCCTTTCCACCGTGCAGCTTTTCGCACGCTGCGGCGTGCTGCCCGACCCGCACGACTATCACCTGAACCGCTTCCTGCGGGAGTTCTTCCCCGGTGGCGTGCAGTTCCCGCCGCATGAGGTTCCCGAGCCGGCCGGGGAGCTGCCGATCGCGGACGTGCAGGCCTTCAGCCTCGACGACGTCGGGACCACCGAGATCGACGACGCCTTCTCCATCGTGCGGAAGGAGGGTGGCATCATGAGGGTGGGCATCCACATCGCAGCGCCGGCGCTCGGCTTTGCGCCCGGCTCCCCGTGGGATGCGATGGCGCGCGAGCGGCTCTCCACTGCCTACATGCCGGGGCGCAAGTTCACCATGCTTCCCGAGGATGTGATCGGCACCTACTCGCTGGACGAGCGCGGCCTGCGCCCGGCCGTGTCCCTCTACGTGGACGTCTCCGAGGCCGATGGGACCGTCCACGGGCGCACCTCCCGCCTCGAGCGCGTCGCCATTGCGCAGAACCTGCGTCATGCGCAGTACGACCGCCTGAACGACACCCTCGGAAGCGGGGTGCGGACGGGCCTGCCTTTCGAAGAAGAGCTGGAGCGCCTGTGGCGATTCGCGGGCGCCCTGGAAACGGCGCGGGGGAAGCCGAGCACGACAACCGGGCAGCTCGACTACACCTTCTTCGTCGAGGACGGCAAGGTGCGGATCGTGCCGAGGAAGCGCGGCGCGCCGCTCGACAAGCTCGTCTCCGAGCTGATGATCCTCGCCAATACCACCTGGGGCGCGCTTCTCGCCGAGCGCGACATCGCCGCGGTGTACCGCGTCCAGACGACGGGAAAAGTACGGCTCAGCGTGCATCCGGAGCAGCACGAGGGGCTCGGCGTGTCCTCCTATGCGTGGCTGAGCTCGCCCTTGCGCCGCTACGTGGATCTCATGAACCAGTGGCAGCTCGTGGCCGCGCTGGCCGGCCGCAGGCCCCCGTTCTCGCGCAGCTCCGACGCGTTCCTATCCGCGCTTCGCGCCTTCGAGGTCACCTATGCGCGCTACGACGAGCACCAGCGCGCGATGGAGCAATTCTGGTCGCTGCGCTGGCTCCTCCAGGAAGAGATCCGGCACATCGACGCGGTCGTGCTGCGCGAGAACCTCGTGCGACTCGACGGCCTGCCGCTCGTCGTCCGGGTGTCCTCGTTGCCCGCGCTCGAACCTGGCGCCCGCGTTCGGCTCGAAGTAGGAGCCGTCGATCTTTTCGAGCGCAGCCTCACGTGCGTGTACCGCGGGCCGGCGAAAGCCGGCGAGGTCGTGCAGGGAGCCGCCGGTCAGGTCTAAAATGCCTAGAATATGAAAGGGTTGTAAGGAAGACGTGAGAATGCACTTGATGATGGCAGGCCGCGGCCTCGGCACGATGGCGGCCGGCTGGGATCCCGGACAGCGGATCTTCGCCGGCGCGCTGGCGGTCTCCATCGTCCTGCACGCGGTCCTGCTCTCGATCCATTTCCGGTTCCCCGATGCGCTGAGCGTCAAGTCCGCCAACGCGCCGCTCGACGTGGTGCTCGTCAATGCGACCACGAAGGAGCGCCCGGCCAAGGCCGATGTCCTCGCGCAGGCGAACCTGGACCGGGGCGGCAACGTGGACGAGAACCGGCGCGCCCGCACGCCGCTCCCGGTCGTCGAGCCGCGCAAGCCCGGCCGCGACCTCGCCGAGGCCCAGCGCCGCGTGCAGGAGCTCGAAGCGCGGCAGCAGCGCCTGCTCGCCCAGGCGCGCGAGTCGAGCCAGAAGGTGCAGAGCGCCGCGCCGCGCCCCGAGCCGGCCGAGACCCCTGCGCCCGCGGTGAGCGGACGCGACCTCGCCGATCTTTCGCTCGCCGCCATGCGCCTGCAGGCCGAGATCGACAAGCGAATCGAGGAGTACCAGAAGCGGCCGCGCAAGAAGTTCATCGGCAGCCGCGCGAAGGAGTACCGGTTCGCCCGCTACGAGGAGGACTGGCGCGCCAAGGTCGAGCGCATCGGCACGCTCAACTATCCCGCGGAGGCGCGCGGCAAGCTCTACGGCACGCTGCGCCTCACGGTGACCCTCAGGCCCGACGGCTCGGTCGACTCGATCGAGCTCGATCGCTCCTCCGGCCTCAAGGTGCTCGACGCGGCGGCCTTCAAGATCGTCCGGATGGCGAGCCCGTTCGCCGCCTTCCCGCCGGAGATCCGCCGCGACACCGACCTGCTCGTCATCACGCGCACCTGGTTCTTCGGGCAGGGCGACAAGATCTGGACCGAGTGAGCGGTCCGATGGCGAGCGCGCGAGCGTGACGGACCGCTATGCGGTCATCGGCAACCCGGTGACGCACTCCCTGTCGCCGCGCATCCATGGCGAGTTCGCCCGTGCCTGCGGCCAGGACATCGAGTACACCCGCATCGAGGCGCCGCTCGAGGCGTTCGCGGCCACCGTGGAGCGCTTTCGCCGTGCCGGCGGAAAGGGCCTCAACGTCACGCTTCCCTTCAAGGGCGAGGCGTTTCGCTACTGCGATCGCGCAAGCGAGCGCGCGCGCCTCGCGCAGGCGGTCAACACGCTCGTCTTCGGCGAGGACGCTTTTGGCGATACCACCGACGGCATCGGCCTGGTCACCGACCTGCAAGCGAACCTCGGGCTCGAGCTGCGGGGGCTGCGCGTGCTCCTCCTCGGCGCGGGCGGCGCCGCGCAGGGGGTCGTGGGCGCGCTGCTCGAGGCGGGCGTGGGCGGCCTCGTGATCGCCAATCGCACCCCTGCCAAAGCCGAGGCGCTCGCCACGCGCCACGCCGCCCTGGCGCCCGGCAAGGTCAGCGCTGGCGCCTACGAGGCGCTCGAGGGCGCCTCGTTCGATCTCGTCGTCAACGCCACTTCCGCGGGTCTGCAGGGCGCTCTGCCGGCGCTGCCCGCCGGCGTGCTGCGCGAGGGGGTCCTCGCCTACGACATGATGTACGGGCGCGAGACGGCTTTCCTGCAGGCCGCGAAAGCCGCCGGTGCGCGCACGAGCGACGGCCTGGGGATGCTCGTGGAGCAGGCGGCCGCCTCGTTTGCGCTGTGGCGGGGGGTCCGGCCACAGACGCGGGCAGTCCTCGCCGGCCTGCGCGCCGCCTGAGCGGCATGGCGCGGGCCGCGAGCGGTGGCGTGCGCCGGCGCGCCGGACCGGCACGCCGGCGCAGCCGCATCTGGCGCGCGGTCGGGTACGCGCTCGGCGGCCTCCTCGCCGCGGCGCTCCTGCTGCAGGCCTGGTTCTTCGCGCACGTCGCCTACTGGAGCGTCTTCGATCCGGCGAGCACCGCCTTCATGGAGCGGCGCCTGGAATCCCTGCGGGCCAAGAACCCTCGCGCCCGGCTCTCGCATCGCTGGGTGCCGTACGAGCGCATTTCCGTGCACCTCAAGCGGGCGGTGGTCGCCGCCGAGGACGCGCGCTTCCTCGATCATGAGGGCTTCGACTGGGAGGCGATCCAGCGCGCCTTCGAGCGCAACGACCGGCGCGGCCGGGTCGTCGCCGGCGCCTCGACGATCAGCCAGCAGCTCGCGAAGAACCTCTTCCTCTCCGGCGAGCGCTCCTACGTGCGCAAGGCGCAGGAAGCCCTGATCACCTGGATGATCGAGCGCACGATGTCGAAGCGGCGCATTCTCGAGCTCTATCTCAACGTCGCGGAATGGGGCGAGGGCGTGTTCGGCGCCGAGGCGGCGGCGCGCCACCATTTCGGCGTGCCGGCGGCGGCGCTCTCGCCCGGGCAGGCGGCCTGGCTGGCCGTGGTGCTGCCGAGCCCCCGCCGCTACGCGAAGGGCCGCACCACCGCGTACCTCGCCCGGCGCGTCAGCACGATCCGGGGACGCATGGAAAGCGCGCAGATTCCTTAGCGCGGCGCTGATAGTCTTGGCCATGGTCGAAGCGCACCCCCGGCTCGAAGCAGAGGATCTCCAGCGGCACCTGCGCGAGGTGCAGGCGGAGCTCGCCGCGCCCGCTTCCGAGGCGCTGCGCGCCAAGCTCGACGGCCTGCATCCGGCGGACGTCGCCTACATCCTCGAGGCGCTGCCCATCGAGCAGCGCCTCGCCCTGTGGTCGCTCGTCAAGACCGACATGGACGGCTGGGTCCTCCTCGAGGTCTCGGACGCGGTGCGCGATTCGCTCATCGGCGCCATGGAGCGCGCCGAGCTCGTCGCGGCCGTCGAGACGCTGGACGCCGACGAGATCGCGGACCTCGCGCCCGACCTGCCGCAGGACGTGCTGGAAGAGGTCGCGCGCGCGCTGCCGCCCGAGGAGCGCGCCCGGCTGCGGGCGGTGCTCTCCTACGAGGAAGGGACGGTCGGCGCGCTGATGGACTTCGAGTACATCGCCGTGCGCGACGACGTCACGCTCGAGACCGTGACCCGGGAGCTGCGCCGCCTCGACGAGCTTCCCGGCCACAGCGACCAGCTCTACGTCGTCGACGGCGCCCAGGTCCTCCGGGGCGTGCTGCCGCTCGCGCGCGTCGTGGTGGCGGACCTCGATCGGTCCACCGCCGAGCTCCTCGAGCCCGAGCGCATGCGCTTTCATCCCGAGGACAGCGCCGAGGAAGCTGCGCGGGCGTTCGAGCGCTACGACCTGGTGAGCGCCCCGGTCGTCGGCGCGGGCGGGCGGCTCATCGGCCGGCTCACCGTCGACGCGGTGGTCGACTACATCCGCCAGCGCAGCGCCGAGTCGGAGCTCGCCAAGGGCGGCCTCGCCGAGGAAGAGGACATCTTCGCGCCCGTGCTGCACAGCTTCCGCAACCGCTGGTGGTGGCTCGCCATCAATCTCGTCACGGCGTTCATCGCCTCGCGCGTCATCGATGCCTTCGAGAACACGATCGAGAGCCTCGTCGCGCTCGCGGCGCTCATGCCGATCGTGGCCGGCATCGGCGGCAACTCCGGCAACCAGACCATCACCATGATCGTGCGCGCGCTCGCGCTCGGCCAGATCCAGCCGGGCACGTGGCGAAAGCTGGTCAGGCGCGAGATCACGGTGGCGCTCATGAACGGCGTGGTGTGGGGCACGCTTCTCGGCGCGATCGTGTTCGTGCTCTACCGCAACCTCGCGCTCGGCGGCGTGCTCGCGCTCGCCATGGTGCTGAACCTCGTGCTCTCCGCCGTGATGGGGGTGGCGATTCCCTGGCTGCGCGTGCGCCTCGGGCGCGACCCCGCCATGGGCTCCTCGGTGCTCATCACGGCCTGCACCGACTCCGGCGGGTTCTTCATCTTCCTCGGGCTCGCGTCGCTGCTCCTCGTCTAGGCCGCGCGGCGGAACGCCTCGCGCGCGGCGCGCAGCGTCGCTTCGATCTCGGCTTCGCCGTGCGCAGCCGAAACGAAGCCCGCCTCGTAGGCCGAAGGCGCGAGATACACGCCCTGCTCGAGCATGGCATGGAAGAAGCGGTTGAAGCGTTCGCGGTCCGCCTCCATCACCTGCGCGAGGTTCGCCGGCGGAGCGGGGCGGAAGTAGAGGCCGAACATGCTGCCGATCGATTGCGCGCTGAAGGGCACCTTCGCGCGACGCGCCTCGGCCTGCAGGCCGTCGACGAGCGCGCGCGTGGTGGCCTCGAGGCGCGACTGGAAGCCCTCGGCCTGGACGAGCCCGAGGGTCGCGAGGCCGGCGGCCACCGCGACGGGATTGCCGGAGAGCGTGCCCGCCTGGTAGACCGGGCCCAGGGGCGCGAGCTTCTCCATGATCTCGCGCCGGCCGCCCAGCGCACCGAGCGGCATGCCGCCGCCGATCACCTTTCCGAGCGTGGTGAGCGCAGGCCGGATGCCGAAGCGCGCCTGCGCGCCGCCCTGGGCGACGCGAAATCCGGTCATCACCTCGTCCACGATGAGCACGGCGCCGTGGCGCTCGCATTGCTGCTCCAGCGTCTCGAGGAACCCGGGGGCAGGCAGCACGAGGTTCATGTTGCCCGCCACCGGCTCGACGATGACGCCGGCGATGTCGCCGGCGCGCTCGGCAAAAAGCTTCTTCACCTGCTCGCCGTCGTTGTAGTCGAGCACGTAGGTGTGCGCCGCCGTCTCGGCCGGCACGCCCGCCGAGCTCGGATTGCCGAAGGTGAGGGCGCCCGAGCCCGCCTTCACGAGCAGCGAATCGGCGTGGCCGTGGTAGCAGCCGCCGAACTTCACGATGCCGCTGCGCCCGGTGTGGCCGCGCGCGAGGCGCAGCGCCGTCATGGTGGCTTCCGTGCCCGAAGAGACGAGCCGCACGCGCTCGAGCGAGGGCACGAGGCGGCAGAGAAGCTCCGCGAGCTCGACCTCGGTTGCCGTCGGCGCGCCGAACGAAAGCGCCCGCGCGGCGGCGCGCTGCACCGCCGCCACCACTTCGGGATGCGTGTGCCCGGCGACCATCGGGCCCCACGAGCCGACGTAGTCGATGTAGCGCTTGCCTTCGGCGTCCCAAAGGTAGGCGCCTTCGGCGCGCTCGAAGAAGGGCGGCGTGCCGCCGACGGCGCGGAAGGCGCGCACGGGGGAATTGACGCCGCCGGGGATAAAGCGCTGCGCGCGCTCGAAGAGGGATTGGTTCGACAAGGTCTGGTTCGTCATGCGAAGAGCTTCCCATATTCGCGCGCCCGCGCGGTGATGTCGGGCGCCTCGAAAAGATCGGTGATCACCGCGAGGAGGTCCGCGCCGGCCGCGAGCACCTGCGGCGCGTTCTCGAGCGTGATCCCGCCGATGGCGGCCAGCGGCACGCCGAGCCTGCGCGCCTCGGCGAAAAGCGAGAGGGGCGCGCGCACGGCGCCGGGCTTGGTGGGGGAGGCGAAGACGCTGCCGAAGGCGACATAGTCCGCGCCGGCGGCAACGGCGCGCTCGGCGAGTGCGATCTCGTCGTAGCAGGATACGCCGAGGATCCTGCCCGGCAGACGCGCGCGGCACTGCGCCGGATCGCCGTCGTCGCGCCCGACGTGCGCGCCGGCGGCGCCGCATTCGGCGACCCAGCTCCACGCGTCGTTCAGGATCACCGGCACGCCATGGCGGCTCGCCAGCGCGACGACTTCGCGCGCCTCGTCCAGGGAGCCCGGCTTGCGGCGATACTGCAGCAGGGCAATGCCGCCCCCGAGCGCCGCGCGCAGCTTCTCGAGCAGCGCTTCGCGCGGCAGCTTCTCGGGCGTGATGGCATAGAGGCCGCGCAGCTTCATGCGGACGGCCTCCTCAGCATGAATGGCGATCCCTGCCGGCAAAGAATCGATCGGGCAGGTGCTGACCGCTCCCCGGTCGGAACCCGGCGCGCAAGGCGTTCCAGGTGAACTGCTGCGCCTGCCGCACGGCCTCCTCGATCGGCTCTTCGCGCGCGAGCGCGCAGGCGATCGCCGAAGCGAGCGTGCAACCCGAGCCGTGGTAGGTGGCGGGTAGCCGGGGCCAGGAATCCTTTCGCAGCACGCGGGCGCTCGCATCGCCCGGTCCGGCCGGGCCATAAAGCACGTTTACCACCGCGTCGGACTGCTCGTGTGTTCCCGTGATGAGCACGTAGCGGCATCCGTCCGCCAGGAGCTCGCGCGCGCAGCCGCCGAGGTCGTCGCGCTGCGCCAGGCGGCGGGCCTCCACGGAATTGGGCGTGACGATCGTGCAGCGCGCAAGCAGGTGCTCGCGCAGCGCCACAATGGTTTCGTCGCTCGCGAGCGCGTCGCCACGCCCCGATGCGAGCACCGGGTCGAGCACCACCGGCACGCCCGGGTGCTCGGCGAGGATCCCGGCCACGGCCTTGGCGTTCTCCGCCGTGGCGAGCACGCCCAGCTTGAACGCGCGGACCGGCAGGTCGGCGAGGAGCGCGCGTGCTTGCGCCGCGACAAAGGCCCCGTCCACCGGCTGGAGGCTCGCGACGCCGCGCGTGTCCTGGACGGTGAAGCCGGTGAGGACCGAAAGCGGATGGCAGCCGAGGGCGGCGATCGTGAGGAGATCCGCCTGCATTCCCGCGCCGCCGGTCGGGTCCGAAGCGGCGAACGTGAGCACGAGGGGAGGCGGGGACGAATCCGGCATGGGGTAATATCGGTCGGGCATTCTAAGCCGTGCAACAGTTCACATCCGCTTCAACGAGCGCCGACTCTTTAACTGCAATGACCGAGAACGCCGTCAAGTACAAGACCTGGATGTGCCTCATCTGCGGGTTCATCTACGACGAGGAGAAAGGGCTGCCGGACGAGGGCATTCCCCCGGGCACCCGCTGGGAAGACGTCCCCATGAACTGGACCTGCCCCGAGTGCGGCGCGCGCAAGGAAGACTTCGAGATGACGGAGATCTAGGGCGCAACTTTCGCCCGCCGGCCCGACTCCAAGCCGCACCTGCGCTAGAATGCCGGAGCGGCTGCATGTCCTCGATCAACCTGACGCATCACTTCCTGATCGCCATGCCCAACATGGCCGATCCGTACTTCGCGAGGACGCTCACCTACATCTGCGAGCACAACGAGCAGGGCGCGCTCGGCCTGGTGGTCAACCGGCCCATCGACATGACCCTGCAGGCGCTCTTCGAGCGCCTGTCGCTCTCGCTGGACGACGGCGAGTTCGCCGACAGCCCGATCTACTTCGGCGGCCCGGTCCAGACCGACCGCGGCTTCGTGCTGCATGCGCCGCCGGGCAACTGGCAGTCGACGCTTCGCGTGCGCGAGGCGATCGGCCTCACCACCTCGAAGGACATCCTCGAGGCCGTGGGCCGCGGCGAGGGTCCGCAGCGGCTCCTCGTCACGCTCGGCTACGCGGGCTGGTCGCCCGGACAGCTCGAGCACGAGCTCTCGCAGAACGCCTGGCTCACCGTGGAGGCGCGCGATGCGATCCTCTTCGACACGCCCGCGGAGGAGAAGCTGCCCGCGGCCATGGAGCTCCTCGGCCTCGACTACGCGAGGCTGCAGGACGCGGCGGGGCATGCCTGAGCGCCCCCGCACCGAACGCACCGTCCTCGCCTTCGATTTCGGCCTCAAGCGCATCGGCGTCGCCGTGGGCGAGCCCGAGCTCGGCACGGCGCACCCGCTCGCGCCCATCGCCGCGCCCGGCTTCGACGCCATCGGCCGCCTGGTGGCGCAATGGCGCCCGGCGGCGCTCGTCGTCGGGCTGCCGGTGGCCGAAGACGGCGAGCACGCCCTCGCGCGCCGCGTGGAGCGCTTCGCCCGGCAGCTCGAGGGGCGCTTTCGCCTCCCTGTCGCGCGGGTCGACGAGCGCTTTACCTCGGTGGAGGCGGAGAGCCGGCTGCGAGGCCTGAAGCGAAAATCGATAGACTCCGTGGCGGCGCAGCTGATACTGGAGCAATACTTTCAGGAGGGGGCGGGCGCAATGAAGGGATCAGGATGAGGGAGCCGCGATGAAGCCGTCGCTGCCCGACGCCGAGGAGGCCTGCGCACGGCTCGCCGCCGAGCTCGCGCCGCTCGTCGGGCCGAAGACCGCCATGGTCGGCCTCTACACCGGCGGCGCCTGGCTCGCCGAGCGGCTGCACGCCACGCTCGGCATCGAGGCGCCGCTCGGGCTCATGGACATCGCCTTCTACCGCGACGACTACGCCGCGCGCGGGCTCAAGCACGACCCCAAGCGCACCCGCATCCCGTTCGACGTGAACGGGGCGGAGATCCTGCTCGTCGACGACGTGCTCTATAGCGGGCGCACGGTGCGGGCGGCCATGAACGAGCTGTTCGACTACGGGCGCCCGGCCAGCATCCGGCTCGTCGTGCTCGCCGACCGCGGCGGGCGCGAGCTGCCGATCTGCGCGCAGCACTGCGGCGCGCGCGTCGAGGTGCCGGCGGGCCAGCGCCTTCGCCTGAAGCGCGACGCCGACGGGCGCCTCGCCCTCGCGCTCGAGGCCGAGCATGCAGCCTAACCCGCAGCTCAACGCCAGCGGCGAGCTGCAGCACCTGCTTTCCATCGAGGGGCTGCCGCGCGAGGTGCTCACGCGCATCCTCGACACCGCGGAATCCTTCGTCGGCGTCACCGAGCGCGAGGTGAAGAAGGTGCCGCTCCTTCGCGGCAAGAGCGTGTTCAACCTCTTCTTCGAGCCTTCCACGCGCACGCGCACCACTTTCGAGATCGCCGCCAAGCGCCTCTCGGCCGACGTCATCAACCTCAACATCGCCGCCTCGTCGCAGACGAAGGGCGAGAGCCTGCTCGACACCGTGGCGAACCTCTCGGCCATGCAGGCCGACATCTTCATCGTGCGCCACGGCGCCTCGGGGGCGCCGTTTCTCATCGCGCGCCACGTGAAGCCGCACGAGCACGTGGTGAACGCCGGCGACGGGCGCCACGCCCACCCGACGCAGGGCCTGCTCGACCTTTTCACCATCCGGCACTACAAGAAGGACTTCACGGCGCTGACGGTCGCGATCGTGGGCGACATCCTGCACTCGCGCGTCGCGCGCTCGCTCATCCACGGCCTCAAGGCGCTCGGCGTGCCGGAGGTGCGCGTGATCGGCCCGCAGACCCTGCTGCCGACGGGCGTCGAGGCGCTCGGCGTGCGCGTCTTCCACCGCATGCGCGAGGGCCTGCGCGATGCCGACGTGGTGGTCATGCTGAGATTGCAGAACGAGCGCATGCGCGGGGCGCTGCTGCCCTCGGCGCAGGAGTTCAACAAGCACTACGGGCTCACCGGCGACAAGCTCGCGCTCGCGAAGCCCGACGCCATCGTCATGCACCCCGGGCCCATGAACCGCGGCGTGGAGATCGACTCCATCGTCGCCGATGGCCCGCACTCGGTCATCCTGCCGCAGGTCACCTTCGGCATCGCCGTGCGCATGGCGGTGATGAGCATGGTCGCGGGGGGCTCATGAGGGGGCGGCCATGAGGCTCCACATCAAGGGCGGGCGCATCGTCGATCCCGCGAGCGGCCGCGACGGCGAGGGCGAGCTCTTCCTCGTCGACGGCAGGATCGCGGAGGCGCCGAAGGAGAAGCCCGAGCGCGTCATCGACGCGAGGGGCCTCGTCGTCGCGCCGGGCCTCATCGATCTCTCGGCGCGGCTGCGCGAGCCGGGCCTGGAATACAAGGCGACGCTCGAGTCCGAGCTCGCCGCCGCGGTGGCGGGCGGCGTGACGAGCCTCGCCTGCCCGCCCGACACCGATCCGCCGCTCGACGAGCCGGGGCTCGTCGAGATGCTCCGGCGCCGCGCCAAGGCGCTCACGCGCGCGCGCGTCTATCCCATCGGCGCGCTCACCGTGCGGCTCGAGGGCGAGCGCCTCACCGAGATGGCGCAGCTCGCCGAAACGGGCTGCGTGGCGTTCTCGCAGGCAAACGTGCCGCTCGCCGACACGCAGGTGCTCTGGCGCGCGCTGCAGTACGCGGCCACGTTCGGCTTCCCGGTGTGGCTGCGCGCCGAGGACGCCGGGCTCGCCAAGGACGGCGTCGCCCACGACGGCGACATCGCGACCCGGCTCGGCCTTCCGGGCATTCCGGCCTTCGCCGAGACGATCGCGCTCGGCACGCTGCTCGAGCTCGTGCGCGCGACGCGGGCTCGCGTGCACGTGTGCCGCCTTTCCACTGCGCGCGCCGTCGAGATGATCCGTCAGGCGAAGCGCGAAGGGCTGCCCGTCAGCTGCGACGTCGGCATCCATCACGTGCACCTCTCGGAGCGCGACCTCGGCTACTTCGACGCGCATTGCCGCCTCGAGCCGCCGCTGCGCGACCCGAGCGACCGAGAGGCGCTCGCCGCCGGGCTTGCCGATGGCACGGTGGACTGCCTCTGCTCCGACCATACCCCCGTGGACGAGGACGGCAAGCTCCTGCCCTTCGCCGAGGCCGAGCCCGGCGCGACGGGGCTCGAGCTCCTGCTGCCGC
>CAYWSG010000042.1:0-24860 GCA_964461055.1 uncultured Enterobacteriaceae bacterium | reverse complement strand
TCGCGCGACATGACGGCGATCGCCTGCGCGTCGCGGGGCTCGGCGAGTCGAATGGTGATGGCGCGCGCGGTCATGGCTTCGATTGTGCCACGGGCGGCGCCCGCTTGCTGCAAACCGAACAGCCTATGGCGCGCCGCGCCGTTGGCTAGACGACGAGCGCCGTGGCGAGCATCAGCATGAAAGCCATGCCGAAGATGTCGGTGATCGTGAGCACGAACAGGCCCGAGGCGGTCGCCGGATCGGCGCCGATGC
Source organism: uncultured Enterobacteriaceae bacterium (assembly GCA_964461055.1). Lineage (GTDB taxonomy): Bacteria > Pseudomonadota > Gammaproteobacteria > Burkholderiales > SG8-39 > SCGC-AG-212-J23. Next base: position 24,608 of record CAYWSG010000042.1, on the reverse strand, counting down.
GGCGCACCGCCAGCGGCACGAGCGTGCCGAGCAGGCAGCTCACCACGCACGCGACCACCATGGCCGCCAGCATGATGAGGGCGAGCAGGATCGGATGCTCCTCGTTGCCGGAGCTGGCGAAGAGGTACATGACCACCGCGCCGACGACGCCGGTGAGCAGGCCGTTGAGCGCGCCCAGGCGCACTTCCTTGGCGAGGAGTACGCGCACCGGATGGCGCGCGAGATCGTTGAGCGTCAGCCCGCGCAGCGTGATGGCCAGGGCCTGGCATCCGTTGTTGCCGGCAAGGCAGGAGAGCACCGGCAGGAAAGCCGCCAGCACGACCGCCTGCTTGATGGTGCCGTCGAACACGCTGACGACGTAGGCCGTGCCGAACGCCGTGAAGAGATTCACCTGCAGCCACGGATGGCGCATGCGAAGCGCCTGCCAGAGCGGCGTGTCGATGCGCTCTTCCTTGTCGACGCCGACGAGGCTTCCGGCCTGCAGCGAGATCTCGACCGCACGCGCCTCGAAGAGGCTCTGGCCGCGCACCAGACCGACGACCCGGCCGTCGTTGTCCACCACCGGATAGACCGGGTAGTGCCGCTCGAGGACCTGCTTCATCGCATCCTGCAGCGGCGTTGCCGGATGCAGCACGAACACGTTCGTCAGCATCACGTCGCCCAGGGTGAGGTCCGCCGGATGCATGAGGAGGTCGCGCATGGTGACCACGCCGACGAGCCGCTCCGCGGCATCGACGACGTAGAGGTAGGTGACCGAGGTGCCCTTGCCGAGCTCGCGCAGGTGGGCGACCGCCTCGGCGATGCTCGTCTGGGCCGGCAGCACGCCGACGGCGGGCTCCATCATGCGGCCGATGCTGTCCGGCTCGTAGAACGCGTTGCGCTGCCACTGGCTCGCAACCTTCGCCGGCGCCGCCGCGAAGGCGCGCTCACGGGCGTCGTCGGGCAGCGCGGCGAGCACCTCCTGCGTGAAGGCGGGTGGCAGGCGCATGAACGTGGCGACCAGCTCGGCGCCGCCATGGGTGGCGAGGCGGCTCGCCGCGCCTTCGGCCGAAAGCGCCTTCACTTCTGCGGCGAGCTGCGCGCCGATCTCCGACGCGACTTGCGGACTTGCGGCGTCCATGAGCCGTTCCCCCCCGATATCCCCCGGTGCCCGCAGCATACTCTCAAGCCCGCGCACGAGGTATGGGGGGCGGCCGCCGCGCGCCCTCGGGTGTCGGGTTCCGGCAGCGCCCGGGCGATGCTCACCCCGCGGGCTGCGCCCGCCGGTCATAGGCCGGACCTTACGCCTCTCCTTCGCGCGCCTTCGCGCTTCTTCCGTCATGGGGAAGGGAGTATTCTGGTGCGCAAGGAGGCGTCCACCATGCAAGTCAAGGAGATCCTGCGTGTGAAGGGAAACCGCCTGCTCAGCATCGAGCCCTCCGGGCGCGCCGCCGACGCGGTCGCCGTCATGGCCCGGGAGAACCTCGGCTCCCTCGTCGTTCTCGAGCACGGCCGCATGGTCGGGATGCTGACGTTCCACGAGATCCTGCGGGCGCTCGCCCGGCAGAGCGGCGCGCTCGGCGAGCTCACGGTGTCCGAGGCGATGGTGCCCGATCCGGTCACTGCCTCTCCCGACATGGAGGTGAACGACCTGCGGCGCACGATGCTCGAGACCGGCGCGCGCTACCTCCCGGTCCTCCAGGGCGACAAGCTCCTCGGCGTGATCTCCTTTCGCGACGTCGCCAAGGCGGTGCTCGAGGAGCAGGACTTCGAGAACCGCATGCTGAAGGGCTACATCAAGAACTGGCCCGCCTGAGCGGGGGCGCGAGAGGGGTTTCTGTAGAATCGCCCGCATGTCGGGCAACACCTTCGGCACGCTCTATTGCGTGACCTCCTTCGGCGAATCGCACGGGCCTGCGTACGGCGGCGTGGTGGACGGCTGCCCGCCGGGGCTCGCGCTCAGCGCCGAGGACCTGCAGAAGGAGCTCGACCGCCGCAAGCCGGGCACCTCGCGCCACGTGACGCAGCGGCGCGAGGCCGACCGGGTGGAGATCCTCTCCGGGGTCTACGAGGGCCGCACCACCGGCACCCCGATCGGCTTCCTGGTGCGCAACGAGGACCAGCGCTCCAAGGACTATTCGGCGATCGCGGACAAGTTCCGCCCCGGGCACGCCGACTACACTTATTGGCGGAAGTATGGCGTGCGCGACCCCCGCGGCGGCGGCCGGGCGTCGGCGCGCGAGACGCTCGTGCGCGTCGCCGCCGGCGCGATCGCGAAGAAATGGCTCGCCGAGCGCTACGGCGTGTCGGTGCGCGGCTACCTCGCCGAGCTCGGAACGATCCGCATCCCGTTCCAGTCGTACGACGTAGTGGATGCCAATCCGTTCTTCGCCCCGAGCCTGGACATCGTGCCGCGGCTGGAGGCGTTCATGGACGAGCTGCGCGAGGCGGGCGACTCGGTCGGCGCGCGGGTCGACGTGGTGGCAACCGGCGTGCCGGCAGGGTGGGGCGAGCCCGTGTACGGACGGCTCGACGCCGACCTCGCCGCGGCGATGATGTCCATCAATGCCGTGAAGGGCGTGGAGATCGGGGCCGGCTTCGCCGCCGTCGCGCAGCGGGGCAGCGAGCACGGCGACGAGATGACCCCCGAGGGCTTTCTCGGCAACAACAACGGCGGCGTGCTGGGCGGCATCTCGACCGGGCAGGACATCCGGGTCTCCATCGCCCTCAAGCCCACCTCCAGCATCCGCATTGCGCGGCGGACGATCGACGTGCGCGGCGAGCCGGTCACGGTGCAGACCACGGGCCGTCATGACCCGTGCGTCGGCATCCGTGCCACCCCGATCGCGGAGGCGATGCTCGCCTGCGTGCTCATGGATCACGCGTTGCGGCACCGCGCGCAGTGCGCGGACGTGGCCCCCCCGGTTGGTAGAAAAACCTAGGAAAATCAATTACAGTATGGCCACAAAGACCCCAAGAGAGACAAAAATGAGCAACAAAGGGCAGTTGCTACAAGACCCGTTCCTGAACACGCTGCGCAAGGAGCACGTGCCGGTGTCGATCTACCTCGTGAACGGAATCAAGCTCCAGGGTCAGATCGAGTCGTTCGACCAGTATGTCGTGCTGCTCCGCAATTCGGTGACCCAGATGGTGTACAAGCACGCCATCTCGACGGTCGTGCCCTCCCGCCCCATCACCCTGGGCGGCGACAAGGACGCGGAATAGCGCGAGGGCAGGCTTCGCTGGACGGAACCACCCCAGCCGCCGATCCCCTGGCGGCCATCATCGTTTGCCTGGATTTCGGCGACGCCGACTACGCGGAGGGTGTCGAGGAGGTCGTGCGCCTGGTGGCGAGCGCGGGCGTGCGCCGGCATCGCGTCGTGCGCGGCCGGCGAAGCCGTCCCGACGCGCGCTTCTACGCCGGCGCCGGCAAGCTCTCCGAGATCGGCACGGCGGCCGAGGACCTGAACGCGGCCTTCGTCGTGTTCAACCACGAGCTCTCCCCCGCCCAGGCGCGCAACGTCGAGAAGGCGCTCGGCGGCGGCCGCCGGGTCCTCGACCGCACGGAGCTCATCCTCGAGATCTTCTCGCAGCGCGCGCGCACGGCCGAAGGCAAGCTGCAAGTCGAGCTCGCGCGGCTGCAGCACCTCTCGACGCGCCTCGTGCGCGGCTGGACCCACCTCGAGCGCCAGCGCGGCGGCCTGGGCGCGACCGGCGGCCCCGGCGAGAAGCAGATCGAGCTCGACCGGCGCTACCTCTCGCAGCGCGTGCGCGTGCTGAAGGACCGCATCCATGCGCTGGAGAAGCGCCGTCACGTGCAGCGGCGCGCCCGCGCGCGGCGCGAGGTGCTCTCGGTCTCCATCGTCGGCTACACCAACGCCGGCAAGTCGACGCTCTTCAACGCCCTCGCGCATGCGGGCGCCTATGCGGCCGACCAGCTCTTCGCCACGCTCGACACCACGACGCGCCGCATCTGGCTGAAGGACGCGGGGCACGTCGCGCTCTCCGACACGGTCGGCTTCATCCGGCAGCTGCCGCACGACCTCGTCGCCGCGTTCCGCGCCACGCTCGAGGAGACCGTCCAGGCCGATCTCCTGCTCCACGTGGTGGATGCGTCTTCGCCCGCGCGCGAGGCGCAGGCTGCCGACGTCGAGAAGGTGCTGGAGGAGATCGGGGCGGGCGGCGTGCCGCGGATTCTCGTCTGGAACAAGATCGATGCGGCGCTCACCGGGCGCGAGCTCGCCCCGGCCGTCGAGCGCGACCAGTATGGTAGGATCACGCGCGTTTTCGTGAGTGCCCGCACCGGCGCAGGCCTCGACGGGCTGCGCGAGGCCATCGCCGAGTTCGCCCGCGGGCGGGCCGGGGAGCGGGCTGCCACGGCGGCCTTGGCGCAATCCATCCAACACTGACCATCGGCATCCGAAAGCCTCCCGACCCATGGCCTTGAACGACCCCAACTGGGGACGCGGCTCGCGCGGCCCGCAAGGACCCGGCGGCGGCAACCAGGGTCCGCCGGACCTCGACGAGCTGTGGCGCAACTTCAACCGGCGCCTGTCCGAGCTCTTCCGCAAGCGCCGCGGCGGCGACGAGCCGCCGCGCGGCGGCGGTGGCGGCCCGAGCGCGGCGCAGTTCGGCGGCGGCGCGGGCGTGCTGCTCGCCCTCGTCGTGGTCATCTGGCTCGCGAGCGGCTTCTACATCGTCGACGCCGGCTCGCGCGGCATCGTGCTCACCTTCGGGCGCTACTCGCAGGAGACCGAGCCGGGCCTGCGCTGGCGCATGCCCTGGCCAATCCAGTCGCACGAGATCGTCAACCTCTCGTCGGTGCGCACGCTGGAAGTCGGCTACCGCAACAATGTGCGCACCAAGGTGCTCCGCGAGTCGCTCATGCTCACCGACGACGAGAACATCGTCGACCTGCAGTTCGCGGTGCAGTACATCGTGAAGGACGCGCGCGACTACATCTTCAACGTGCGCCGCCCCGACGAGAGCGCGCAGCAGATCGCCGAGAGCGCGATGCGCGAGGTGATCGGCAAGAGCCGGATGGACGCCATCCTCTACGAGACGCAGGTCGACATCGCGAACCGCGCGCACGAGCTCATGCAGCAGATCCACGACCGCTACGGCACCGGCATCTCCATCAGCGCGGTCACGATCCAGAACGCCCAGCCGCCCGAGCAGGTGCAGGCGGCCTTCGACGATGCCGTGAAGGCGGGCCAGGACCGCGAGCGCCTGAAGAACGAGGGGCAGGCCTACGCGAACGACGTGATTCCGAGGGCACGCGGCGCGGCGGCGCGCCTCGCCGAGGAGGCGCAGGGCTACCGGCAGCGCGTCATCGCCACCGCCGAGGGTGACGCCTCGCGCTTCCGCCAGGTGCTCGCGGAGTACTCGAAGGCGCCGGCCGTGACGCGCGAGCGCCTCTACATCGAGACGCTGCAGCAGGTGCTTTCGTCGACCAACAAGATCCTCATGGACTACAGCGGCAGCGGCAACCTCCTCTACCTTCCGCTCGACCAGCTCATCAACCGCACCGGCCGCCCCTCCGGCGAGCCGCAGTCGGCGCCCCGCATCGCGCCCGAGCAGCAGCCGCCGGCGAGCGACGCCTCGCGCTCGCGCGACTCGCTGCGCAACCGCGACAGGGCCGAGCGATGAGGGCGCTCGGACCGGTCCTCGCCGTCCTCGTCGTGGCGCTGCTCATCGCCTCGAGCGCCATGTTCACCGTCGACCAGCGCCAGAACGCCATCGTGTTCCAGCTGGGCGAGGTGAAGGAGGTCATCACCAAGTCGGGGCTGCACTTCAAGTGGCCGCTCATCCAGAACGTGCGCCTGTTCGACATGCGCATCCTCACCTACGACGACTCCGAGCCGCTGCGCTTCCTCACCTCGGGGAACCGCCCGGTGCTGGTCGACTCGTTCGTGAAGTGGCGGATCATCGACGTGCGGCAGTACTACGTGAGCGTGCAGGGCGACGAGTTCCGCGCCGCCACGCGCATCCGGCAGACCGTCTCGGGAAGCCTGCGCGACGAGTTCGGCGTGCGCTCGCTGCACGAGGTGGTCTCCGGCCAGCGCGACGACCTCATGGCCCGCGTGCGCGAGCGCGCCGACGAGGATCTGCGCCGCATCGGCGTCGAGGTGGTCGACGTGCGCCTGAAGCGCGTCGACCTGCCCACGGAGGTGAGCGAGTCGGTCTACGGCCGCATGCAGGCCGAAAGGAAGCGGATCGCCAACGAACAGCGCTCCACCGGCGCGGCGGAAGCCGAGCGCATCCGCGCCGACGCGGACCGCCAGCGCGAGGTCATCCTCGCCGAGGCGTACCGCGACGCGCAGCGGATCCGCGGTGAAGGCGACGCCAAGGCGAACGCGATCTACGCGGCGGCGTTCCAGCAGAACCCGGAGTTCTTCGCCTTCTACCGCAGCATGCAGGCGTACCGCGAGACGTTCAAGCCGGGCAACGACCTCATGCTCCTCGAGCCCGGCTCCGACTTCTTCCGCTACCTCAACGATTCGCAGGGAAGGCAGAGCCAGGGACGGCCGCAGACCGGCCGCAGATGACGCGCGGCTAGCATGGGCTCGACGCTGCTCATGGCCCTTGCCCTCATGCTGATCCTGGAGGGCGTGCTGCCGTTTCTCGCGCCGGCGCTGTGGCGCGACACCTTCCGGCGCATCATGCAGATGAGCGACGGCCAGATCCGCTTCGTCGGCCTTTCGTCAATGGTGGTGGGCCTGTTGCTGCTCGTTCTTTTCGGGGGGTGAGATGAAGCGGAAGTGGGTCCTGCCGGAGTATGTCGAGGACATCCTGCCCGCCGAGGCGGCGCGCGTGGAGGCCTTGCGCCGGCGCATCCTCGACCTCTTCTTCGCGCGCGGGTTCGAGCTCGTCATCCCGCCGCTCATCGAGTACACCGACTCGCTGCTCACCGGGACGGGACGCGACCTCGAGCTTCGCACCTTCAAGGTGGTCGACCAGCTCTCCGGGCGCACCATGGGGCTGCGCGCCGACATCACCCCGCAGGTCGCGCGCATCGACGCGCACCTGCTGAACCGCAAGGGCGTGACGCGCCTCTGCTACTGCGGGAGCGTCCTGCACACCCGGCCGGCGAGCCCCGGAGCGACGCGCCAGCCGCTGCAGATCGGCGCCGAGATCTACGGCGAGGCGCGCGTGGCGGCCGACCTCGAGATCCAGCGGCTGCTCTGCGACGCGCTCGCGGCGGCGGGCGTGCGCCGGCCGCGCCTCGACATCGGCCACGTGGCCGTGTTTCGCGCGATCGCCCGCGACGGCCGCGTCAACGGCGAGCGCGAGGCCGAGCTCTTCGAGGCGCTGCAGAGAAAGGACGTGCCCGCCATCGCGGCGCTGACCCGCGGGCTCCCCCGCAGGACCCGGGAGGCGCTGTGCCTGCTCCCGGAGCTCTATGGCGGCCCGGAGGTTCTCGTCCTCGCGGCGCGCAAGCTGCCCCGGCTGCCCGCACTGTCGGCGGCGCTGCGCACGCTCCGCGTGCTCGCAAGGGCCTGCCGCATTCCGGTGAGCTTCGATCTCGCCGAGTTGCGCGGATACCATTACCACTCGGGCGTCGTCTTCGACGCGTACTGTGACGCGAACGGCGCGGGCTCGCGCACCGCGGCCCAGCCGATCGCGCGGGGCGGCCGCTATGACGAGGTCGGCAGGGCCTTCGGCCGCGCCCGGCCCGCCACCGGCTTCTCGATGGACCTGAGGAACCTGGTCGCGATCGCGCCTGCGTCGAGGACGCCTTCGAGCGAGCCGCGCCACAAGACCGGAAAGAGCCGCAGAGCATGAGCAGAACCGCGAGGAACGTCGTCGTCATCGGCACGCAGTGGGGCGACGAGGGCAAGGGCAAGATCGTCGACTGGCTGACCGACCGCGCGCAGGGCGTGGTGCGCTTCCAGGGCGGGCACAACGCGGGCCACACCCTGGTCATCGCGGGCAAGAAGACCGTGCTGCACCTGATTCCCTCGGGGATCCTCCGCGAGGAGGTGATGTGCTACATCGGCAACGGCGTGGTGCTTTCGCCCCAGGCGCTCGTGCGCGAGATGGACGAGCTCGAGGCGGCCGGGGTGGACGTGGCCGCGCGCCTTCGCATCTCGGAAGCGTGCCCGCTCATCCTGCCCTACCACGGCGCGCTCGACCAGGCGCGCGAAGCGGCGAAGGGCGCGCAGAAGATCGGCACCACCGGCCGCGGCATCGGCCCGGCCTACGAGGACAAGGTCGCGCGGCGCGCGATCCGCCTGCAGGACCTCTTCAAGCCGGTGCGCTTCGCCGAGAAGCTCACCGAGATCCTCGACTTCCACAACTTCGTGCTCGCGAACTACTACAAGCAGCCGCGCGTCGACTTCCAGAAGACGCTGGACGAGTCGCTCGCGCTCGCCGAGCGCCTCTCGCCGCTCGTCGCCGACGTGCCGCGCGCGCTGTACGAGGCGAACCGCGAGGGCCGCAATCTCCTTTTCGAGGGCGCGCAGGGGAGCCTTCTCGACATCGACCACGGCACCTATCCGTACGTCACCTCGTCGAACTGCGTCGCCGGCGCCGCGGCGGCGGGCGCGGGCATCGGCCCGCACCACCTGCACTACGTCCTCGGCATCACCAAGGCCTACACCACGCGCGTCGGCAGCGGGCCCTTCCCGACGGAGCTCTCCGACGGCGTGGGCGAGCTCCTGCGCCAGCGCGGCCAGGAGTTCGGCGCGACCACCGGCCGGCCGAGGCGCACCGGCTGGTTCGACGCCGCGGCGCTGAAGCGCTCGATCCAGCTGAACGGCGTGTCGGGCCTGTGCATCACGAAGCTCGACGTGCTCGACGGCGTCGAGGCCGTGAAGATCTGCGTCGGCTACGAGGTCGACGGCAAGCTCTCCGACCTCCTGCCGGTCGGCGCCGAGGAGCTCGAGCGCTGCGTGCCGGTCTACGACGAGCTGCCCGGGTGGCAGGAGAGCACCGTCGGCGTGAAGTCCTATCAGGGCCTGCCCAAGGCGGCGCGCGCCTACCTGCAGCGGATCGAGGAGCTCTGCGCGGTGCCGGTCGACCTCATCTCCACCGGTCCGGACCGGGAGGAGACGATCGTCATGCGCCACCCCTACGACGCCTGAGAAATTGCGACGGCGGCCGCACTTCGGTCAGAATTGGCCGTCGTGCGCCGCAGGCCTGAGGGCGCGCGTGGCAGAGGAGCCGGCATGGAAGCGGTGCGGGTCCTGGTGGTCGACGACGATGCCTCGATCCGGAGGATGCTCGCGGAGTACCTCTCCGGGCACGGCTACGAGGTGCTCGAGGCCGAGAGCGGCGAAGCGATGCGCAGGCTCCTCGCGCGCTGCACGCCTACGGTCGTGCTGCTCGACATCGGCCTTCCGGGCGAGGACGGGCTCACGCTCGCGCGCTACCTGAGGGAGCGCTACCGGGTCGGGATCATCATGGTGACCGGCGCCGGCGACGTGGTCGACCGCGTCGCGGGCCTCGAGGTCGGCGCCGACGACTACATCGCCAAGCCGTTCGATCCGCGGGAGCTGCGCGCAAGGCTGAAGAGCCTGGTGCGACGCCTGGGCGAGCCGGGCCGCGCGGCGTCCGGACCCCAGGCGCCGGCCGCGCCGGTTCCTGTCGGTCGTTGCGTGCTCGACCTGGCGGCCCAGCAGCTCCGCGACGCGGGCGGCCGCGAGGTCCCGCTCACGGCCATGGAGTTCCAGCTCCTCAAGGTGTTCATCGACAATCCCAACCGCGTGCTCTCGCGCGACCAGCTCCTCACCCTCACGCGGAACCGGGAATGGGAGCCGTTCGACCGCTCGATCGACATCCGCATCGCGCGCCTGCGCCGCAAGGTCGAGGCAGACCCCGAGCGGCCGAGCGCCATCCGCACGGTGCGCGGCACGGGCTACATGTTCGTGCCGGGCGGCTAGGGGCTAGAGCGGCTCGCGCATCGAGCGGCGCAGCGCCTCGGTCACCGGCGCGAGCAGATAGTCGAGCGCGGTGCGCTCGTCGGTCCGGACGTAGAGCTCCGCCGGCATGCCCGCCTGCAGGCGCAGGCTTCCGGCCTTCTTCAGGCCCTCGGGCGAGACGTCGACATGCACCGCGTAGTAGGGCGCGCCGGTCTGCTCGTCGACCAGGCGGTCGGGGGAGACGTAGCTCACCCGGCCCTCGACGAGCGGCGTGGTGCGCTGCTTGTAGGCGGTCAGCCGCACGTCCGCCTCGGCTCCGGCGCGCACGTGGTTCACGTCCTCCGGACGGATGCGGCCTTCGAGGATGAGGCGCTTCTCCTCGGGCACGATCTCGAGGAGCACCTCGCGGGGGCCGACCACCGCGCCGGGGGAGAAGACGCGAAGGCCGACGACCTCGCCCGCGACCGGCGCGACGATGGTCTGGCGCTCGGCGGCGTCGCGCGAGGGCCGGATGCGCTCCTCGAGGTCGAAGAGCCGCGAGGTCGTCGCCTTGAGCTCGTCGGCGGCCGCCTGCGCGTACTGGTTGCGAAGCGCGAGGATCCGGAGCTCGAGCTCCGAGGCGCGCTGGCGCGCCTGCGAGAGCTCGGCGCGGTGCTCGCCGTGGCGCGCCTCGTACTCGGCGACGGCGCGCTGCAGCGTCATGACGCGCGTCTTCTGCACGAAGCCCTGCCGCTGAAGCTTCCGGTTGACGGCGAGCTCTTCGCGCTGCAGGCCCAGCGCGCGCGCCTCGGCCTCGAGCTGCGCGGCCAGCGCGGCGGCCTCGACGCCCGCTTCCTGGATCTGGCGGCGAAGGAGCCGCACCTGGCTCTCGACCGCGTCACGGCGCGCGCTGAAGAGCGCGCTCTCGTGCGCGAGGAGCTCGTCGATCCGCGGGTCGCCGCGGCGCTCGAGCAGCTCGGCGGGGAACTCGGGCGCGGCCGCGGACTGCCGCTCGGCCTCCAGGCGGGCGGCCTTCGCGCGCTCCGCGTCGAGCTGCGTGCGCAGGAGCTCGAGCTGCGCATCGACGCGCACGTCGTCGAGCACGAGGAGCACGTCGCCCGCGCGCACGCGGTCGCCATCGCGCACCTGGATCGCCTGGACGATGCCGCCCTCCTGGTGCTGCACCACCTTCCGGTTGAGATCGACCTTCACGTGGGCCGGCGCGACGACGGCGCCCGAGAGCGGCGCGAGCGCCGCCCAGCCCGCGAGCGCGGCGACGGCGAAGGCGATGATCGCGGCCCCCGCGCGCGCGAGCGGCCGAGCGTCGAGGCGCCGCTCGAGCCCGCTCATGCCGCTTCCCGCACGCGGGCGCCGGGGGGCAAGACCCGGCGCAGGATCTCGGTGCGCGGCCCGAACGCCTCGACCGCGCCTTCGCGCAGCACGAGGAACTTGTCGACCCCGCGCAGGAGCGAGGGCCGGTGAGCGACGATGACGACCGTGACGCCCTCGGCCTTCAGCGTTTCGAGCGCGGCGAGGAGCGCGACCTCGCCTTCGTGATCGAGGCTTGCATTCGGCTCGTCGAGCACCACGAGCCGCGGCGACCCGTAGAGCGCGCGGGCGAGGGCCACGCGCTGGCGTTGCCCCGCCGAAAGCGCGGCGCCGTTCTCGCCGATGTCGGTGTCGTAGCCTTTCGGCAGCCGCAGAATGAGCTCGTGCACCCCCGCGCGCTCGGCGGCGCGCAGCACCGCCGCGGCATCGGCGGCCTCGAAGCGGGCGATGTTGTCGGCCACCGTTCCGGCGAAGAGCTCGACGTCCTGCGGCAGGTAGCCGACCTGGGGGCCGAGCTGCTCCCGCGGCCAGGCCGCCACGTCCATCCCGTCGAGCCGGATCGCGCCCGCCGCCGGGCGCCAGACGCCGACGAGAAGCCGCGCGAGCGTCGACTTGCCCGCGGCGCTCGGCCCGATGACGCCGAGCGCTTCTCCCGGCGCGAGGCGGAAGCTCGCCCCGCGAAGGAGCGGCGCATCGCGTCCGGGGACGGTGAACGTGACGCGCTCGACCTCGAGCGCGCCGCGCACGGGCGGCAGGACCGCGGCCGGTACCGGGAGATTGGGCGAGAGATGCACGGCCGGCGCCGGGGCAGCGCCGGCCGGCCCGCCGCGCAGCCGCCTCCATGCCGCGCGCGCCTCGACCACGCTGCGCCAGCTTGCGACGAGCGTCTCGACCGGCTGCAGCGCGCGGGCGAGGAGAATCGTCGCGGCGATCATGACGCCGGCGCTCGCCCGCTGCTCGATGACGAGGTAGGTGCCGGCGCCGAGCATGGCGATCTGCACGAGCTGGCGGGCGAGCTTGATGGCGGCCGAGAAGCTGCTCGCCGCGGCGCTCGCGGTCGCCTGGTGGCCGATCGCCTCGTCGTTCAGCCGCTGCCATCGACCGGCGATGCCGGGCAGCATGCCGAGCGCCGCGATGACCTCCAGGTTGCGAAGGCCGGCATCGATGAACCGCCCGGCGCGCCGCCCGGCGCTGCGCGCGTCCTCGAGGGCGCGGCGGGTCAGGCGCTCGTTCAGGCCGGCGAGCAGGCCCATGAGGAGCGCGCCGCCCAGGGCGATCGCGCCGAGCAGCGGGTGGAAGAGAAAGATGATGACGAGGAAGAAGAGCAGCCAGGGCGCGTCGAAGAGGGCGATCACGCCGGGCCCGGCGAGAAAGCTGCGCAATGCGCCGACGTCCCGAAGCGAGGGCGCCGATTCCCCGCCGCCCGGCGCGCGAGCGCCCTCGAGCAGCCGCTGCAGCACGCGCGGGCCGAGGCGACGATCGAGCGCGAGCCCGGCGGCGGCCAGCAGGCGGGCACGCACCGCGTCGAGCGCCGCCATCGCGACGAGCGCCGTCACGGCGGCGATGGTCAGCATGAGGAGCGTCTCGTGGCTGCGGCTCGTCACCACGCGATCGAAGACCTGCAGCATGTAGAGCGGCGCCGCCAGCAGCAGGAGGTTGATCGCGAGACTGAAAATCCCGGCCCAGAGGAAGTAGGGCCTCACCGCGATAAGGACGGCTTCATCGATGCCTCGCCGCGACTGGTGAACCAGCCTGCATTGAAGCCGAGCCGTGCCCGCACGGTCTGCGACGACGCGTAGTCCGAAGAGGCTTGTCTGCGCCGCGCGACAGCGTGCAGCGCTATCAGCGCAATTCCAACGCTGTCAGCAAACCCTGGGGAAGCGGGCCATCAACCGTCGTTCCCGCGGAGGCGGGAACCCATGTTTCAGGAAAAGAGATTGGGTCCCCGCCTTCGCGGGGACGACAGTCATAGGCGCCGCAGGGAACGACCCTTGCGGGACGACACTTCCAGGAGTGGCTGGCTAGTTCGAGATCTGCTCGAGCAGGCGGGACATCGTCTGGTCGGCCCAGTAGTCGGGCCGCTCGTCGATCTTGGCCTCGCCCTTGGCGACGATCTCCGGGCCGAGACCGCGGCGCTCGCAGAATTCGCGCCAGAATTGCTTGACCTCCTCGGCCGACATGTCCATGAGCGCTAGAATCCCCGCGGCTGCTCTGCTGTATGAAGGGCTGGTGCCGAGGAAGGGACTCGAACCCCCACACTGTTGCCAGCGCTAGGACCTGAACCTAGTGCGTCTACCAATTCCGCCACCTCGGCAGGGCTGCGAATTTTAGACGATTTTGGAGCCCGCGCACCGTGCCTCGAAAAAAACCCGCCCGAACCGCCCTGCGGCGCCGAAGCCGCGCCGAGCGTCCGCCAGAGCGCGCGCCGCGCCGCAAAGCGGCCCCCGCACGCCACGACAAAGCAGCCACCGCGCGCAGCGACAAAGCGGCCCCCGCGTACGACGAGTATGCGCGCGAGATCCTCGAAGCGCTCGAGCAGGCGAACGAGCCGCTCACCGTCAAGGAGCTGGCGAAGCGGCTGCGGCTGCAGAAGCGCGAGCGGGAGGCGTTCGACGCCGCGCTGAAGGCGCTCGAGACGGCGGGCGACGTGGTGCAGAACCGCACCGGCGCCCTGCTCGTCGCACGGCGCATCGACGTGGTCGCCGGGCGCATCGAGGGGCATCCGGACGGACACGGCTTCCTCGTGCCGGACGACGGCAGCGCGCACGTGTTCCTGCCGCCGGCCGAGATGCGCCAGGTGCTGCACGGCGACCGCGCCTCCGTGCGTGTCACGGGGCATGACCATCGCGGCCGCCCCACCGGCGTGATCGTCCACATCCTCGAGCGCTCGCGCCGGCGCATCGTGGGCCGGCTGCTGAGCGAGCACGGGGTGCTCGTGCTCGTGCCGGAAGACCGGCGCATCGCGCAGGACATCCTCGTGCCGCCCGGCGAGGCGAAGGCCGCCAAGCCGGGCGAGGTCGTCACGGTCGACCTCATCGCCCATCCGAGCCGCTACGCGCAGCCGATCGGCCGCGTCGCCGAGGTGCTCGGCCATCACGCCGCGCCCGGCATGGAGATCGAGATCGCGGTGCGCAAGTTCGATCTGCCCCACGAGTTCTCCCGGCGGGCGCTGGCCGCCGCGCGTGCGATGCCCGACGAGGTGCGGCCCGACGACCGGGCGGGGCGCAAGGATCTGCGCGAGCTCGAGTTCGTCACCATCGACGGCGAGACGGCGAAGGACTTCGACGACGCGGTGTTCTGCCGGCGCGAGGGAAAGGGCTATCGCCTGTGGGTCGCCATCGCCGACGTGAGCCACTACGTGCGCCACGGCGACCCGATCGACCTCGAGGCGCGCGAGCGCGGCACCTCGGTCTACTTCCCGCGGCGCGTGATCCCGATGCTGCCGGAGAAGCTCTCGAACGGCCTGTGCTCGCTCAATCCGCAGGTCGACCGGCTCGCCGTGGTGTGCGAGATGGCGATCACGCCCAAGGGCGAGATCGCGCGCTACGACTTCTACAACGCGGTCTTCCGCTCGCACGCCCGGCTCACCTACACCTGGGTGTGGGAGCGGATCTCGGGCGGCCGGGCGCCGGAGAACATCCAGCACCTCTACGGCGTGTTCAAGGTGCTGGCCGACGCCCGCGCGCGGCGCGGCGCGATCGACTTCGAGACGGTCGAGACGCGCATGATCTTCGACGACGCGGGCAAGATCGAGCGCATCGTCGCCGAGCCGAGGAACGACGCGCACCGCCTCATCGAGGAATGCATGCTCGCGGCCAACGTCTGCGCGGGCGAGTTCCTCACGCGCCACCAGCATCCGACGCTCTTTCGCGTGCACGACGTGCCCTCGGCCGAGAAGGTCGGCGCGCTGCGCCAGTTCCTCGCCGAGCTCGGCCTGCAGCTCCCCGGCGGCGAGGTTCCCCGCCCGAAGGACTACGCCCAGCTCCTCGAGAAGATCCGCAAGCGGCCCGACTTCACGCTCCTCCAGACGGTGCTGCTGCGCTCGCTCAAGCAGGCGGTCTACAGCCCCGAGAACCTCGGGCATTTCGGGCTCGCGTTCGAGGCCTACGTGCACTTCACCTCGCCCATCCGGCGCTATCCGGACCTGCTCGTGCATCGCGCCATCAAGGCGGTCCTCCAGAGGAAGACCTATTCGGGCGTCGACTGGGAAGCGATGGGGCGCCACTGCTCCGAGACGGAGCGGCGCGCCGACGAGGCAAGCCGGGACGTCGAGAACTGGCTGAAATGCTTCTACATGCGCAATCACGTGGGAAAGAGCTTCGAGGGGACCATCACGGGCGTCACGCCCTTCGGCGTCTTCGTCACGCTGGACGACTACTTCGTCGACGGCCTCGTGCATATCTCGGAGCTCGGGCGCGACTACTTCCAGTTCGATGCCGCCCGCCACGCGCTCCTCGGCGAGCGCACGGGCAAGCGCTTTCGCCTTGCCGACCGCATGCGCGTCAAGCTCGTGCGCGTGGACCTCGACACGCGCAAGATCGACCTCGTGCCGCACGAGCCGCGATGAGCCGGAGCGCCAAGCGCGAGCCCCGGGTGGTGTTCGGCTTTCACGCGGTCCTCTCGCGCGTGCGGGCCGATCCGTCCACGGTGCTCGAGATCTACCTGGACGAGACGAGGAACGACGCACGCGCGCGCGACCTTGCCGCCGCGGCCGAGCGCGCCGGCCTGAAGCTGATGCGCGTGCCCACCAAGCGGCTCGACGGCTTCTACGGCGGGGGACGCCACCAGGGCGTGGTGGCGCGGGTGCAGGTGAAGAGCGTCGCCGACACCGTGGACGAGCTGCTCGATGCGCTGGAGGGGCCGCCGTTCCTGCTCGTGCTCGACGGCGTGACCGACCCTCATAACCTCGGCGCCTGCCTGCGGGTCGCCAACGCCGCCGGCGTGCACGCGGTCATCGCGCCCAAGGACCGCGCGGCAGGACTTACGCCGGTCGTATCCAAGGTGGCGAGCGGCGCGGCGGAAGCGACGCCCTACCTCATGGTGACCAACCTCGCGCGCACGCTCCGCGAGCTGAAGGAGCGCAACGTCTGGATCGTGGGCGCCGACGAGCGCGGCGAATCGAGCCTCTACGAGGCGAACCTTCCGCAGTCCATCGCCTGGGTGCTCGGCGCCGAGGGCGAAGGCATGCGGCGGCTCACGCGAGAGTCGTGCGACCTTCTCGTGCGCATTCCCATGCAGGGCGAAGTGCAGAGCCTGAACGTGTCGGTCGCCGCCGGCGTGGTGCTTTTCGAGAGCGTGCGGCGCCGCCTGGCCGGCCCCGGCTAGGTCTCACGGGCGCCGCGCGAGGCGCGCTTTGCCATGGAGATCCTCGTCGTCGACGACAACCCGCTCATCCACGAGCTCCTTCCGGCAGTGCTCGCCAGGGCTTTCGGCGCCGAAGCCCGGGTGACGGCCGCGCGGGACCTCGAGGAGGCTTTCCGCCACCTCGCGCACAACCCGCCGCCCGCGCTCGCGCTTCTCGACCTCGGCCTGCCCGGCCACGCCGGCCTCGAGACGCTGCGCCGCTTCCGCTGGAAGTTTCCCGGCGTGCCGGTCGTCGTGCTCTCGGCAACCGAGGACGACGCCTCCATTCGCGTCGCGCGCTCGCTCGGCGTTTCGGGCTACCTGCCGAAGAGCCTGAGCGCCGAGCGGATGGTGGAGGCGCTGCAGAAGATCGGCACGGGCAAGACCTTTTTCCCGACCTAGGCAGCCCGCACGGCGCTAGTGCGAGGGCTGCGTCTTGTTGCGGGCGGGAACCGCGCGGTGCGTCGCGAAGCGGGCCGCGAAGCGGCTGCCTCTGCCCGGACGGCTCTCGATCTCCAGCGTCCCTTGGTGCCGGGCGAGTGCGTGCTTGACGATGGCGAGTCCGAGCCCGGTGCCTCCGGTCTCGCGCGAGCGGCCGCGGTCCACGCGGTAGAAGCGCTCCGTGAGCCGGGATAGGTGCTCGGGCGGGATGCCGACGCCCGTGTCCTGCACCGCGAAGACGGGTCCCTCGGGCGTCTCGTGCCACTGCAGCCGGATCTCGCCGCCCTCCGGCGTGTAGCGCACTGCGTTGGTCGCAAGGTTGCCGAAGGCGCTCGCGAGCTCCGGCTCGGCGCCGAGGAGATCGAGCGTAGGCTCGGCTTCGAGGATGATCCGGTGGCGGCCGCCGGAGAGCAGGGCGGCGTCGGCGCGCACGCGCTCGAGGAGCGGCCCGACCCGGACGCGCTCGGCGGCCGGCGCGGGCGCCGACTCGAGGTGCGAGAGCGTAAGCAAATCCTCGATGATGCGCTGCATTCGACCGGCCTGCTCCTGCATCATCGCCAGGTAGTCGCGCGTGCGCTGCGGGTCGAGCTTGAGCTCGCGCACCGTCTCGAGGAAGCCGGCGAGGACGGTGAGCGGCGTGCGAAGCTCGTGGGAGACGTTGGCGACGAAGTCGCGGCGCATGGTCTCGACCCGCTCGTTCTGCGTCACGTCGCGCGACAGGAGCAGCTTGTTGTCGTCGCCGTAGGGGATGAGAAGGAGGGTGAAAATGGCATCGGCGCCCAGCGCGAGACGTAAGGGCGTGCCGGGCTGCGCGCGCTCCAGATACGCCACGAATTCCGGCTGGCGCAGCAGATTGGCGATCGGCCGTCCCACGTCGGCGCGCGGGTCGAGCCCAAGATGCGCCGCCGCGGTGTCGTTGCACCATTCGATGCGGTTCTCGGCGTCGAGGATCACCACGCCGTCGGGCAGCGCCTCCGCGGCATGGCGAAAGCGCGCCAGCGACTCGGCGAGCCCCTGGATGCGGCGCGCGCTTTCGCGCTCGTGCCGGTGCAGGCCGGCGAGCACCTGTTCCCAGCTGCCCAGGCCTTCGGGCAGCGCTTCGGGCAGCGGCTTTTCGAGCCAGCGTGCGAGCCGGGCGAGCATATGGACGTGGGAGAGGGCCCACGCGCAGAGGAGCGCCAGGGCGGTCCACCAGCCCCACGACCCTCCCAGCGCAACGGCCGCCAGGCCGGAAGCCCCGGCGATGGCGAGGAGGACTGCGAGGGCGCGAAGATAGATGCGGGCCACCGCGTTCCTTTCAGCTACCCGGGCTTGCGCAGGACGTAGCCGCTGCCGCGGACCGTGTCGATGAGCCGGTCGTAGCCGCTCGGCGCGAGGCCCTTGCGCAGGCGCCGGATGTGCACGTCCACCGTGCGCTCCTCGATGAAGACGTGGTCGCCCCAGACGCGGTCGAGGAGCTGCGCGCGGCTGTAGACGCGCTCGGGGTGGGCCATCAGGAAGTGCAGGAGCCGGAACTCGGTCGGGCCGAGCACGACCGGCTCGCCGTCCGCCGCCACCCGGTGCGCGCCCGGATCGAGGCGCAATCCGCCGACCTGGACGACGTCGCCGGCGAGCTCGGGCGCCCGGCGGCGCAGCACCGCCTTGATCCGCGCCGCGAGCTCCTTCGGCGAGAAGGGCTTGGTGATGTAGTCGTCGGCGCCGGCCTCCAGGCCCGAGAGCTTGTCCTGCTCCATGGCCCGCGCGGTGAGCATGAGGATCGGCAGCTTCTGCGTGCGCTCGGCGCTGCGCAGGCGGCGTGCCAGCGCGAGGCCCGACTCGCCCGGCAGCATCCAGTCGAGCACGAGGACGTCGGGCAGCTCGGCGCGGATCACTGCCTCGGCCTCCTCGGCGCTCGCCGCACGCAGCACCCGGTGGCCGGCGTGCTCGAGGTTGACCGCGACGAGCTCCTGCACCTGCGGCTCGTCCTCGACGACGAGAATCGTGGCGGTCACGGCTCGAGCTTGGAGGGGTCGGTGTGCCGCACGTCGGTCCCGCGCACGATATAGATCACGTACTCGGCCATGTTCTTCGCGTGGTCGCCGATGCGCTCGATCGCCTTGGCGATCCAGACGATGTCCAGCGCCGAAGTGATGGTGCGCGGATCCTCCATCATGTAGGTGATGAGCTGGCGCAGCACCGACTGGAACTCGGTGTCGATCGCATCGTCCTGGCGGATGGCCTCGGCCGCCGCGGCAGCGTCCATGCGCGCGAATGCGTCGAGCGTGCGGCGCAGCATGGAGAGCGCCACGTCGGCGGCGTGGCGCAGGTCGACGGGCAGCGCGCCGCTGCCGCGCTCGTGGAGGCTCCGCGCCATGCGGGCGATCTTCTGCGCCTCGTCGCCGATCCGCTCGAGGTCGGTCACCGTCTTCGTGATGCCGAAGATCATCCTCAGGTCGCCCGCCGCCGGCTGGCGCCGCACGATCACCTGGCTGCAGTCGCCGTCGAGCTCCACCTCCATGGCGTTGACCCGATGGTCGTTGGCGATGATCTCGTCGATCAGCGCGCGGTCGCCCGTGGCGAGCGCGTCGAGGGCGCGGCGGATCTGCGACTCCACCAGGCCGCCCATCTGCAGCACCCGGGAGCGGATGGCGTCGAGGTCGAGGTCGTACTGCTTGGAGGCGTGCTCGCTGATGCCCATGGTCGTCCCCTGGCCGCCGTTATCCGAACCGGCCCGTGATGTAGTCCTCGGTCTGCTTCTTCGCCGGCTTGATGAACAGCCTGTCGGTGACGCCGAACTCCACCATCTCGCCAAGGTACATGTACGCCGTGAAGTCCGACACGCGGGCTGCCTGCTGCATGTTGTGCGTGACGATGAGGATCGTCACGCGCTGCTTGAGGTCGTGGATCAGCTCCTCGATCGACGAGGTGGCGATGGGGTCGAGCGCCGAGGTCGGCTCGTCGAAGAGCAGAAGCTCCGGGTCGGTGGCCAGCGCCCGCGCGATGCACAGGCGCTGCTGCTGCCCGCCGGAGAGGTTGAAGGCGGGCTGGTGCAGCCGGTCCTTGACCTCCTCGAGGAGCGCCGCGCCTTCCAGCGCCTGCTCCACCTTCTCCTCGATGCGGCGCCGCGAGCGCTCGCCGCGCACGCGCAGGCCGTAGGCCACGTTCTCGAAGATCGACTTCGGGAAGGGATTGGGCTTCTGGAACACCATCCCGATCCGCATGCGCACCTCGATCGGGTCCACGCCGCGCGCGAGGAGATCGGCGTTGTCGGGCTGCAGCAGGATGCTTCCCTCGTAGCGGTTGCCCGGATAGAGGTCGTGCATGCGGTTGAAGCAGCGCAGGAACGTCGACTTGCCGCAGCCGGAAGGCCCGATCAGCGCCGTGACCTTGTGCTCGTACACCGGCATGGTGATGTCCTTCAGCGCACGGAAGTGGCCGTAGTAGAAGCTGAGGTCGGCGACCTCGGCCTTGGGCTTCAGCCCGGCTGCGGATTCCTGCTTCATGCCGGATTCGAGGACGACGGTTTCGGGGGCGGACATGATTATCTCCCTACCACTTGATGTTTCGGCGCAGCCGGTAGCGCAGCCAGATGGCCGCGCCGTTCATCGCCAGCGTCATGACCACGAGCACGAAGCCCGCCGCGGCGGCGTTCTGGTGGAAGGCCGCCTCGGGCCGCGAGGTCCAGTTGAACATCTGGATCGGCATCACGGTGAAGGGCGAGAAGAGCCATTCGAACGAGACGAAGGGCGGCTCGGCGGCGATCGGCGCCGGCGGCAGGAAGGCGATGAAGGTGAGCGCGCCGATGGTGATGATGGGCGCGGTCTCGCCGATGGCGCGCGCCATGCCGATGATCACGCCGGTCAGGATGCCGGCGGACGAGTAGGGCAGGATGTGGTAGCGGACCGTCTGCCACTGCGTCGCGCCGCAGGCGTAGGAGCCCTCTCGAATGCCCTGCGGGATGGCGCGGATCGCCTCGCGCGTGGCGACGATCACCACCGGCAGGATGAGGAGCGCGAGCGTCAGCCCGGCCGAGAGGATGCTCTGCCCGAGGCCGAACTGGTAGACGAAGAGGCCGAGCGCGAGCAGGCCGTAGACGATCGAGGGCACGCCGGCGAGGTTGGTGATGTTGATCTCGATGAGGTCGGTGAGCCAGTGCTTGCGCGCGTACTCCTCGAGATAGATGCCCGAGGCCACGCCGAGCGGCACGGCGACGGCCGCGGTGACGAGCATCACCAGGGTCGAGCCCACCCAGGCGGAAAGGATGCCCGCCTGCCCGGCGCGCCGCGAGGGGAAGCTCGTGAAGAAGTCGACGCTCAGGCGGCCGGCGCCGTTCATGGCCATCTCGGCGAAGAGCGCCACGAAGGTGAGCACGCCGATCATCAG
The DNA here is from genome assembly GCA_964461055.1 of uncultured Enterobacteriaceae bacterium. Lineage (GTDB taxonomy): Bacteria > Pseudomonadota > Gammaproteobacteria > Burkholderiales > SG8-39 > SCGC-AG-212-J23. Next base: position 3,312 of record CAYWSG010000042.1, on the reverse strand, counting down.
GGCGACGATCCCGACCAGGGCGAAGATCACGTCCCAGCGCTTCCTTCGGCGGACCTGCTTCTTCACACTCTGCATGCTCACTGCCATCAGTAAGCTTCCCTGAAGCGCCTGCGCAGCACGTGGCCGAGCACGTTGAAGGCGAGCGTGAAGACGAGCAGCGTGAGGCCGGCGGCGAAGATCGTCTGATACCCGACGGAGCCGTGCGGCAGGTCGCCGAGCGCCACCTGGACGATGAACGCGGTGATGGTGGCCGCGGGCTCGAGCGGATTGAAGGTGAGGTTGGGCTGCATGCCGGCGGCCACGGCGAGGATCATGGTCTCGCCTACGGCGCGCGAGATGCCCAGGATGTAGGCCGAGGCGATGCCCGAAAACGCCGCCGGCACGACGACCCGCGTGGCCGTCTGGAAGCGGGTCGCCCCCATGGCGTAGGAGCCCTCGCGCAGGCTCATCGGCACCGCGCGCATGGCGTCCTCGGAGATGGAGGCGACGTAGGGAATGATCATGATGCCCATGACGAGGCCGGCCGAGAGCAGGTTGAAGCCGGGCAGCTCCGGGTAGATGCGCTGCAGGAGCGGCGTGACGAAGAGCAGGGCGAAGTAGCCGTAGACGATGGTGGGCACGCCGCCCAGCAGCTCGAGGAAGGGCTTCGCCACCTCGCGCAGCCGGAACGGCGCGAACTCCGAGAGGTAGATGGCGATGATGGTGCCGAGCGGAATGGCGACCGCGAGGGCGACCATCGAGCTCGTCAGCGTGCCGGAAAGGAGCACGACGATGCCGAAGTGCGCATCGTCGAAGAGCGGCGTCCATTGCGTGTCGGTGAGGAACTGCCAGACCGGCACGTGCCGGAAGAACACGATCGATTCCTTCACCAGGATGTAGACGATGCCCACCGTGGTGAAGACGCTGACCAGCGCGGCGAGGAACAGGATCGCCTCGATGATGCGCTCGCGCACCAGGCGCGAGCGCCGGTGCGCGAGCGAGGCGGCCGGGAGGACCGCCGCCATCTACAGCCTGCCCTCCCGCTGGAGGAGCTCGTCGATCGTGACGCCGACCTCCGCGATTCCCCCGAACACGGTCCCCTTCTTGCCCTTCTGCAGGTGCTCGAGGGCGACCTTGTAGGCGTTCGCGGGCAGGGGCACGTACTTCACTTCCCTGGCGAGCTTGCCGGCGTTCGTCAGGTAGTACTCGACGAAGCTCCTGACCTCCGGGCGCTGGAGCGATTCGGCGCTCACGTAGATGAAGATCGGGCGGGCGAGGGGCGAGTAGGTGCCTTTTTCCACCGCCTCCATCGAGGGCGCGACGGCCTGGCCCTTCTCGTTCACGATGGGCACCGCCTTCAGCTTGTCCTGGTTCTCGACGTAGTAGGCGAAGCCGAAGTAGCCCAGGCCGTTCACGTCGCGCGAGACGCCCTGCACGAGCACGTTGTCGTCCTCGGAGGCCGTGAAGTCGCCGCGCGAGGACTTCGACTTGCCGACGACCGCTTCGGTGAAGTAGTCGAAGGTGCCGGAGTCGGCGCCCGGGCCGAAGAGCTTCATCGGCGCGTCGGGCCAGGCCGGGTTGACCTGGTTCCAGCGCGTCACCGTGCCCTGCGCGGCGGGCTCCCACATCTTCTTCAGCTCCGAAAGCGTGAGCCGCTGGATGAACCTGTTCCTGGGGTTCACCACGACTGTCAGGGCGTCGAACGCCACGGGAAACTCGTAGTACTCGATGCCGGCCTCGCGGCACGCCTGCATCTCCCTGGCGAGGATCGGGCGCGAAGCGTTGGAAATGTCGGTCTCGCCGCGGCAGAACTTCTTGAAGCCGCCGCCCGTGCCGGAGATGCCTACCGTCACGCGGATCTTCCCGCGCTTTTCCTTCTGGAAGTCCTCGGCGACCGCTTCGCTCACCGGGTAGACCGTGCTCGAGCCGTCGAGCTTTACCACCTCCTGCGCCAGCACCGGGGCGGCCAGGGCGCTCGCCAGGCCGAGAACCGCGAGACTGCCGAAAAACCTCGATATCACCTTGCTTCCTCTCTCTGTGGTCATGGGGCGGCCGGCAGATTAGGGGGGCAAGGTGACCGTTTCATGACAGCGGGGGCTTCTCTGCCATGGAGGTCAACGGCCGATCAGGACAGGCTCCGGAGCGCCTTTTCCTCGCTCTCCTTGAGCACGCGGATGCAGGGCAGGTAGCCTTCGTGCACCACTCCGTGGATCTCCATGCGCTTGTGCGAGTGGAGGAGGTCGCCGACATACTCGGCGATCTGCGCCGTGATGAGCTGCCCGGGGACGAGGACCGGGATGCCCGGCGGGTAGGGCACGATCTGGTCGGCGCAGACGCGACCCGCGAGGGCCTTGTTGATGCGCTCGCGGTCGTCGAACACCGGCATGAGCTCGCCGCCGCAGTAGTAGGCGTCCCGCGGCAGGAAGCGGAGCTTCGTGAAGGGCGGGATCTCCGGCGTCTGCACCAGCCGCCGCGGCGCCCGGTTCTCGCGCGCGATGCGCATGAGCGCGTCGTAGAGGCGCGAGACTTTGGAGCGGGTCGTGCCGATGGTGAGAAGGAGCGTCAGCGTGTTGAAGGTCGACTTCTCGACCTGGATGTTGAAGCGCTCGAAGAGCTCCTTCTGCAGGTCCTCGGCCGTATAGCCGCAGCCGGAGATGTCGATGGTGACCTTGGTCGGGTCGAGGCGGATGCCGTCGTCGCGCACCTCCTCGGGCAGCAGGTCGCCCAGCTCGAGCACGCGGAAGACCCTCGTCGAGTTGATCATCTCGCGCACTTCCCGCGCGAGCTCGAGCGTGCGGGAGAGGAGCTTGTAGCCCTCCATGACCGCCTGCTTGCGCGCCACGTCGAGGCTCGCGATGAGCGCGTACTGCGGGCTCGTCGAGGTGTGCATGTTGAAGTTCTCGCGGAAGAGGTGCTCGCGGAAGTCGGGGTCGTTCACGTGGATCATCGAGGCCTGCGAGAAGGCCGAGAGCACCTTGTGCGTCGACTGGGTAACGTAGTCGGCGCCCGCCTCGAGCGCGGTGGGCCGGAACGCCGGGTGGAAGCGCGCGAAGCCGTACCAGGCCTCGTCGATGATGACCTTGATGCGCTTCGCGTGCGCCGCCTGCACGATGGGGGCGAGGTCGTAGCGCAGGCCGTCGTAGGTGCAGGAGGTGAGGATGAGCGCCTCGGCGTCGGGGTGCTTCTCGATCGCCCGCAGGAGCACTTTCTTCGGCACCGGGCCGTGGAGCCCGTACTTCCGGTTGAGCGCCGAGTCGAGATAGACCGGGTGGGCGCCGGAGAGCACCACGCCGTGGTGCACGCTCTTGTGGCAGTTGCGGTCGAGGAGCAGCT
>CAYWSG010000041.1:0-25400 GCA_964461055.1 uncultured Enterobacteriaceae bacterium | reverse complement strand
ACCTTGTTCCAGGTCTCGAACATGAGCGGGTAGTCCGGGATGCGCCGCGGCATGCCGGCGAGGCCGAGGAAGTGCTGCACGAAGAAGATCAGGTTGAAGAAGATGAGCGTCAGCCAGAAGTGGAGCTTGCCGAGCCGCTCGTCGTACATGCGCCCCGTCCACTTGGGCAGCCAGAAGTAGATGCCCGCAAAGGCCGAGAACAGCGCGCCCGCCACCATCACGTAGTGGAAGTGCGCGACGACGTAGTAGGTGTCGTGCAGCTGGATGTCCACCGGGACGAGCGACAGCACGAGGCCAGTGAAGCCGCCCAGGGTGAAGAGGAAGAGGAAGCCGATCGCGAAGAGCATCGGCGTCTCGAAGGTGAGCGAGCCCTTCCACATCGTCGCCACCCAGTTGAACACCTTCACCCCGGTCGGCACGGCGATCAGCGTCGTGGCGTACATGAAGAAGAGCTGGCCGGTGACCGGCATGCCCACGGTGTACATGTGGTGCGCCCAGACGATGAACGACAGGATCGCGATTGCCGCCACGGCGTAGACCATCGAGGCGTAGCCGAAGAGGGGCTTCCTCGAGAACGCCGGGATCACCTGCGAGACGACGCCGAAGGCCGGCAGGGCGATGATGTAGACCTCGGGGTGGCCGAAGAACCAGAAGATGTGCTGGTAGAGCACCGGGTCGCCGCCGCCCGCGGCGTTGAAGAACGAGGTGCCGAAGTGCCGGTCGGTCAGCGTCATGGTGACCGCCCCGGCGAGCACCGGCATCGTGGCGACGAGCAGGTACGCGGTGATGAGCCAGGTCCAGCAGAAGAGCGGCATCTTCATCAGCGTCATCCCCGGCGCGCGCATGTTGAGGATGGTCGTGATGATGTTGATCGACCCGAGGATCGAGCTCATGCCGAGGATGTGGATTCCGAAGATCGTGAGGTCCATGCCGATGCCCTGCTGCACGGTGAGGGGCGCGTACATGGTCCAGCCCACGCCCGGGGCGCCGCCCGGCATGAAGAAGGAGAGGATGAGCAGCGACGCGGCGAAGGGCAGCAGCCAGAACGACCAGTTGTTGAGGCGCGCGAAGGCCATGTCGGGCGCGCCGATCTGCATCGGGATCAGCCAGTTCGCGAAGCCGACGAAGGCCGGCATGATCGCGCCGAACACCATGATGAGGCCGTGCATGGTGGTCATCTGGTTGAAGAAGTCGGGATCGACGACCTGCAGCCCGGGCTGGAAGAGCTCGGCGCGGATGACGAGCGCCATGGTGCCGCCGACCAGGAACATGATGAAGCTGAACCACAGGTACATCGAGCCGATGTCCTTGTGGTTGGTCGTGGTGACCCAGCGCATCAGCCCGCTGTACTTGCCGTGATGCCCGTGGTCGTCGTGGGCGTGGCCGACGGGATGCGTGTCTACGATCGAGCTCATGAAGTTCTCCTGACCCCCTGTTTTACTTGCGCCGTGCCTTCACTTCGGCCGGCTGCACGATTCCCGCCTTGTTGCCCCACGAGTTGCGCTCGTAGCTGATCACCGCGGCGATGTCGGTGTCGTTCAGCTGCTTGCCGAACGCCGCCATGGCGGTGCCCGGCTTGCCGTTCAGCACGATGTCGATGTGGCCCTCCTTCGGCCCGGTGGTGAGCTTGCCGCCGGCGAGTGACGGGAAGGCGGGCGGCATGCCGCGGCCGTTCGCCTGGTGGCAGGCGACGCAGTTCGCGGCATAGACCTTCTCGCCGCGCTTGATGAGCTCGTCCTCCGCCCAGGTCTTGCCGGGATCGTCGGCGGAGGCGCTCATCGCCTGCTTCTTCTGCGTCACCCACTTGGTGTAGTCGTCCTGCGAGACGACGCGCACGACGATGGGCATGTAGGCGTGCTCCTTGCCGCAGAGCTCCGTGCACTGGCCGCGGAAGACACCCTCCTTTTCGGGCTTGAACCAGATGTCGCGCAGGAACCCGGGAATCGCGTCCTGCTTGACGCCGAAGGCCGGCACCCACCAGGCGTGGACCACGTCGGCGGCGGTCGTGATCACGCGGATCTTCTTGCCCACCGGCACGACCATCTCGTTGTCCACCTCGAGCAGGTAGTTCTCGCCCTTGGGCGCGTTGCCCTCGATCTGCTCGCGCGGCGTGGTGAGCGTGGAGAGGAACTGGATGCCCTCGCCCTCGCCCTTGATGTAGTCGTAGCCCCACTTCCACTGGTAGCCCGTCACCTTGACCGTGATGTCGGAGGCCGAGGTGTCCTTCTGCGCGATCACCGTCTTGGTGACCGGCCAGGCGATGATGACGAGGATGATCGCCGGGATGATGGTCCAGATGAGCTCCACGGTGGTGTTCTCGTGGAACTGCGCCGCCTTGTGGCCGACGGACTTGCGGTGCGCGTAGCAGGCCCAGAACATGAAGCCGAACACGCCGACGAAGATGATGATGATCAGCCACATCACGTACTGGTGGAGCTGATCGATGTCGCGCGCGATCTGGGAAGCGGGTGTCTGGAAATACCAGGCGACCGCGTGCGCCGGCGCCGAGGCGGCGAGGGCAGCGAGCGCCGCTACGAGAGAAACGATCCTTCCGCTGAAAAATCCCTTCATGTTCCGCAGTCCCCGAATCAAACCCGCAGTCGTCTCGAGAGCTCGGCGGCCAGCTCGACGCGCGAATCCGCGTCGAGGTGCCGGCCGACCTCCAGTTCTTCTCCGGGATCGCGCAGCACCACGCGCGCCCCGTATCCCACTTCCTTCTCGAGAAAGACCGTGGCGCGCCGCGGGTCGAGCTCGTAGCGCACCACGCGCTCGGCCTCGGCCACCTCGACCGTCAGCCGGTCGCGGGCGAACTCAATCCTCTCGTAGTCGGCCGCGCGCCGGGCATACGCCACGAACGCGATGCCGAGCGCTGCGATCTCCAGTCCCGCGAACGGCAATATCAGCCAGGCACCAAGCATGGCGAAGCCGATTCCAATTGCGAGGGTGACGACCGCAAGCGCCGCGAGCATACAGAGCGCCCCAGCCGGCGATATCGAGCAGTTACGCTTGAGCGTCAGGCTGTAGCCAACATTCTCCTTCCGGAACGCGAACGCCCGCGGCGGAAGATCTTGACTCGGCATGCTCACGAGGCGCCGTAAATTATCACATTTCAACAACCTAGCTCAAGGAACGCGGGTGAAATTGCACTATGCCGCGTGCCGGTTTCGCGGCCCGCGGCGCGCTCCGCCAGGCGTGCCCGTAAACGAGCTCGTAGGTCGACGTAAACCCGGATCCCGACATGGTAGAGAGCGCATTCTGCAGCCGGCCACGAAAGCCGCTTGCGGAGAGTCCGCGTGCACGGTCGGCGCGCGCGCTCGTCTGGCCGGTGCGGCGCAGATCGTCGAGCAGGCCCGCCGGCCCGGGGTACCGAATGGCAAGCATTTCCATTTCCATGACCGGCGCCGAGAGCCCCGAGGCGACGAGCAGGTCGCCGAGATCGTGCATGTCGACGAACTCGTGGACCCTCGCCTCACCGGCCGCCGCACGCAGCTCTCGCAGCGAGTCCGGACCCAGCGTGCTGAAGAGAAGCAGCCCTTCCGGCGCGAGCACGCGGGCGAATTCCCGCGTCACCGCCGCCGGATCGGAGGCCCAATGCAGCGCCATGTTGCACCAGACGAGATCCACGCAGGCGTCGGCGAGCGGCAGGCGCACGAGGTCGCCGCACACGGCCTTGACGGGCGATCGCTGCAGCCAGCCGCCCTTCCTCGCCTGCTCGAGCATGCCAAAGGAGAAATCGAGCGCGACGATCTGCGCGCCGCGATAGCGGCGCGCGAGCAGCTTCGCCTCGCGCGCGGGGCCGCTGCCCGCGTCGAGGATGCGCCGCGGCGAGATCCGCACGTAGTCGAGGCGCTCGAGCATGCGCGCGCCAACCTCGGCTTCCAGCCGGGCCGCGCGTGCGTAGGTTCGTGCGGCGCGCTCGAAGCGGCGGCGCGCCGCTCGCGCGTCAATCGTCGAGGAGCGCTCTTTCAATCGCCGCCGCCACCGCGAGGATGCGACGATCCGTGCCGGCCGTGCCGCAGATCATCAGGCCGACGGGCGCCGAGCCTGGCTCGTGGCAGGGAACCGACGCGGCGCAGCCGTCGAGGAAATTGATGAGCCCGTTGTTCCGGAGGATTCGTGCATTCCAGCGGAAATAGTCGTCGTCCGTGCGCGTCGCCTCGGCGATCGAGGGCGCGATGCAGGGGACGGTCGGCATGAGAAAGGCGTCGTAGGGCTGCATGAGCTCGCCGACATTCCTCTGGTATTCGGCCCGCAGGAAGCCGAGCGCGACGTAGTCGGCCGCCGAGATGTCCTTGCCCAGGAGGATGCGCTTGCCGACGCGCGGATCGTAGCGCTCGAGCTCGCCGAGGTGCGGGCGGTGGATGTAGTAGGACTCCGCGCCGGCGAAGCCGCCGCCCTTGAAGTACTCGTCCTGACGGTCGAACGCCGGCACCGCGAGCTCCGTCACGCTCGCGCCTGCCCGGCGCAGCCGCTCCAGCGAGCCGAAGAACGCCTTCTCCACCTCGCGGTCGAGGTCCTCGAGCGCCGAGGAGCGCGGCACCACGAGCCGCAGGCCCGTTGCGGGCAGCTCGGGCAATGGCTCCACCGGCTCCCCGCTCAGGATGGCGTCGTACGTTGCGCAGCAGGCGACGCTGCCTGCCAGCGGGCCCACCGAGTCCAGCGTAAAGGAGAGCGGGAAAGCGCCCTCGCGCGGCACGCGGCTCGCGGTGGGCTTGAATCCGACGATGCCGCAGAGCGCCGCCGGCCCGCGGATCGAGCCGCGCGTGTCGGACCCGAGGGACATGACGCACATGCCGTCCGCAGCGGCGACGGCGCCTCCCGAAGTCGATCCGCCCGGCACGCGCGCGGTCGCGCGGTCCCAAGGGTTCTTCGGCGTGCCGAAGTGCGGATTCGTCCCGACGCCGCCAAAGGCGAACTCCACCATGTTGGTGCGGCCGACGAATACCGCGCCCGCGGCACGCAGCCGGGCCACCGCGGCGGCGTCCGCGCCGGCCGGCGGCGCGGTGCCGAGAAGCACCGAGCCTGCACGGGTCACCTCGCCTGCCACGTCGAAGAGATCCTTGAGCGAGACGGGAAGCCCGTCCACCGGGGAGCGCCGGATGCCGCGCTTGCGCAGGGCGTCGGCGTGGTCGGCCTCGGCGCGCGCTCCTTCGGCGTCGACATGCACGAAGGCGCGCGCCCCCTCACCCGAGGGGTCCGCGATCCGCTCGAGCGCCTGCTCCACCAGCGCGCGGCTCGTCGTGCGCCCGGCATCGAGGTCCCGGGCGAGCTGCGCTACAGTCCACATCGCTCGGACGATAGCATGCTGAAAAACCTTTCCGCCCGCGTGTTCGGAGGCGCCTGCTTCCTCTGCCGCGGCGCAGCCGCCGGACTTCTTTGCGAGGCATGCGAAGCCGAGCTGCCCAGGGCGCCCGATCCCGCCTGTCCGCGCTGCGCGCTCGCTTCGCCGGGCGGCGCGCTTTGCGGACGCTGCCTCGCCCGTCCGCCCGCGTACGACGCCACGGTGAGCGCGCTCGCGTACGAGTTTCCGGCCGATGCGCTCATCCACGCGCTCAAGTTCCGCGGCGAGCTTGCCCTGGCGCCGCTGCTCGCCGGCCTGCTTTCGCCGAGGCTTGCCGCAGCCGGACCGCTGGACCTTGTCGTGCCCGTGCCGCTCTCTCGCGAGCGCCTGCGAAGCCGTGGCTATAACCAGGCGGCGGAGATCGGACGCGCCGTCGGCATGCTGGTGCGCGCCCCGCTGCGCGCGGCGCTTTGCGTGCGGGTACGAGACACCCCGCCGCAAACGGATCTGCCGCTCGAAGCGCGGGATAAAAACGTCCGTGGCGCCTTCGCCTGCTCCACCCGCCTGCAGGGCGAGCGCGTCGCGATCGTAGACGACGTCATGACGACCGGCGCCACGCTCGACGCGCTCGCCGGCGCGCTCAAGCGTGCCGGCGCCTCGCGCGTCGTCAATCTGGTCGTCGCCCGCACGCCCGCACCCCGGTAGCGCGCATGTTCGAGATCGTCCTCGTCCATCCCGAGATCCCGCCCAACACGGGTAACGTCATCCGCCTGGCGGCGAACGCCGGCTGCCGGCTGCATCTCGTGGAGCCGCTCGGCTACACGCTCGAGGACAAGCAGCTCAGGCGTGCCGGCCTCGATTACCGCGACCTGGCACAAGTGCGCGTGCATCCTGACTGGGCGCAGTGCCTGGCGGCGCTTGGCGACAGGCGTCTCCTCGCGCTGACGACCCGCGCCGCGAGAAGCGCGTTCGAAGTCCGCTTTCAGGCGGGCGATGCCCTTGTCTTCGGCGCCGAGACGACGGGATTGCCGGCCGAGATCCTCGATAGCGTCCCGGACGCGCAACGGCTCCGCCTGCCGCTGCGCCCGGGAAACCGCAGCCTCAATCTCTCCAACGCCGTCGCGGTGACGGTGTACGAGGCGTGGCGCCAGCTCGGCTTCGCCGGCTCGAGCTGATCTGCCTGCGGGTGCCTGTCAGCGTTCCGGCTTGGGATCGCGCGAGAGCAGCCGCTCGACCGCATCGGCGGGCGCGAGCGCGCCTTCGAGCACCGCCTGCACCGCGTCGGTGACCGGCATGTCGACCTCCAGGGAGCGCGCGAGCCGGGCCACCTCGGCCGCCGAGCGCACGCCTTCGGCGACATGGCCGAGCTCGGCGAGGATGCCGGCGAGCGGCTGCCCGCGGGCGAGCGCGAGCCCCACGCGACGGTTGCGCGAAAGGTCGCCGGTGGTCGTGAGCATCAGGTCGCCGGCGCCGGCGAGGCCCATGACCGTCTCTCTCCTGCCGCCGAGCGCCGCGCTCAGCCGGCCGATCTCCGCGAGACTGCGGGTGACGAGCGCCGCGCGCGCGTTCAGTCCCAGGCCGAGCCCGTCGGAAATGCCGGCGGCAATCGCCATGACGTTCTTGACGGCGCCGCCGATCTCGACCCCGACGAGGTCGGTGGAGTAGTAAACGCGCAGGCGTCCCCCGTGCAGCAGCGCCGCCGCCTCGCGGGCAAACTGCTCGTCGCGGGAGGCCAGCGTGAGCGCGCAAGGCAGACCCCGCGCCACCTCCTGGGCGAAGGACGGTCCCGAGAGCGCGCCGCAGCGCGCGCCGGCGCCCTGCACCTGCTCGACGATCTGGTGGGGCAGCAGGCCCGAGCCTTCCTCGAAGCCTTTGCACAGCCAGACGAGCGCATGCGCGGCCGGAATACGGGCAAGGAGCTCGCGCAATCCCGCCACCGGCGTCGCGAGGAGCAGGAGCTCGGCCTGGCCGAGCGCGTCAGCCAGCTCGGCCGTCAGATGGACGGCGCTGGGGATGTCGATGCCCGGGAGATAGCGCTCGTTCCGCCCGGCTGCGGCCATGGCGCGGGCGTGCTCGGCGCGCCGCGCCCACAGCGCCACGGAATGACGAGGCGCGAGCGCGCAGGCGATGGCGGTGCCCCACGCGCCTGCGCCCAGAACTGCGATGCGCGCCATGCGGCCGGGGCTCCCGCCGCCGCGACGCTAGCCCGCGGCCTGTGCCCCGCCGGCGGGCGAGGCGCCCGGCCGCTGCGCGTCCTGCCGTTGCTCGCCTTGTTGTTGCTGCTGCAACCGCTGGAGGTAGAGCGCCTCGAAGGACACGGGGCTCAGCAGCACGGGCGGGAAGCCGCCGCGCGTGACGAGATCCGAAATGGTCTCGCGCAGGTACGGAAAGACGATCGTCGGACAGCCGATTCCGAGCAGCGGATCGAGCTCCTCCTGCGGCACGTTGCGAAGCGAGAAGATCCCGGCCTGCGCCGCTTCGGCAAGAAACACCGTGCGCTCGCCCGCTTTCGCGGTGACGGTCGCCGTCACGGTGACCTCGAAGAGCCCTTCGGCGAAGCTCGACACCGCGGTGCCGATCTGCACCTCGAGCTGCGGCTGCACCTGCTCGGTGAAGATGCCGGGCGCGTGCGGGATCTCCAGGGAGAGGTCCTTTACGTAGAGCTTCTCGATCTGGAAACTGGCTTGCGGCGCGGCGTCGGTCATGGGGTGCCTTTGAGGAGTGGGTCGAGCTTGCCCTCGCGCTCGAGGGCGTAGAGGTCGTCGCAGCCGCCGATATGGCGCTCGCCGATCCAGATCTGCGGCACGGTCCGCCGGCCGCTGCGTTCCATCATCTCGGCGCGCCGCTCGGGGTGCAGGTCGACGCGGATGAGCTCCACGTCCTGCGCGCCCTTGCGCTCGAGCAGGCGGCTCGCCGACTGGCAGTAGGGACAGGCGGCCGTGGCGTACATCTGGACTTTCAAGTCGGCACCTTCGCCACCTACTTCTTCTCCACCGGCAGCCCGGCCTGCCGCCAGGCGGCGAGGCCGCCGGCGAGATTGAGCACCCGCGTGAATCCCTGCTTGCGTAGCGCCGCCGCCGCCTTCGCGCCGGAGGCGCCCTGGTCGCAATAGACGATCACGGGCTTCTCCTTGCGCTTGGCCATGTCGCCCGGCAGCGTGCCCGACTCGATGCGCGCGAACGGCACGTTTTTCGCACCGATGATGTGCCCGGCGGCATAGTCGGCCGCCTCCCGGACGTCGAGCACGAGCGCATCCTCGCGGTTGATGAGCTGGGTCGCCTGGCTCGAGTCGACGGACGGTCCGCCCCCGCGCTGGCGCACGAGCGGCCAGAGCAGCATCGCGCCCGACACGACGGCGACCGCCAGCATGAGCGAATTGTTCTGCAGGAACTTGAGCAGCGAAGGTTCCACGGCGGCGGTCAGCGAAAGATTGGGATGGGTGGAAAAAATCGCGCGAGACCTGATGCGCAGGCATGGATCAATGACGACGGGAAGCGCTCATTATAATTCACCCACCATGGCCGCCCCGCACCACAAGCTCGTCCTGCTTCGCCACGGCGAATCGCAGTGGAACCTGGAGAACCGCTTCACCGGCTGGACCGACGTCGACCTCACCGAGGCGGGCGTCGCGGAGGCGCAGGCGGCGGGACGCCTGCTGAAGGAGCATGGCTACCGGTTCGACGTGGCGTACACCTCGGTGCTGAAGCGCGCGGTGCGCACGCTGTGGCTTGCCCTGGAGGCGCTCGACCAGGTGTGGCTCCCCGAAGAGAAGAGCTGGCGGCTGAACGAGCGACACTACGGCGCCCTGCAGGGGCTCAACAAGAGCGAGATGGCGGCGAAGTTCGGCGAAGCGCAGGTGCTGACCTGGCGGCGCAGCTACGACGTGCGGCCGCCGGCGCTCGAAGAAGGCGACCCGCGCCGCGAAGCGGGTGACCCCCGCTACGCCGGCGTCGACGTGCCGCTCACCGAGTGTTTGAAGGACACGGTTGCGCGCGTCGTGCCCTACTGGGAAAGCACGATCGCGCCGGCGATCCGGGCCGGGCGCCGCGTGCTCGTCGCTGCCCACGGCAATTCGCTTCGCGCGCTGGTGAAGTACCTGGACGCCGTCTCCGACGAGGCGATCGTCAAGGAGAACATTCCGACGGCCGTCCCGCTCGTCTACGAGCTCGACGCGAGCCTGAAGCCGATCAAGCGCTACTACCTCGGCGACCCGGAGGAAGTGGCGCGGCGCACGGCGTCGGTCGCCACGCAAGGGAAGGCCAAGGCCTGAGGCTCGCCGGGCCGCCGCTCGCCGCGCTCCTTTTCGCCTGTCTCGCGCTTGGCCCGCTCATCGCGTCGGCCTCCAAGGAGGCCGATCTCAAGGCGCTTCGCGCCCGCATCGAGGCCCTCAGCCGGCAGCTCGAGGCGCAGGAGCGCGAGCGGCGCGAGGCGCGCGACGCCTTGCGCGCCTCGGAAAAGGCGATCTCCGATGCGAGCCGCGCCCTGGCGGCGCTCGAGGCCGAGGAACGCCGGATGCGCGAAGCCGCGGCGCGGCATGCGCAGGAGCAGCGCGCGCTGGAGGCGCGCCTTGCCGAGCGCAAGGCGTCGGTCGGTCGGATGCTGAGAGCGCGCTACGCGGCCGGCGCGCCGGACGCGCTCCGCGTGGCGCTCTCCGGCGCCGACCCGAGCGAGGTCGCCCGCCAGCTTCACTATGCCGGCCACGTCGCGCGGGCCGCAGCGGAGCTCCTGAACGGCTACCGGGAGGGGATCGCCGAAGCGCACCGGATGGCGCGCGCGGCGGAGCTGCGCAGCGAGCGCCTGGCCGCCAACGCGCGCGCCCGCGCCGCCGAGCGCGAGCGCATCGTCGAGCAGCGCGGCGAGCGTCGGAAGGTGCTTGCCCGCATCGCCGCCGAAATCCGCAGCGGCCGCAAGGAAATCGGACGGCTGCGCGCCGACGAGGCGCGCCTTGCGCGGCTGGTCGAGGAGCTCGGTCGCGCGCTCTACAGCCGCGTGGATCGGGTGCCGCAGCCCGGCGGGGCGCCGCATCCGTTCTCGAGCCTGCGAGGCCGCCTGCGGCTTCCGGTCGCCGGGGAACTGACCGCTCGCTTCGGCGCTCCAAGGGGAGCTGCCGGCACCGAATCGAAGGGCGTCTTCATCCGCGCGCCGGAGGGCCGCCCCGTCTTGGCAATTGCGCGGGGTCGGGTGGTGTTCGCGGACTGGATGCGGGGCTTCGGCAACATCCTGATCCTGGACCATGGCGAGGCGTATCTTTCCATCTACGCGAACAACGAGTCGCTGCTCAAGCAGGTCGGCGATGCGGTGGAGGCGGGCGACGCCATTGCGACCACGGGCGCGAGCGGGGGCAACGAGGAAACGGGTTTATACTTTGAGCTGAGGCACTTGGGGGAGGCATTCGATCCCCTGCGCTGGGTCCGGCTGCGCTGATCGCCACGGCCGCCAGTGGGCCCGCGCCGGCGGGCTCCGCCCCTCCGCTCTCACCAGGAAACAAAGCGGGAATCAAGCACATGCGAAGCAAGATGAAAAACATCGGACTCATCGTCGTAGGCGCGGTGGCCGGTGTTCTCGTCAGCCTCAACTTCCAGGCCATCGCCGATCGCGCGCACTCGCCGCTGCCCATCGAGGAGCTGCGTGCGTTCGCGGACGTCTTCGGGGCGGTCAAGAGCAACTACGTCGAGCCGGTCGAGGACAAGCGCCTCATCACCGAGGCGATCAACGGCATGCTCACGGGCCTCGACCCGCACTCGGCCTACCTCGACGCGGAGGCGTTCAAGGAGCTGCAGGTCGGCACGCAGGGCCAGTTCGGCGGCCTCGGCATCGAGGTCGGCATGGAGGATGGCTTCGTCAAGGTCATCTCGCCGATCGAGGACACGCCGGCGTTCCGCGCCGGCATCAAGCCCGGCGACCTGATCATCAAGCTCGACGACACGCCGGTGAAGGGCATGACCCTCGGCGACGCGGTCAAGCGCATGCGCGGCAAGCCAAACACGAGCATCACGCTCACCATCTCGCGCAAGGGCGAGAGCGCGCCGATGGTCGTCAAGATCACCCGCGCCGTAATCCGGGTGCAGAGCGTCAAGTCGAAGCTCATCGAGCCGGGCTACGGCTGGGTCCGGGTGTCGCAGTTCCAGGAGTCGACGCCGGAGAACCTCGCGAAGCACCTCGAAGGGCTCTTCAGCCAGGGCCCGCTGAAGGGCCTCGTGCTCGACCTGCGCAACGATCCGGGCGGCCTGCTGCACGGCGCGGTCGCCGTGTCGGCGGCCTTCCTGCAGCCGAAGGCACTCGTGGTGTCCACCGACGGGCGCGCCGAGGACGCGAAGCGCAAGTTCTTCGCCTCGCCCGAGGACTACGCGCGCGGTCGCCGCAAGGACGTGCTGGAAGGCCTGCCGCCGGCGGTGAAGACGGTGCCGATGGTCGTGCTCGTGAACGGCGGCTCCGCGTCCGCCTCGGAGATCGTCGCGGGCGCCCTGCAGGACCACAAGCGGGCGAAGGTGATGGGCACGCAGACGTTCGGCAAGGGCTCCGTGCAGACCATCATGCCGCTCGGCAACAACACCGCCATCAAGCTCACCACGGCGCGCTATTTCACGCCGGGCGGCCGCTCGATCCAGGCGCTCGGCGTCACGCCCGACATCATCGTCGAGGATCCCAACGACGTCTCCGCGCGCGTGCGAGAGGCCGACCTGAGCGGGCACCTCACGAACGGGACGCAACCCGAGCCGGCTCGCGCCGAGCCGCGCACCAAGCCGGGCCTGCAGAACGGGGACCGCAAGCCGACCGAGCTCGGCTCCAAGGACGACTTCCAGCTCGCGCAGGCGCTCGCCTTCCTGAAGGGCGAGCCGGTGAAGGGCCAGCAGGCGCCCACGCCGGAGAACACCAAGCCCGCCGGGGCGACGACGAAATCCAACTGACGTCCGCGGAACTGAACGACGAGCAGCTCCTCCGCTACAGCCGGCACATTCTCCTTCCGGAGATCGGCGTAGAGGGACAGGAGCGGCTGCGCGCCGCCGGTGCGTTCGTCGTCGGCGCGGGCGGCCTCGGCTGCCCGGCGACGCTCTACCTCGCCGCGGCCGGAATCGGCCGGCTCACCATCGCGGATGCCGACGAAGTCGACCTCACGAACCTCCAGCGGCAGATCCTCTACCGTCCGGAGAGCATCGGGCGGCGCAAGGTGGACGAGGCGGCGCGTGCGCTCCACGGGCTCAACCCCGAGGTGCGCATCGAGAAGCTTCCCCGCCGCCTCGGCGAGGCCGATTTCGACGCGCTCGTCGCCGAGCACGACGTGGTGCTCGACTGCTCGGACAACTTCGCGACCCGCCATGCGCTCAACCGCGCATGCGTGCGCCGGCGGCGGGCGCTCGTCGCCGGCGCCGCGATCCGCTTCGACGGCCAGCTCATGGTGTTCGACCTTTCGCGCACGGACTCGCCCTGCTACGCCTGCCTCTTCCCGGAGGCCGGCGAGACCGAGGAATTGCGCTGCGCCGTCATGGGCGTGCTCGCGCCGCTCACCGGCATCATCGGCGCGCTGCAGGCCGCGGAGGCGATCAAGCTCCTCACTGGCGCGGGCGAGCCCGCGCGCGGCCGGCTTCTCGCCATCGACGCGAAGAGCGCGCAATGGCGCTCCATCCGCGTGCGCAAGGACCCGGGCTGCGCGGTCTGCGCGCCGGCCGGCTGACGCGAGCCGCTACTGCAGCAGGAAGCGGCGCTGCGCGCCGAAGCTCTCGGCCGGCTTCTTGACGAAGCCGCTCTTCGCGTACTGGTGCAGGCAGCCGATCACGTAGCGAAGGAGCGCGCCGGCGCGACCGGCGGCGTCGCCGTCGGCCGCGCCCCGAAGCGCCTGCCGCAGCGTGGCCTCGAAGCGATCGAAGAACTGGTTCATGCGCGCCTGCAGCCGCTCGTGCTCGCCGACGAGGGCGTCACCCGTCATGACGCGCACCATGCCGGGGTTGCGCTCGGCGAAGACGAGCAGCATCTCGACAAGCTTCTCCGCCTGGCGCAGGCCGTCGGCCTCGTCCTCGGTGATGCGGTTCGCGAGCGTGAAGACCGAGTTCTCGATGAACTCGATGAGCCCCTCGTACATCTGCGCCTTCGAGGCGAAATGCCGGTAGAGCGCGGCCTCCGACACGTCGAGCCGCTGCGCGAGCGCCGCGGTCGTGATCCGCTCCCACTTCGGCGCCTGCAGCATCTCCGCGAGGGCCTTCAGGATTTCGAGCCGGCGTTCGCCTTTTACTCTGGGCATGTGGGGGGCGCCCGGACGCGCCGCGCTGGGAGACGCGCCGGATTCTACCCACAGGACTACTGATAACGGAACACCAGCCTCGGCAGCTCCGTGACTGACCGCACGACGAGGTCGACGTAGGGGACGCGGCGGCGGGTGCGGCTCACCCACACCGTGGACATGCCGAGGCGCCGCGCGGCGCGCAGGTTCTCGAGCATGTCGTCCACGAACGCGCAGCGGTGCGGATCCAGGTGATGCTTGCGCAGCAGCACGTGGAAGCCCTGCAGCGCGGGCTTGCCGCGAAAGCGCGCGTCCTCGATGGTGTAGACCGCATCGAAGAAGCGGCCGACGCCCAGCGCGTCGAGAACCTGCTCGACATAGCGCCGCGGCGCGTTGGAGAAGATGAGCTTGCGACCCTCGAGGCGCGCGAGCGCGTGGTGCAGCGCGTTTTCGCGGACCATGAGGTCGCCGAGCTCGGGAAACACGTGCGTCTCGGCGAGGAAGCGCCTCGGGTCGGTGCCATGGTGGCGCATGAGGCCGTTCATGGTGGTGCCGTAGCGCCGCCAGAAGCCGACCCGCATGGCCTCGGCGCCCGCGTCGTCGACGCCGAAGGTCCGCTTCAGGTAAGCGTTGATCTGCGCGTGCATGGACGGGAAGATCTTCGGCCGCGCGTCGTGCAGCGTATTGTCGAGGTCGAAGATCCATACGCGCCGCGAGGGCGGCAGGCTTGCGATGCGCACCAGGCCCTACTTGCTGCGGATCAGCGTGCCGACGCCTTCGTCGGTCAGCACCTCGAGGAGCAGCGCATGCGGCACGCGGCCGTCGATGATGTGCACGCTGCGCACGCCGTTGCGCGCCGCGTCTAGGGCGGAGTCGATCTTGGGCAGCATGCCGCCGGCGATGACGCCCTTCTTCACGAGATCGTCGATGGCGCGGGGCGTGAGGCCCGTGAGGAGCTTGCCTTCGTTGTCGAGCACGCCGGGCGTGTTGGTCATCACGACGAGCTTCTCGGCGCGCAGCACCTCCGCCAGCTTGCCCGCCACGAGATCGGCGTTGATGTTGTAGGTGGTGCCATCGGCGCCCGTGGCGATGGGCGCGACGACGGGAATGAAGCCGCCGCGCTCGAGCGCGCCGATCACCTCGGCGTCGATCGACTCGACCTCGCCCACCTGGCCGATGTCGACCTTGCCGCTCTCCTTCGACTCCACGAGCAGCTTGCGGGCGCGGATGAAGGCGCCATCCTGCCCCGTCAGGCCGACCGCCTTGCCGCCCGCCTGGTTGATGAGCTCGACGACCTCCTTGTTCACGTGGCCGCCGAGGACCATCTCGACGACGTCCATCGTCTCGCGGTCGGTGACCCGCATGCCCTGGACGAACTCGCCTTTCTTGCCCAGCCGGGCGAGCAGCCGCTCGATCTGGGGACCGCCGCCATGGACGACCACCGGGTTCATGCCGACCAGCTTGAGCAGCACGACGTCCCGGGCGAAGTCCTGCTTCAGGGCGTCGTCCGTCATGGCGTTGCCGCCGAACTTGACCACGATGGAGCGGCCGTGGAAGCGCTGGATGTACGGAAGCGCCTCGGCCAGGATGCGCGCCTTCTCGGCGGCCTGGGGGGTGTGCTGTTGGGGGGCGTTCATGCGCGCCCCCGGATTCTACCGCCTGGTTCCACGGCCCGCCGGTCTGTGAAGCGAGCGCCGTGGAGCAAGTCCGGCTGCCGCTACTGGATGCTGATCTGCTTGCGCTGCGCCGCCTGCTTCTTCGGCAGCGTCAGCTCGAGCACGCCGTCCCGGTACTTGGCTTCGGCCTTGGTGTCATCCACCTCGAGCGGCAGCGTGAAGCTGCGGCTCATCTTGCCGAAAACGCGCTCCGCGTGGAGCACGCGCTCGTCCTGGGCGGCTTCCTTCTCGCGCTTCACCTCGGCGGTGACGGTCACCTGGGCGCCGTCGATCGACACGTCGATGTCTTCCTTGCGCACGCCGGGGATCTCGGCGCTGACCACGTAGGCGCCGTTCCGTTCGGCGACATCGACCTTCATGCGCGGCATCCGCTCGACGCCGCCCTCGCGAGCAAGCGGGCGGACGAGAAAACCCCTGAACAGATCGTCGACCAGCTCATTGAACGGGTCGTAACGGGTAATGGCGGCCATAGCTTCTCCTTTCGTACCTGAGCCCGGGGCATCCACGCCCCTTTGTCAGCTATGTGAGGCTGGCCGAGGCCGTTTCAAGGGGCTCCCGCGCCGGGGTCAGAGCACGTACCGGGCAAGGTCCTCGTCGACCGCCAGCTCGCCGAGCCGGGCGTCCACGTACGCGGCGTCTATGGTGATCGTCGCCGGCCCCTTGGCCCCGGCCTCGAAGGAAACCTCCTCGAGCAGCTTCTCGAGCACCGTGGAGAGGCGGCGCGCGCCGATGTTCTCGGTCTTCTCGTTCACCTGAAAGGCGATCTCGGCCAGCCGCCGGATGGCCTCCGGCCGGAACTCCACCTGCGCGCCCTCCGTCGCGAGGAGCGCCTGGTACTGCTTCACCTGGCTCGCGTCGGTCGCGACGAGGATGCGCTCGAAATCGTCCACCGACAGGTTGTCGAGCTCGACGCGGATCGGGAAGCGGCCCTGCAGCTCCGGAATGAGGTCCGAGGGCTTGCTCAGGTGGAAGGCGCCGGAAGCGATGAAGAGGATATGGTCGGTCTTCACCATGCCGTAGCGCGTCGAGACGGTGGTTCCCTCGACGAGCGGCAGCAGGTCGCGCTGCACGCCCTGGCGCGAGACGTCGGCCCCCTGGATGTCCGAGCGGCTGCTGATCTTGTCGATCTCGTCCAGGAAGACGATGCCGTTCTGCTCGGCGTTCGCCACCGCCCGCGCCTTCAGCTCGTCGTCGTTCACGAGGCGGGCGGCCTCCTCCTCGGTGAGCGCCTGCATCGCGTCGCGGATCTTCAGGCGCCGCAGGCGCTTGCGCCCGCCGCCCAGGTTCGAAAGCATGCCCTGGATCTGGGAAGTGAGGTCTTCCATGCCCGGCGGGGCGAGGATCTCCATCTGCGGCTGGGTCACCGCCACCTCGATGTCGATCTCCTTGTCGTCGAGCTCCCCTTCGCGCAGCTTCTTGCGGAACCGCTGCCGGGTCACGTTCTCCTCGCCCCTGTCCTGGAAGCCGACGAGGACGTCGAGCACCCGGTCCTCCGCCGCCTCTTCGGCCCGGGTGCGCACCTTGCGCATCGCCTGCTCGCGCGTCTGCTTCACGCTGATCTCGACGAGGTCGCGGATGATGGTGTCGACGTCGCGGCCGACGTAGCCGACCTCGGTGAACTTGGTCGCCTCGATCTTGATGAAGGGCGCATCGGCGAGGCGCGCGAGACGCCGCGCGATCTCGGTCTTGCCCACGCCGGTGGGCCCGATCATCAGGATGTTCTTGGGCGTGATCTCCTGGCGCAGCGGCTCCGCCACCTGCAGCCGGCGCCAGCGGTTGCGCAGCGCGATGGCCACCGCCCGCTTCGCCCGCGCCTGGCCGATGATGTACTTGTCCAGCTCGTGGACGATCTCCTGCGGGGTCATGGCGCTCATGCCGTTGCTCCAGCGTTCCTGCCGTTACTCCAGCGTTTCGATGGCGCGCTGGTGGTTGGTGTAGATGCAGAGGTCGGCCGCGATGGCGAGCGATCGGTCGACGATCTCCCTCGCGCCGAGCGCCGTGTTCTCGAGCAAGGCCCGTGCCGCGCTCTGCGCATACGGACCGCCCGAGCCGATCGCGACGATGCCGAGCTCGGGCTCGAGCACGTCGCCCATGCCGGTGATGATGAGCGAGCGCTCCTTGTCGACGACGGCGAGCATCGCCTCGAGGCGCCGCAGCATGCGGTCGGTGCGCCAGTCCTTGGCGAGCTCGACGGCCGAGCGCAGCAGGTTGCCCTGGTGCTTCTCGAGCTTAGCCTCGAAGCGCTCGAAGAGGGTGAAAGCGTCGGCGGTGCCGCCCGCGAAGCCGGCGAGGATGCGCTCGTGGTACAGGCGCCGGATCTTGCGCGCGCCGCCCTTCACCACGATGTTGCCGAGCGTGACCTGCCCGTCGCCGCCGAGCGCCACGCTGCCCTCGCGGCGCACCGACAGAATGGTCGTGCCGTGGAATTGCTCCATTTAGTATTAGATGCGCGCCAGAGGACGCGAAGTCAAGTAGTCAGATGAGCGGTGCGCGCGGCTCGCCAGCGCTCGGCGAGCGTGTAGGCGGCCATGCCCGCGAGCATGGCGAGCACGAAGACAAGGGCCTTGCCGTAGCCCGCGCCGAGCGCCGTGATGGCCGGTCCGGGGCAAAAGCCCGCGAGCCCCCAGCCAATGCCGAACACGAGGGCGCCGGCGACGAGGCGACGGTCGAGGTCCCGGCGCTCCGGCAGGTGCATGGCGCCGCCGAGGAACGCCTGCCCGCGGCGGCCGGCCAGCCGGAAGGCGAAGAAGCCGACGAGGATGGCGCCCGCCATGACGAAGGCGAGCGACGGATCCCATGCCCCGGCAAGGTCGAGGAAGCCGATGACCTTGCCCGGGTCGGACATGCCCGAAAGGAGGAGGCCGATGCCGAATACGAGGCCGGAGGCGAAAGCGGAAAGTGGGTTCATGGCAGGAAGATCGGTTCGGCTCAGGCGAGAAGGTGGCGCGCGACGTAGACCGTGGCGAACCCGCTCAGCATGAACGCCGCGGTCGCCACGAGCGAGCGCGGCGAGAGGCGTGAAAGGCCGCAGACGCCGTGCCCGCTGGTGCAGCCCGAGCCATAGCTCGTGCCAAGGCCGACCAGGAGGCCCGCGACGACGAGCGTCCCGTAGCCCGCCTCGATGCGCGCGAGCACGGTGCCCCCGGCGAGATGCCAGAGGGCCGGCGCGACGAGAAGGCCGGCGAGGAAGGCCACGCGCCAGAGCACCTCGCCGCTGCGCGGCACGAAAAGCGCGCCGAGGATGCCGCTGATGCCGGCGATGCGGCCGTTCAGCAGCACCAGCATGGCCGCAGCGGTGCCGATCAGGACGCCGCCGGCGAGCGAGGCCCACGGCGTGAAGTGCGCGAAATCGATGCTCATCGGGAGGCGCCTTTGCCGGGTGCGCAGAATTGCGCGTAAAGCACGCGAAGCACGGCGAGGGCCGCGGCGCTGCGCACGCTGTAGAAGATGTGCTTGCCCTCGCGGCGCGTCGCCACGAGCTGTTCCTCGCGCAGCACGGTGAGCTGCTGCGAGAGCGTGGGCTGGCGAATGCCGAGCGCCTGCTCCAGCTCGCCGACGCTGCGCTCGCCCTGGGTGAGCTCGCACAGGACCATCAGCCGGTCCGGGTTCGCCAGCGCCTTCATCAGGCGGCAGGCATTCTCGGCGGAGCGCTGCATGGCCGAGAGGTCGATGGTGCTGGGAATCGCGGGCATGGCTTCGGGCCGCTCCATCGTGACGTTGTTATGGGATCCGAAAGACGTTATCGCGCCGCACATTATATTGACTCACAATATATTCATCAATATAGTGTCGCCATGCGAAATCCCGAGAGGCCCACGGAAATGAAGCCCCGCGTGCAGCCGTTCTTCGACCCGGCAACCTGGACCATCAGCTATGTGGTGTACGAGCGCGAGGGCTCGCCCTGCGCGATCGTCGACTCGGTGCTCGACTACGACCCCAGGTCCGGGCGCACCGCGACCGACTCGGCCGACGCCATCGCCGCCTTCGTGCGCGAGCGGCAGCTCTCGGTCGAGTGGATCCTGGAGACGCACGCGCACGCGGATCACCTGTCCGCGGCGCCCTACCTGCGCCGACAGCTCGGCGGGAAGATCGCCATCGGCGAGGCCATCCGCACGGTGCAGGGCGTGTTCAAGAAGGTGTTCAACCTCGAGCCGGAGTTCCGGCTCGACGGCTCGCAGTTCGACCATCTCTTCGCCGACGGCGAGACGTTCCGCATCGGCGCCCTCGAGGCCTCGGCGATGCACGTCCCGGGGCACACGCCGGCCGACATGGCGTACCGCGTCGGCGACGCGGTGTTCGTGGGCGACACGCTCTTCATGCCCGACGTGGGAACGGCGCGGGCGGACTTTCCCGGCGGCGACGCGCGCACGCTCTACCGGTCGATCCGGCGCCTGCTCAGCCTGCCGGGCGAGACGCGGCTCTTCATGTGCCACGACTATCCGCCCGAGGGCCGCGACGTGCAGTGGGAGACCACGGTGGCCGCGCAGCGGGCCGGCAACATCCACGTCCGCGACGGCGTGACCGAGGACGAGTTCGTGCGCATGCGCGAGGCGCGCGACCGCACGCTCGGCATGCCGAACCTCATCCTGCCTTCCATCCAGGTGAATATCCGCGCGGGCGAGCTGCCGCCGCCGGAGGCGAACGGAATTTCCTATCTGAAGATCCCGCTGAACGCGCTCTAGCCGGAGCGCCGCGCGGGAAGAAGCGGCGCGGCTACTTCGCCAGGCACTCCTCCAGCCCGGCCATGAAGAGCTCGCGCGGCAGCTTCTTGCCGATGAAGACGAGGATCGAGCCCTTCTTCTCGGCCTTGCCCCAGGGCTTGCCCATGTCGCCGCCCATCATCATGTGCACGCCCTGGAACACCACCCGGCGCGGCTTGCCCTTCATCCACAGAACGCCCTTGTAGCGCAGCAGGTCCGGCCCGTAGAGCTGGATCATGCCCGAGAGGAACTGCTCGAGCTTGTCGCCGTCGAAGGGCCGCTCGGCGCGGAACACGAACGACTCCACCTCGTCGTGGTGCTCGTGCTGCACGTCGGTGAGGAACTGCGGGTCGAGCTCCAGGATGGCGTTGAGGTTGAAGCCCCGGATGTCGAGAATCTCGTCGATCGGCGCCTCGCCGAAATGCACCTTCTTGATGGGCGCGCGCGGGTTCATGCGCTTCAGGCGCTGCGAGAGCGACGCCACCTCCTCTTCGGACACGAGGTCGGTCTTCGACATGAGGATGCGGTCGGCAAAGCCGACCTGCTCCTGCGCCTCGTGGAACTCGTCGAGCTGCTTGGGCGCGTGCTTCGCGTCCACGACCGTCAGGATCGAGTCGAGCAGGTAGTACTCGCCGATCTCCTCGTCGGTGAAGAACGTCTGCGCCACCGGGCCTGGATCGGCCATGCCGGTCGTCTCGATCACCACGCGGTCGAAGCTGAGCTCGCCGCTGTCGCGGCGCGCCTTGAGCGTACCGAGGATGCGGATGAGGTCGCCTCGCACGGTGCAGCAGATGCAGCCGTTGTTCATCTCGACGATCTGCTCGTCGCTCTTCTCGATGATGTCGCCGTCGACGCCGGTCTCGCCGAACTCGTTCTCGATCACGGCGATGCGCCGGCCGTGGTCCTCTTTCAGGATGCGGTTGAGGAGCGTGGTCTTGCCCGCGCCGAGAAAGCCGGTAAGGATGGTCACGGGCACCATGTTGTCCTGCTGCATGTCGACTCCTGCCGTCGCGAGCGCGTGTAAGAGGCCGCGATTCTAACTCCGCAGCACGAGCAGCCCCTTGAGGTAGTCGCCCTCGGGAAACTCGAGCGCCACCGGATGGTCGGCGGCGGCGCCGAAGCGCTCGAGGATCTTCGCCTCGACGCCGGCGTCGAGCGCCGCGCCCGCGACGATCGACTGGAAGAGCTCCGCCGAAACGCCGCCGGAGCAGGAGAACGTGGCGAGAAGCCCACCGGGCGCGAGCAGCTTGAACGCGAGCAGGTTGATGTCCTTGTACGCCCGGGCGGCGTTGCGCGCCTGCGCGGCCGTCGGCGCGAACTTCGGCGGGTCGAGGACGACGAGATCGTAGCGCGCACCCTGGTCGCGCAGCCGCCGCAGGTGAGCGAACACGTCGGCCCGGACGAACTCGAGGCGCGCGGCCTCCAAGGCGTTGGCCGCAAGGTTCTCGCGCGCCACCTCGAGCGCGTCGGCCGAGCTCTCCAGGGCCGTGACGCGCTTCGCTCCGCCGGCGAGCGCCGCGATGGCGAAGCCGCCCGTGTAGCAGAACGCGTCGAGCACGTCGCGTCCGGCGGCAAGCGCGCGCACGCGCTGCCGGTTCTCGCGCTGGTCGAGGAAGAAGCCGGTCTTCTGGCCACCCTCCACGTCGACCCGGAAATGCAGGCCGTACTCGACGATCGGGCAGCGGTTGGCGGCGCGGTTGCCGAGCGCGAAGCCCACGCGCGGCGCGAGCCCTTCCAGCTTTCGCACCTCGGCGTCCGAGCGCTCGAAGATCGCCTCGCACCCCGTCAGCTCGGCGGCGGCGCCGAGGATCGCCTCGCGCCAGCGCTCCACGCCGGCGGCGAGGAACTGAGCGACAAGGACATCGGCGTAGCGGTCGAGCACGAGGCCCGGGAGGCCGTCGGATTCGCCGTGCACCAGGCGCAACGCATTGGAATGGCGGGCGATGGGCAGCGCCTGGCGCAGCGCGATCGCCTTCTCGAGGCGCGCGCGCAGCAGCTTTGCGTCGACCGCCTGCGCGGGGTCGAAGCTCCAGACGCGCGCGCGGATCTGGGAGGCGGGGCTATAGGCGGCTCGCGCGAGGAACTTGCCGTCCGCACCGCGCACTTCCACCGTATCGCCGGCCGCGGGCGAGCCCTCGACCCTCTCGATCGCGCCGGAGAAGATCCAGGGATGGTGGCGCGCGAGCGACTTCTCGCGCCCCTTCTTCAGGACGAGGACGCTCATTTCTTCTTCGCTCGCGGATGGGCCGCGTCGTACACCTTGGCGAGCGCCTGAAAGTCGAGATGCGTGTAGACCTGAGTGGTGGAGATGCTCGCGTGCCCGAGGAGCTCCTGCACCGCGCGCAGATCCTGCGAGGACTGCAGCAGGTGGGTGGCGAACGAATGGCGCAGCATGTGCGGGTGCACGACCTGGCCGAGGCGGCTCCTCCCCGCCCAGCGGCCAAGCGCCTTCCAGACCTGCGCCGGCGCGATGCGGCGGCCCCGCGCGCCGACGAAGCAGGCGCGCTCCGCGGGGTGCGCAAGGCGGTCGCGGACCGCGAGCCAGGCGCGCAGCGCTTCTCGCGCCTGGCTGCCGACCGGCACGGTGCGCGTCTTGGCGCCCTTGCCCGTCACGGTGAGCTCGCCCTGCGCGAGGTCGAGCCGGCCGTCGCCGAGGTCGATCGCCACCAGCTCGCCCAGACGCAGGCCCGAGGAGTAGAGGAGCTCGAACATCGCGCGGTCGCGAAGCCACACCGCCCGGTCGCTGTCGGATTCGCGGCCATCGGGGACATGCCCGGTGCCGTCGAGCAGCTTCTGCGCCTGCTCGACGGAAAGCGCCTTCGGCAGGGGCTTCGGCGCCTTCGGCGCCCGGATGCCGAGCGCCGGATTGGCGGCGAAGCCCTTGTGCCGCGCAAGCCAGCGGAACCAGCCGCGCCACGCCGAGAGCGTAAGCGCGAGCGTGCGCGGGGCGAGGCCTTGCGCGTGCAGCACGGCGACGAAGCGGCGCACCTGCGCCGGCTCGAGCGCCGCGGGCGAGCGGCCTTCAAGAAGGACGAAGAGGCGGTCCAGCGCGTGCCCGTAGTTGCGCACGGTCGCAGGGGAGAGGCGGCGCTGCCGCCTCAGCGCATCGAGGTACTCGTGCGCGAGGCCGCGATCGTCGCCCACGGAGCTAGAGCCGCGCGCCGACGCCGGCGGCGCAGAGCTCGCCGATCCGCCTGAGGTAGAGCACGCCCATGTCGGCGTAGAAGCGCTGGGGATCCTCGCTGCCCATGACGAGCACGCCGAACACGGCCGTCTCGCCGAGCGGCACGGCGGCCACCGAGCGCACGTGACCCGCAGCCTCGCCGAACCAGGGCAGGAAAGGGCTGCCTTCGGCGGCGCCGCAGGCGGGCCCGCCCATCGTCTCGGCCTTCTCGCGCTGGGCCGCCTCGACGGCGGCCGCTTCCGGGAAGTCGGCCGGCACGCTCTTGCCCCAGATGCGCAGGGCAACGTGCGGCACGGCGAAGTCCTCGCGCAGGTGGAAGTAGAGCGCGTGCGTGAGCGCCGGGAAATCGCTCGCGCCTACGAGCGCGACCGCGAGGCGGTGAACCTTCTCGCTGATGACGTCGTTCTCCTCGCCGAAGCGCACGAGCTCGGCGAGCTTGCCTTCGACGAGCTTCAGCTTCTCGCGCAGCGCAAGCGTCTGGCGCTCGGCGAGCGGAATGGCGCGCCCGCCGTACGGATGGGGCACCTGGATCGACTCGAGGAGCTCGGGATGCTGGTCGAAGAAGCGCGGGTTGGTCCGCAGGAAGATGGCGACCTCTTCGGGGCTCATCGGCTGCGCTCGATTCTCATACCTCGATCTCTCCTTCGAAGACGCTCTGCGCCGGGCCTTTCATCCACACCGGATTGTCGCCGCCCGCCCAACGGATGGTCAACGTGCCGCCGCGCGTCTGAACGCGAACCGGCGAATCGACCACGCCGCGGAGAATCCCGGAGACCGCCGCCGCGCAGGCGCCGGTGCCGCAGGAGAGCGTCTCGCCGGCGCCGCGCTCCCAGACGCGAAGCACGATCTCGTGACGGTCGCGCACTTCCATGTAGCCCGCGTTCACCCGCTGCGGGAAGCGCGGGTGGTGCTCGAGCAGCGGGCCCTGCGTGCGCACCGGCGCCGCCTCGGCGCTCGGCACGATCTGCACGGCATGCGGATTGCCCATGGAGAGGATCGCGGCGTCGACCTCGTCCCCGCCCACGCGCAGGCGCTCGACGAGAGGCTCGCCGTAGCGCGGGGGCCCCATGTCGACGCTCACCTCGCCGTCGTCCTCCAGGCGGGGGGCGATCGTTCCCGACAGCGTCTCGACGAGGATCTCGCGCTTGTCGGTGAGCCCCTTGGCGTGCACGAACTTGACGAAGCAGCGCGCGCCGTTTCCGCACTGCTCGACTTCGCCGCCGTCGGCGTTGAAGATGCGGTAGCGGAAGTCGGCCTCGCGCCCGCTCGGGCGCTCGACGACGAGCAGCTGGTCGCAGCCGACGCCGAAATGCCGGTCGGCCACGCGCGCGATCTCCTCCGGGCCGAGACGGAAGGGCTCGCGCGTCGCATCGATGACGACGAAGTCGTTGCCCGCGCCCTGCATCTTGGTGAAGCGCACCGTGGTTCTCAATAGAACCTCGGCTCGCCCGGCGGGCGGGTCTTGAACCGCTTGTGCAGCCAGAAGTACTGCTCCGGCATCTCCAGCACGCGCTCCTCGATGAAAGCCACCATGCGGCGCGTGTCGGCGAGGTCGTCGCCGCTCGGGAAGCCGCTCCACGCCGGATACAGGCGAACCACGTAGCCCGCGCCGCCCGGCAGCATGCGGGTCACGCACGGCACCACGGCCGCGCCGGTCCTGCGCGAAATATACGACAGCGCCGTCGTGGTGGCGGCCGGCACGCCGAAGAACGGGATGAACACCGCCCCGCGCCGGCCGAAATCCATGTCGGGCAGGTAGAAGTAGCGCAGGCCCTCCGAGACAGCGCGAAGGATCCGGCGCACGCCGTCCTGGCGGGAATGCAGCGTCAGCCCGAAGCGGGAGCGGCCGGCGTAGAGCAGGCGATCGAAGCGCCGGTCCTTCTGGCGCGAGTACATGCCGGCCATCGGAACCTGCATGGAAAGCCGCGCCACCGCCGCCTCGAAGCCGACGAAATGCGGCGCGAACACGATGACCGGGCGATCGGCGACGGCATCGAGGTGCTCGAGCCCTTCGATGCGCACCAGGCGCTCGATCCGGGCGCGCGGCGCCCACCACAGCACGCCGCGCTCGACGAAGCTGCGACAGAAGGCGCGGAAGTGGGCGCGCGCCAGGCGCTCGCGCTCCCGCGCCGGCATGGCGGGAAAGCACTTCTCGAGGTTGATGCGCGTCACATGCCGGCGCTCGGGCACGAGCCAGAACATCACCACGCCGACGAAGTTGCCGATGACGGCAAGCACCGCAAGCGGCAGCACGTGCGCGAGCCGCATCAGGCCGAAGACGACCCGGCTCATGGGCGCGACCCAGCGGCGCCGGCGAGGGGCTTTTCGCCCGGCGGCGCCTTGT